>JBBRWV010000001.1:0-78748 GCA_038248985.1 Phycisphaerae bacterium
CCTTACCCCCCAACCCACATAAAACGCAATCGCGAACGACCCCCCGCCTCCCCCTACACATCCTCCAAAAGTATCGCATAAACGTACTTCGGACCATGCACCCCCGTCACCATCTTCATCTCAATATCCGCCGTCTTCGACGGCCCATTGATCACCACCACGTTCGACGGCAACCCCACCGCGTTCGCTCGCCGCACCATCGCCAACGCATCGATCAAATCCGCCAAAATCTGCGACGCCCCGATCAAGATCACATGAACCGGCACCACCAGCGTCGACGACCGCCCGAACCCCGCATCCGACCACACCAAAAACGCCCCCGTGTCCGCGATCCCCGCCCGGCAATCCGTGATCGACATCTCGCAATGAAAAATCGCCTCCCCGCATCCCTTCTCGCCCCACTGATGCACCACCACCTTCTTCGCCGCCAGATGCGACTCCATCGGAAAACGCTTCCCCAACTCCCGCACATTCAACATCGCCTGCGTCACCGCATGTTGACTCAATACCGAATCCAACGCCCCCAGCAATTCCCCCGACTTCGTCCGCAGCACTTTCACGCTATTCCCCTCCGCCAGCTTCGCCCACCGCGCCACCCGCTCCTCCACCGATACCTTCCCCTCATCCTGCGAAACCTGCCGCAAAACCCGCTCGTCAATCTCCGGCGAATTCACCGGCGGCAAAGTCGCCGTATGCCCCAGTGCCTTCCGCACCCGCGCCAAAAAAGCCTCCCGCCCCGTCCCCGCCAAAGGCTGGCGATTCAAAAATGGATTCGTTCGTTTCGATGGCGACATTTCCGCAACTCACTTCAGCACAAAAATTACTTCCGCTTCTTCCACAACTGCCGGAACGATTCCTTCGCCGGGATCGGAAAATCCCGCGCCGCCGTCCATCCCCGCGCCGGCGGCGGCAACTTCGCGATCCACCCATCCTGCGACTTCACAATCCGCCGCAGCATCAACCGCTGGAATTTCTGCCCCATCACATACAAAAACTTGCTCGCCGTTGCCCGCGTCCACACTTTGAAAAGGAGCTTTTCATACCACTTTGTATAACCAATTTTCTTCAGGTCCTGCTTCATATGTATCAACATTTCCGGAATGTTGATCTTCACCGGGCACGCCTCGTAGCAAGCCCCGCACAAACTCGTCGCCTGCGGCAAATGCACATGCTGCTCCAGCCCATTAAACAGCGGCGTAATCAACGCCCCGATCGGCCCCGGATAAATCGACCCATACGCGTGCCCCCCGATCGTTCGATAAATCGGACACGCATTCAAACATGCCCCGCACCGAATGCACCGCAACGTGTCGCGATAATCCGAAGCCAGAATCCGGCTCCGCCCATTGTCGATCACCACCAGATGAAACTCCTCCGGCCCATCATGCTCGCCCGCCCGCTTCGGCCCCGTGATGATGTTCGTATATTGCGTCAGCGCTTGCCCCGACGCCGACCGCGCCAGCAGCTTCAAAAACACCGGCAGAGTTTCCAGCGATGGAATCAACTTCTCCATCCCCATCAGCGCCACATGCACCCGCGGCCGCGAGGTACACATCCGCCCATTGCCTTCATTGGTGCAAATGCAGATCGACCCCGTATCGGCGATCCCGAAATTCACCCCGGAAACCCCCATATCCGCCCGGTTAAATCGATCCCGCAAATACACCCGCGCCATCTCAGCGAGTGCCGGCGGATCTTCCGTATACGGCACGGAAAAAAACTTCTCAAAAATGCGCCCAATCTGCGGCGCCTTCAAATGAATGATCGGCATCACCAGGTGCGACGGATGATCGTGCGCGATCTGCACGATCAGTTCCCCCAAATCCGTTTCCACCGGCTCCAGCCCCGCATCAATCAACGCGTGGTTCAGTTCCGTTTCTTCCGAAACCATCGATTTGGATTTGACGATCAGTTTCGACTTGGTCCGTTTGGCGATATCGATCACGATCTGATTCGCTTCCGCCCCCGTCGTCGCAAAGTGAACGTGCCCCCCGTTCTTGAGGATGTTGGCTTCCAACAGTTCCAGGTAATAATCCAGATGATCCAGCGTATGCGCCTTGATCTTCCCCGCCAGCGCCCGCAACCCATCCGGATCCGGCAGATCATGCGTCAGCAAAATCCGCCGCCCATAATCCTTCTTGACCGCCGAATTATTGATTGCATCATGCAGCCCAAAATCCAGCGACGCATCATGCGAAACTTTCTTGAAATCCGGATTGAACACCGGCAACGCCAGCCGCGAAGCCTCAATCTTGGTGGTCACTTCTCCGCCCCCTCTTTCGCTACGATCGCCTCGGCCAGCAGCTCCGCGAAATGCTTGACCGCAAATTTCCCCCCATGTCGATGGCACGCCCCGCCAATGTTCATCGCGCATCCCGCATCATTCACCAGCATCACCGCCGCCCCCGTCTGGTTACCGCATTGCACCTTGTCTTTAACAATCGCCCCGGAAATATCCGGATACTTCGTGGCAAAAGTCCCGCCGAACCCGCAACATTGCTCCGCCTTCTCCAGCGGTAAAAAAGTCGCGTTCCCCAACTGCTTAACCATGTTCGTACACGGCTCGCCCGTCACCCCGAGCCCGCGCGTATGGCACGTGTAGTGATACGTAACCTGCGTCGCATTCGGCAATTGGAGGGAGGAAACATCGACCTTCAAAACTTTGGTGAGAAACTCCACAAACTCGTAAGTCTTGGCCACAAACTCCGTAGCCCGCTGCTCCCATTCGACATCATTGGCAAAGAGCAACGGATAGTGTTCGCGAATCATGGCACAGCACGATCCCGACGGCGTCACCACGTACTGCGACTTTTCAAACACCCGAATCATCCGCTTCGCCAGCCTCAACGCGTCCTTCGGATATCCGTTGTTATATTGCGGCTGGCCGCAGCAGGTTTGGTCTTGGGGGAAATCGACGGTGCAGCCGAAATGCTCGAGGGCGGTGACGGTGGCGAGGCCGACTTGGGGGGAAAAAAGATCGGTGAGGCAGGTGATAAAGAGCGAAACTTTCATGGGGGCAATCTTAGTGGGAGTTGCAGGTGAGGTCTAGGGAAGGAGTTACGACAAACAGGTGAGGAAGCGCGGAGGCGGGCGGAAGGGGCGGGGCGGTGGTATCTTATGCGGGTATGCGTGCGGGAATGGACAGACTGAGCCTGTTTTTGCGGATGAATCCACTGGTGCCGGCGGTTGTGGCGCTGGGGTCGGGGGTGGGTATAGGGGGGGTAGTGGGGGGGGTGAAGGGGGTGGAGGTGGGGGTCGCGCTGGGGGGCGCGGGGGTGTTGTGGGTGGGTTGGGCGGTAGCGGAGGGGGTGCTGAGGGGGGTAAGGCAGGTGGTGGCGACTCATTTTTGTTTGCTCATGGGATTCATGTTTGCGGGGATCGGACTGTGGCAAATGGACCAGCAACAAGGTGGGTGGACGGAGGTGGCGCGGTTCGTCCAAGGAGAAAATGCGACACCGATCAAGGCGCGGGTGGAGGTGGTCGTGCCGCCGGAGGATGAAGCGGCGACGCATGGGAATATATACTGGGTGGGGAAGGTGCGGCGGGTGTGGACGAGCGCGGGGTGGGTGGAGAGTGAGGGGATGGTGCGGGTGAAATCGGCAGCGGGGGTGAGCGTGGCGCGGGGGCAGGTATTGGAACTGCATGGTTGGGCGCACCGTCCGGCGGAGGCGCGGAATCCGGGGGCGTTTGATATGCGGAAGTATTTGGGTGCATCGCGGATTTTTGTGGAGATCAGCGCCAAGAAAGACAATGCGCTGACGCTGGTGGAGGAGACGAATGATGGGGGCGGGGCGCGGTGGGTGGATCGGGCGCGGATGTTTGTGCGGGGGAAACTTTTAGAGCATACGGTGCGGGTGGATGGAATATCGGGGCGGGCGATGGTGGCGCTGCTGCTGGGGTATCGCGATCCGTCGATTGCGGAAGTGGGGGAGTCGTTTACGAATGCGGGGGTGGCGCATCTGTTGGCGATTTCGGGAAGTCATGTGGTTTTTCTGGCGGGGATTTTGTGGGGCGCGATGCGGGTGGTGCCGCTCGGGCCGCGGATGAAGCTGGTGTTGGTAGCGAGCGTGTTGCTGGGGTACGTGGCGCTGACGCCGTGCGGGCCGCCGGTGCTGCGGGCGGGGGTGGCGATGGGGATGATGGTGGCGGGTCGGCTGATGAATCGGCGGGCGAGTTTGCTGAACATGTTGGCGGCGGCGCTGGCGGTGGTGGTGATTCTGCGGCCGACGGATATGGGGGATGCGGGATGCCAGTTGAGTTTTGTGAGCACTGCGGGATTGATATTGCTGGGTGAGCGGTGCTATGCGTGGGGGACTTCGTGGTGGTGGCTGAGGCGGGAGGAGGAGATCGTGGCGATCAGCGGGCGGAGGTGGTGGCGCTGGCGGTTGGGGGCGATCAAGGTGTTGGTGGGGCTGCTGGTGGCTAATGGGATCGGGACTTTGACGGCGACGCCGCTGGTGCTGTGGCATTTCAATGCGTGGAATCCGCTGGCGGTCTTGACGGGGATGGTGGCGTTGCCGCTGGTGAGCATGACGATGGTGGCGTCGGTGGTGCAGTTGGTGGCGGCGTTGATTTCGGGGACGGTGGCGGGGTGGATTGCGCCGGTGACGACGGGGGTGGCGACGGTGATGGTGTGGGGAGTGGATTGGTTGTCGCGTGTGCCGGGGGCGGTGGTGGCGATGCGCGGGCCGCCGTGGTGGTGCGTGGGATTGTGCTATGGAATCATGCTGGTGTGGGTGGTGCGACGGTGGGCGGGGTGGTCGCGAGCGACGGTGAGCGTGCTGGGGATGATGGTGGTGGTGAGCGTGGTGGGGTGGTATGCGTGGACGCTGCCGCGGGGGGAGTTGGAGTTGGAGGTACTGACGGTGGCGAAGGGGAGTGCGGTGGTGGTGCGGATGCCGGACGGTGGGGTGTGGGCGGTGAATTGCGGATCGCAGGAGGCGCCGGGGGTTTTGCGGAACGTGATGCGACCGGCGCTGCGGGTGATGGGCGTGGGGCGTTTGGAGGGGGTGGTGATTTCAAGTGCAGACAAGGTACATGCGAGCGATGCGGGGGACATGGTGGAGCGTTTCAGGCCGGGAAGGGTTTTTGTGAGCGAGCGGGTGGCGCGACATGCGGACTGGACGCTGCCGGGGACGGAAGTGATGGACGGGGCGCGGAAGGTGAGGGCGAAGGTGGAGACGCTGCGCGGGGGGGATGAGGTGCGGGTGGGGGAATGCGCGATGCGGGTGATGTGGCCGACGGGGGAGGTGGGGGAGGCATCGTTGATGCTGCGGCTGGAGTATCGGGGGAAGGTGATCTGGCTGGTGAATCCGAAGAGCGAGTTGGTGTGGCGGAGTTTGGGGGCGCGCGGGGCGATGAATGGGGAGGTGGTGGTTTTGCTGGGGCCGGGACGGGAGGGGAGTGAGGCGGAGATTGGGAAGATGGTGGGGGGTGAGGTGGTTTCGAGCGAAGAGAGGAGTTGGGTGCGGGTGCGGGTTGGGCGTGAGGGGGAGGTGAGGTTGGAGAGGCATTGAAGGAATTGCCGAGGGTGGATTTCGGGCGAGGGTGGCTTGGGCGAATCGGTGGAGTTCGAGGCGTGGGGCGGGGGCGACGGTGAGGGCGATCATGCGTACTGCGGCTGCGCCGACGGCTACTTCGACGACGACGACGTCGCGGGCAGGATGCCCGCTGGGACTGCGGACAGTTTAGCCTAATTGTGCCTCGATTTTTAAGCGGGTATTGCACCTGCTATCGGGCAAATGGTACAACCAAAGCACGAAAGGGTCAGAAAATGAAAACTGGTTTTATTTATTCGAGGATTTTGAGTGAGGGACAAAGGGACGGGACGGGATTAACCAGACAGACGGGAGCCGAGTTGGTGAATTACATCTTGTCACTCGGTCACGTTGTGGGCGGTACGCCAAAATTGCAGGACGTTGCCAGTGGTTATCACGGCGATAATCTTGTGGGGGATTTAGGGATATTTTTGGATGCAGTAGAATCGGGTCTGGTTAAATCTGGTGAAAGTTTTTTGGCAATTGAGGATTGGGATAGGCTAACCCGCTTGACTCCGTGGGATGCCATTCCCACTTTTCAATCTATCATAAATCATAATGTTGACCTTTTGACATACATGGATGGCGAGGCAAGGTGGTATACGTTGGCAAGTCTTAAAGGCAATCCCAACCTACTTGATGAAGTTTTAGACGGCATGAAGTCAGCACATTATTTTAGCAAGAAATTAGCAGCACGAATTAAGGGAATGTATAAACGGAAGATTGCGGAAAATGCAATTTATTCCGGTAGCGTCCCAAGTTGGATTGTTAAAAAATATGGAGCAATAAATCCTCGTTCGGGGAGATCGTCAATTATTGGATTTGAATTGGGTATAGGGGGCGATGCTTGGTGGGGTGACGGGGGATTGGGTTGTGGGGTATCATCGGGGAATGGATGATCAACCGAAGTTTTTGGTGTCGGGCTGCGTGATCTGCAAGAACAATGCCGACAAGATTGCGCGGACTTTGGATTCGCTGAGGTGGTGCGACGAGATCGTGGTGGTGGATTCGGGATCGACGGATGGGACGGTGGGGGTGTGCGAGGGGCATGGGAGCGGGAAGGTGCGGGTGATTAAGAGTGGATGGCGGTGGTTCAATAAGCAGCGGGAGTATGCGGCGTCGGCGTGCCGGAACGCGTGGGTGCTGATGCTGGATGCGGACGAGGAGTGCGGAGAGGAGTTGCGGGGGGAGATTTTGGGGTTGACGGAGGAGGCGCGGCGGGGGGTGGGTTTGTTCAAGATGCCACGGAAGAATTTTGTGATGAAGCGTCATGTGCGGGTGTGGGGGCCGGATTTTCAGACGCGGTTGGTGCATAGGGAGCGGGTGGAGTGGGATGCGCGGAGTATTCCGGAGATACGGAAGGTGAAGGCGGAATTTCGAGTGGGGAAGTTGAAGGGGGCGATTTTGCACAATCGATTGACGGAGTTGCAGGCGACGGATTTCAATGATGGGGTGAAGCAGGCGATGTACGCGGTGGAGCTGGCGGAGCATATGCGTTTGAAGGGGAAACGCGGCGGGTGGGTGAATCTGTTCTTCCGGCCGTGGATGACGTTTTTGAAATATTATGTTTTGCGCGGGGCGTTTCTGGAGGGGCGGTTTGGGCTGGCGATTGCGTATAAGACGACGATCATGGTGATGTTGAAGTACAGTGTTTTGTATGCGGAGGGGATGAAGGGGGGCGAGAACCAAGAAACAGGGAGCAAGGAGCAAAACGAGCACGGGTGAGGGGTGAAGGGGCAGCGGTAAAAGTGGAAGCATCATTAATGCTGGGGTTGTCGCCGGTGATTTCGATCGAGCAGAAGACGGTGGGGAAGAATCCGCGTTCGACGGTGGGGACAATGACGGATATTTCCCCGTATTTGAATTTGCTGTATGCGACGTCGGCGGAGGCGCATTGCCCGCGTGGGTATTTGACGCTGGGGCAGTCGTCGACGATGTTGTCGGGCGGGGAGGCGCAGCGGATCAAGCTGGCGAATGAATTGTCGAAGCTGCGGCGGGGGCAGCATGCGCTGTACATTCTGGATGAGCCGACGACGGGGCTGCATCGGGCGGATATTGCGAAGCTGCTGGAGTGTTTGGCGCGGTTGGAGGATGCGGGGCATTCGGTGCTGGTGATCGAGCATCACCTGGATGTGATCAAGACGGCGGATCATATTATTGATTTGGGGCCGGAGGGCGGGCATTCAGGCGGAGAGGTGATTGCGGAGGGCTCGCCGGAGGAGTTGAGCCGGAGCAAGCATTCGCATACGGGGCGGTATTTGCGGACGCATATGAAGGTGTGAGCGGAAGGGCGTACCCCCATTGGGGGTGGCGGGGCGAATGGTGGGTTGGCAATCAGAAAACCAATGCCTTACTATCGGAGGGCACAAAGGAGTGATGCTAGATGACACATATTGCGGGCGCAAAATCGGTGGAAGTTGCGGGGCCAGTGCCGCTGTTTGAGTTGGCGACGCAGTGGCAGTTGATCCGCAACGAGGTGGAGGGGGCGATCAAGGAAGTATTAGAAAGCCAGCAGTACACGTCGGGGGCGGTGTCGGGGCCGTTTGTGGGGCGGTTTGAGGAGCATTTGGGCAAGCAGTTGGGGGCGTATGTGGTGGCATTGTCCTCCGGGACGGATGCGATTTTGGCGGCGATGATGGCACTGAAGATTGGGGCGGGGGCGGAGGTGGTGACGACGCCGTTTTCGTTTTTTGCCACGGCGGGTTGCATTGCGCGGGCGGGGGCGAAGCCGGTGTTTGTGGATATAGATGCGGATACCTTTTTGATGGATGTGCAGCGGGTGGAGGGCGCGATTACAGGGCAGACGCGGGCGATTGTGCCGGTGCATTTGTATGGGCAGATGCTGGATTCGGGGGCGCTTGCGGCCATTGCGTGCAAGCATGGGTTGGATGTGATCGAGGATGCGGCGCAGGCGATAGGATCGCGGGATGCTGCCGGGAAGCAGGTTGCGGAGAATGCGCGATGCGCGTGTTTGAGTTTTTATCCGACGAAGAACCTGGGGGCCGCCGGTGATGCGGGAGCGCTGGTGACGCGCGATGAGAAGTTGGCGATACGGTTTCGACAGACGCGGCAGCATGGGGAGACGGCGCGGTATCACCATGAATTTGTGGGCGGAAATTTCCGCATGGATGCGATTCAGGCGGCGGTGCTCGATGTGAAGTTGCGGCACCTGGAGAGTTGGACGAAGCGGCGGCGGGCGATTGCCGCGTATTACACGAAGCGGTTTGTGGGGACGGACGTGAAGCCGCCACGGGAGCTGCCGGGTGTTTATCACGTGTATCATCAATACGTGATTCGGGTGCCAGAGCGGGATGCGGTGCGCGACTACCTCACAAAGGAGGGGGTGGGCTGCAACGTATTTTATCCCAAAGGGCTGCACTTGCAGGAGTGTTTTGCCGATCTGGGATATGCCAAAGGCGCGTTTCCGGTGACGGAGCGGGCATGCGAAGAAGTGCTGGCGTTGCCGGTGTTTCCGGAATTGACGGATCGACAGATGGAACGCGTAGCCGATACGATTTTGGCGTTTTATAAGTGAGCTGGCCGGCGAAGTTGGCGACCAGTCAGGAATTTTCAGACCGGAAATGTTTCTTGATCCTCCGCAGATAGACACATGCAGACACGGACGATTTTGTTTTTTTGATCGCTCTTTGTTGGATATTGAATTTGGAAATGGACGCAGCGTATCGCAGGCCGCCGACCGTGGAATGGGTGGGGGATATCCAGGGCCACCTGGAAGTATTGGACCAACGGGTGTTGCCGGGCCGGGTCGAGGTCTTGCGCCTGAACACAGTGGAAGAGGTGTGGGATGCGATCAAAACATTGGCGGTGCGGGGCGCGCCGGCGATTGGGGTGGCGGCGGCATACGGAATGGTGATCGGGGCGCGGAAGGTGGGGCCTTCGTCCCAATCGGCGATGGTGATTGAAGTGCTGCAGGAATGCGGGGCATATTTGAAATCAAGCCGGCCGACGGCGGTGAACCTGGAGTGGGCGGTCGACCAGATGGAGCGTGTGGCAATATCGGAGCGGGGAGTTGGAGCGCGACAACTGGTGCGGCGGCTCTTGGAAGAGGCGCGGGCGATCCATGCGGATGACCTGGAAAAGTGCCTGGCGATTGGCAAACATGGTGCGCGTTTTATCGAGGAGGGGTTTGGGGTACTGACACACTGCAATGCGGGAAGCTTGGCGACGTCAGACCATGGGACGGCGTTGTCGCTGATGTATGAGGCGCAGCGGCTGGGGCGGAAGTTTCAGGTGTTTGCCGATGAGACGCGGCCATTGCTGCAGGGGGCACGCCTGACCGCGTGGGAACTGTCGACGGCCGGCGTGGATACGACGCTGATTTGCGACAACATGGCGGGCTTGCTGATGAAGCAGGGAAAGATCCAGTTGGTGATTGTGGGGGCAGACCGTATCGCCGCCAATGGCGATACGGCCAACAAGATTGGCACGTATTCGGTGGCGACGCTGGCGAAGGCACATGGAATCCCCGTGGTGGTGGCCGCGCCCACGAACACGTTTGATTTATCGCTCACGCATGGGGGTTTAATTCCGATCGAGGAACGGGCACCGGAGGAGGTGACGGGTTTCGGAGGCGTGCGGACAGCGCCGGCCGGGATGAAAGTCTACAATCCGTCATTTGATGTTACACTGGCGGGCTTGATTACGGCGATCGTGACCGAACGCGGGGTGATCAGCCCGGTGGAGGAACAGGGGATTCGCAGGAACGTCGAGGGGTGAGCGGACCAGGAGCGATTCAGGACATAGCCTTATATACATGAAGCGCCGCGAGAAATGTTTGGCATGAACGATGCCGGACATTCTTGCTGAAAGCGCAGCGGTGGCGCAGCAGGATTTTGGCTTGGGCGCGGTTACTGCTTTTTCACCGTGGCCAGTTGCTGGGTGAGGAGCCGGGCCAACGATTCGACGATTTCCTGACGGTGTATGCCGGCGAGGGCGAGGGCGATCTGGGTTTCCATAAGGCCGAAGGGGATGCCGGTGTCATAGCGTTCGCCGATGACTTCGAAGCAGTAGTAACGCTTGAGTTGCTGGCGCATCATTTCCTGGGCGGAGGTGAGTTGGATTTCGCCCTTCTCGCGCAGGTTGTCCTTGATCTGCTTTTCGATCGCGTCGAAGAGGGCCGGCGGGAAGACGTGCATGCCGAAGTGGCACAGGTACATGCCGGGGGCGACGCCGGGCGTGGCGAGATTTTGTCGGGCGAAGTCGATGGTTGGTTTTTCCTTGATGGTTTCGACATCGTAGAGGCGGGGTTGGGAGGGGAGGGGTTTGCCTTTCATGGTGCCGAAGAGATGGAGGAGGTTTTCGGCGGTGGGTTTGACGGCCGAGACGGCATCTGCGCCGCTGGAGGCGAAGGAGTCAATGAGTTGTTTGGCGCAGCGGTCATTCTCGCCGGTGATGTAAATGTGATCGCCGAGCATGAGGAGGAACGGTTCATTGCCGATGAAGTTTTTGGCCTGGTAGACGGCGTGTCCGTAACCCTCAGGCGTGTGCTGGGTGACGAAGGTGAGCGATTTTTCCATTTTGGCGAGCTTTTCGGATTCCTTGAGGGCCCATTCCTTTCCCTTGAACGCCGGGAGGAGTTCGGCGGTCAGGCCGCGGAAGTAGTGTTTGAACTGCACTTCATCGCCGGGCGAGACGACGATGCAGATTTCTTCGATGCCGGCGTCGAAGGCTTCTTCGCAGATAATCTGGATGACGGGCTTGGTGAGGCCGTCGCGATCCACCATGGGGAGGAGTTCTTTCTGGACGATCGAGGTCGCGGGGTACATGCGGGTGCCACGGCCAGCGGCGGTGATGACGGCTTTACGGACTATCGACATGATTGCTCCTTAGGGTTTTAACGAGACAGTTATTTCAAAAACGATTCATCTTTCAATTTTGGGAGACGGAAGGAGGATGCGGTCGATGGCAGCGGCGACGAGGCCCAGGGCGCGGCGGCGCGGCGCCAAGGTGATGCGCACCTCGCCGAAGCGGGCCCACATGGAGGCGTCGCGGATGGCAGTGGTGATGCGGTCGGTGATCGGTGGGGGAAGTTCCGCGAGGAAACCCGTGAGGACAACGTCGCGAATGCCGACAAGGTTGAGGGCCGTGGCGATGATGGCCCCGGCGGCATCGAGCGTGGGGGTGAGCCATTTTTCCAGAGGGTTGTGTTCGAGGTGGTGAACGAGCGTGGGCCATGATTTCTTGGCCGAGTGATGGGTCTTGGCGAAGGACGCGAGGAGGCCGCGGCGCGACAGCAGGGTTTCGAGGCAGCCAGTGTTGCCGCAGCCGCACGGCCGACGGTTGCCGGGGATGCGCGAGTGGCCGATCTCGCCGGAGAGGGGAAGCGGCGAGACATAAAGATGCGAATTGGCGGCCAGCGCCCCGCCGACGCCAGCACCGAAATCAACGAGGAGAAAATCTTTGATGACCGGTTGGGCCCAGAGTTGGCCGAGGGCGAGAGCGCGGATTTCCTGGACGAAGCAGAGGGGGGTGGCGCGGGCGGCGGGCAGCGCTTCGTGGACGAGCGTGCCAAGATTGACGTTGTGCAACCAGGGGATGTTGGGCGAGAGCAGCGTCAGCCCGGTGGATTCGTCGAGGGCGCCGGGGACGGAGATCGCGATGGCGGCAGTATCCGGGTTGTGAAGCGAGCGGACGGCCGACGCGAGGTCGCGGATGAAAGCCTCGCGGGAAGCGGGGGTCTTGAACGTGATCGGCCAAGAGCGTTCCGAAGTGGGTTCATTGGTGGCGGGATCTTTCTGTGGTCCGGCGATGGGCAGGGCTGAGAGACGCGTGTTGTGAACCCCAATCTGGAGTGCGAGGATGGATTCGCGCGTGCGGTTAAGACGCAGCGGCCGGGAAGGGCGCCCGGTGCGGTCACGCGGCGCAAAGTGGTCGGGGGTGTCGACGGCTGGTGGAGGCGAATCTTCCTCCTCAAGCAGTCCGTCGGCGAGAAGTTGTTCGGCAATCTTGCCGACGGTGGGGGCGGAAAGGCCGATGGATTTGGCGGCATCGGCGCGGGATGCCGGTCCGGCGGCGCGGAGGTAGTCAAAGACCGCGAGGCGGTTGGAGGCGCGGGCGTCATGGGGGAGGATGGTGGGCATGGTGCTCCTGGCTGGGTATTAATAAGCTAAGTTAATTAATTTAGCTTAGAAAGTCAAGCGGAGGCGAAATTGGGGAGGCACGAGAAAGGGGAAGGATAGGGGTTTCGCCGATGTGACGAGATGCTAAAATGGAGGCATAGCCACGGATCGTTTTTTTGAGGTAGAAGGAAAATGCTCGAAGATATTGAAGAGTTGCTGAGTAAATTGCCGTTTGAGCCGTTCCGGATTGTCATTTCGAGCGGTGATAAATACGCGGTATCCAATCCCCATAATGTGGCGATTGGCAAATCGAAACTCTCATATTTTTTCCCCCGCTCGGATCATTGGGTATTTATCCGGCTCAATCAGATTACGGCGATTGAGTCACTCAAATCAGCTTCCAAATCGTAAATTTTGGGGCAGGGGGCGAGATTATTCTCCGGGCTCCTGGGGCCGGTCGGCGAAACTGGGAATAAAGGTTTGCGGGACGATCACCGGCAGGATCTCGCGGAGCGGGTCGGACTGCTGAAGAAACGTCTTGAAACTCCACACGTCGCGTCCGAAATAAATCCAGAACTTGTGCGGAGCGGCCCCTTCCTTGAGCTTCTGAAAGGAACGCAGCTTCGTCGTTGAATCGATTTCAAATATGGCCACAGGAATGCGAGCGCGCGCCCAGATCACATCCACGCGGCCGGATACACGGGTCGGTGGGGCGGCGGATTCCAGAAGTGTGTCGGGGTCGTCAAACAGCGCCGCCGACTCGACCCACCCGCGGCAGTCAAACTGGGGCGCGAGCAGTGCAATCTGACGCTGCAGTTGATTGTGGTAGTCGATGCCCCGCAACTGCTGTTTGTGCAGATTCATGCCGATCACGCGGATGCGTGTGGAAAGGTCGGCGCGGGCGGAGTCGGAGAGCGTGAACTCTGGGGCCATGTTGGGGGTGCTTTCTTTGCGATTCGGGACCGGGACGGTTTTCCACTCGGCGATGAAAGGTTGGACGAAGGCGGAGACGTTGTCGTGGGTGAGGTCGGCTTCGTTGGCGAAGAGGCGTAGGCGGCGCAGAGATTCGCGGTAGTTTCGTGCGTCCATACGGGGATTATAGCGGAAGTTATGGCGGATGGGGAAAAGGCTGGCGCGGGGAAACTCATCGGGACAGTCGGGGGTGTGGACGGGGCCGAGGAAGTTTCATGGTCGTTCGGTCAGATCGGAATGGAATTTTGATATTATTTGCTGCAATCGGCGAACGCGGTCGCCGTTAATCATATAATGTGAAGTTGCTTTTGCGCACGCGAACAGATGGGGTACTAAGCCAGTGTGTTCGGCGCGCGGATCAGCAGCACATGTTCATAAAATTTGATGTGTCTAGAAAAGCGCAGAACAGGTGATTGATGAAAACTGCCGTGGAGATCGTATCGACGAAGGCTGGACGCGCGAAGAGAGGGTCGATTGTCGGGCGATGTGCGATCGGGCTGGTGGTTGCGGCAATCGGGGGAAGGGCTTGGGCGGCACCGGAAGATAAATCCGCTGCCAGGGATGCATCTAAGGACGGCGCAGTCAGTGCGGGCTCAGTGAACGGTGGCACGGCCAAGCCGGGCGACAAGAGCGCCACCACCAAGCCAGGTGGGCAGGCGACCGCCAGTTCCCTGATTGAAGACCGGGCGGCAAGGAAGCTGCTCGCCGCCGGTGACGCCCGCCTGGCGATGGATCAGTCGCGCGAGGCGCTGGAGCTCTTTCAACAGGTGGTGGAACGCTATCCGCGTTCCGTGGTCCGTTTTGAAGCGTTCATGCGGATGGGCAAGTATTACCTGGAAAAGGCGCACGATCCGACCAAGGCCCTGCCGTACTTTGAGCGGTCGGCGGTGGAACTGAACGAGGATACGGCGATTCGTGGCGAAGCCATGCTGATGGTGGGGCGGTCCTATTATGATCAGAGCAAATGGCAGCAGGCCTTTGCCAGTTTGCGGCTGGTGACGATTCAGTATCCCGGCACCGAATTTTCCAACCAGGCTTATTTCTACATTGGCAACGCCCACTACAAGTTGGGGGCCTACAGTCGGGCCATCGAAGCGTTCGGCAAGGTTGGTACCGCCATCAGCGATACGGATCTGGGCAAGAAATATATGGAGATCGGCAAACGAATGTTCGTGCGCGTCTCTGATCTGGATCTGACGGCCCTGCAGGAAGGATCCGCAGTTACCGCGACGGTCACCAGTTCCTCGGGTGACTCCGAGACCGTCAAGCTGTCGCGCGTGGGCCCGCCGAACTCACCCAACTATCTGGGCGAGCTGGACACCACGCTGGGGGAGGCGGTGAAGGAAGACGGGATGCTGCAGGTGCTGGGGTCGGACAAGGTGATGATCACGTATATGGATGCGCAGACGGCCTCGAAAGAACTGAATATCGCCCGCAAAACAGAACTGCAGGCCGTGCATAACGGCATCGCCGACTTCATGGATGGGGCGTTCCGCGATCCGCTCAAGACGGTGGTGGTGGGAAAAACCGCTTACCTGCGGGTGATCGATCTCGATCGCGATATTTCGCCCAAGCCTGACACTGTGCAGGTAAAGGTCGTGGCGAAACGGCTCGTGAAGAAGGCCTCCACCACCTTGCCCGTCGCAGCAGACGCTGCGGATGCGGCCAAGAAAGTCGAAGGGGCCGAAGTTCCCAAGAAGGATGCGTCCGGTGCGGACATTCTTCAGGATGACGATGAACTTCCGGTGTACAAGGTGATAGATGAAGTCACGCTGACGCTGGGGGAGCGCCCGCGCGAAGGCGTCACGGACAGCGGGGCAATGGGTGCCGAAAAGCCGAAGTCGATGCACACCGGGGTCTTTGGCAACAGCGTGCCGATACTGCCGGGGACGGCGGTGGCGGGAGACGGGGTTCTTCAGGTGGAGTTTTTTGATCGCATTGAAGTGCAGTATATGGATGAGATCAATTCGTCGGGCAAGCCACGCGAAGTGATCGGGGTATGCACCGCCGTGGACGGGGCGCTGGCCGATGTGAAGGCTTCCGACCCGAATATCGACAATATTCAGCTGGAATTGCAGACCCGGCTGAAAAAGGCAGAAGCACTGACGAACATCGGTCGGATCTACAAGCAATTGGGCTTGAAAGAGCAGGCGGTTCTGCATTTCCGCCAGGGGATCAGCGAGTGCGACGCCTTGGATGCGCGGGCCCGAAACCTGGGTGGCGAGGTGTTGGAGACCCTGTATGTGCGTTTGTGGAAACTTTACCTGGAATTGGACGAACTGGACCAGGCCGCCAAGATGTGTCTGCAACTGCAAAAGGATTTTCCCAACAGCCAGTTTGTAGATGAGGCGTTGCTGGGCCTGGGCGAGACGAGTCTGAAGAAGGGCGATGCCGAGAAGGCTATTTCCATCTTCAAACGAGTGTTGGATTTGCCGGTCAGCGCGCGCAAGGCCGATGCTTTGTATCAAATCGGCCTCTGCCAAGAGCAGATGGCCCAGCCCAAGGCCGGCACCTCCGGCGATGCGGCCAAGCCCAACCAAAAGCTGATGGAGTCGGCCTTCCTGAGCTATCAGCAAGTATTCCAGAGATATCCGACCAGCGGCGTGGCGGGTGATGCCGTCGGAAAAATGGCCGACTATTATCTCGCCGCCAAAGACTACGATCGCGCCATATCCACCCTGCAACAAGCCCTCGATGAATACCCTGACGCCCAGTTCACTGATCGCATTTTGTATGACTTTGGACGCAGCCTCTACCGCATGCAGCGGACGGACGAGGCCTTGGCCAAGTTCCGGCAGTTGCTCAGTGAATATCCCCAGAGCAAATGGGCCAGCAAGGTGAAACCCGTGATCGCGTCACTCGAAAAACGCGGCAAAGGTGATTAGGTAAAGTCGCGGCCACCGGGTCGCGCACACACGGCATTCACATGTTTCCGATTTTCCGACTTACGATTTCCGAGTTGAAAGGCTAAACACGATGGCCCGCAAAAATAAATTCATGAGCAAAATTACCGCATCGGCCCTCCTGGTCGCACTGATGACCGGCGGCGTCGTTTTGTATCCGGATTTGGTGACGGCCGCGCCGAAGGACGCCAAAACCGTGCAGACGTCCACCGCTGCCGTGGCCGCCATCAAGACGCTACTCACCCAGATTTCTCAGGCCACTGGCGAAGAATTACGGTCTCCGCTGCGCCTGAAATTGGTGGACGCATACATGGAGCACGGACGCCCGTTGGAAGCGGCGGCCGAGTTGCAGGTATGGTTGAAGAACAATTCGAAAGCCCCGGAACGCGAGAGGGCTCTGCTGACCTTGATCAACGCCCAGCGCCAAAGCAATGACTGGGACGGTGCTGCGAGTGTGAGCCGCACATTTATACGCGAATATCCCAAATCCGCATCGCTGGAGAGCACGTTTTCCGGGTTGGTCGAAATTGCGCGTTATGGGCAGGCCTCCCCCGTAAGCGAAGCCTCCGCCCTGGGCGACTGGGTCGCGGCCAATCCGAACGATGCCGCGAACGCCGGACGCATGTTGCGCCAAGCACGTTTACAGGAACAGTCCGGCGCCGTCGCTGAAGCGATTGCCACCCTGCGAAAATTTACCGCCAAATATCCCAAGGATCCGGCGGCGGGCGATGCCAGTTGGCGCGCGATTTACCTAACCCACGATCGCCTCCGACGCTCCGCCGAAGCCTTTGAGGCCGGTAAGATTTTCCTGAACGCCAATCCGAAACGCCCCAACAGCAGCAAGGAATGGCAGTGGCTGGGCGACCTGGCCCGTTCCATGGACAATCACCAGGAAGCGATTCAGGCCTTCAAGAAGGCTCTGGCGGCTGATCCGACCAATCGAGAGTTGATCAATCAGTTTCAAGATTCTCTATGGCGCACCGGAAATATCCCGGAAATGTCCGCGCTCTCCGATTTCATGACCAAGAACCTTCCTTGGGATTCGCAGAATTGGAACCTGCGGCTTGCGCTGGCCAACAAGAGCCTGGACGCCGACGGAAAAAAGAACGGCCCAGCCGTTCAGGCGGAAATGCTCTCTCTGATCGATAAGGGAGTAAGGCCCGGAGATGCCGCAGGGATCTACGAGCGGGCCTCCCTGGCTTTGGGAATAGACCCCAAAGTGATCACGGAAACGCTCAAAGGAAAATATGCCCAGGCCAAAAGGGAAGGACGCCGCGAACTGGCGGAACGGATTACGGAACTCCTGCGTCGCACGCAGGGGGCGACCATCACCCAGGCCTTTATTGAGACGGAGCTGAAAGAGAATCCGCTCAACAATGGCAACTTGGTGCGCACCTACGTTGAGATGTCGGTGAATGATCAGATTTGGGAGACCAACGAAAAGAAACGCACGAAATATGAGCTCGATGGGACAATTAAGAAGATTGCCGAGATTATCAAACCCTACGCCTATTTGCCTGAATTGCGCAAAGGGATGGAACAGGCCGGGGACGCCCTCCAACGCACCAAGCAGAAAGAATTGACCGTGGTACTGCGGCAGCAAATCGAAATGCTGTCCCAGACCGAGCTGGCCATACAAGTGGATATCGCCTATCGCGAAGCCCGTCGCGATTGGAAAAAAGCGACCGATGCGCTGACTATCCTTTTGAAAGAATCCAAAACCAATCCGGCAGTATTTACCACTCTGGGCCACGATACGATGTGGACCCTGCTGGAACGCACCCCGCCCGAGGGCGTTGACAAGGTCCTCGCCTGGTGGGGTGCCCAGGCCGACAGTCGCCCGGATGACATCTGGTTCAACAACATGGTCGGCGACGCATTCCGCCGCTACAAAAAATTCCCCGAAGCCGTGGTCTTCTATGCCCGCGGCAGCACCGGCACCGTCACCATCGAAAACAGCCAGAACTACAGCCAGGCACTGGGGTCGTTGATTGATGTTTACAGTTACGAGCTCAAGAAAAATGATGAAGCCGAAAAACTAATCGTCAATTTTGACCGCAACGCAACGTCGTATTCACCCCAGGCACGGCAGGAACGTTACCGCCAGTTCGGCGATTTCTACGGCCGCTTGAACGCCCGCGACAAACAAATCAACTACTACCGCAAGGCCGCCGAACTCGGCATGTCCAACACCGGCTACGATTCCGTCAAGAACCTCATGATTGTGCTGCCGCCTGCCGAGAGTGTCGCCTACGGTCAGAAGCTGCTGGCCGATGCGGCCTACGACAAATGGTCTCCCGAAATCGGCCTCATGGTGGCGCACCGCCAGGCCACGGGCTTGAAAGACATGGCCGCCGCCGTCGATACGCTGGCCTTGGCCAATGAAAAGCGCCTGACCACCGGCACCTTCGATATGGACAACTGGGGAACATTCCGCGAACTGGTGTCGATGGGCCTTGATCTGGCCGACCCCAAACGCGTGACCGATCCCAAACGCAAGGAAATGCTCACCGGCATCAAGCCGCTGGAACCCGCCAAGCTGGACCAGCTGCTCGCCCTGGGAATGCAGTGGCTCGGTTCACAGCAGATGCACGAAGTCGCGCGGGAAATCATCCGCCGGGCCGGCACCTCCGGGGAACGCGGTGCCCAACTGGATATTTTCTCGCAGATTCTGGCACGTACCAAGGCCAATGACGGGTGGCACTGGGATCGCAACATGGAAATCATCAATGACGAAGTCGCCCGCGGAAATGAGGGGACGGCGTCCACCATGCTCCGATTGCTGCTGAAACAATCCAGTGGCTACAACGAAGCCGCCCGCTCCGCCGCTCGTTCGCTGCTCCTCAACACCTATAAAAAATTCGGTGAGGATCTGCTGGCGGTCGATGACAAGTCTCCGATCGCGCCGCTGCTGAAAGGCGCCAGCTACCTGCGGCTCGGCGAGGAAAAAACCGCCTGGGAGATGTACCAGAAAAACGCGGAACTTTTCGCCCAGAAAATTGACGAAATTCCCAGCGAATACGTGCTTTATATCGGCAATGAACTGGCCACCGGTTCCGATGCCGACCGCGATGTCGCCGAGCAACTGTTGCGCACGTGGCTGGCCCGCGCCGACAAAATCCAGGGCTTGGAGGGCTCGGTGAAGGCGGCGGTTCAGCTCAAGCTCGCTGACGTCTTCTACTATGGACGCCGCTTTGACGTTGCCCGCGCCGAGTACCAATCAGTCATGGACAAGTATCCCGAAACTGCCCAGGCCATCGAAGCGCAGTTCCGCATCGGCGAGTCCTTCATGTACCAGAAGAACTACGTGGAGGCGACGAAAGTCTTCGAAAAACTGCGGAAAAACAAGGATACCGACATCGCCATCCGCGCGACCTTCATGCAGGGCGTCCTGCAGTATGAAACCAACGCCCGCGAAGAAGCCCGGGAAACGTTCAAGGCTGTGCTCGACCTCTCCCCCTCCGAAGAAATCGCCTCCAAAACCCTCTTCCAACTGGCCTTGATCTACGGCGACGACAACCGCTTCAAAGAAATGTTGGACATGCTCTCGGCCATCGGCAACTACGGCCGCGAAGCCAAACGCTGGCACTCCCCCGGCAAACCCCTGACCGTCCTCATTCACGATCCGGACATGGCCATCGTTCAGGACGCCCGCTCCGTCCCCGTGCTCGTGACCACGTCCAATGGCGATCGCGAGTTGATCACGCTCGTTTCCGGCGCCGCCGGCAAGGGCTTCTTTCAGGCCGATCTGCCGACGACCCTGGGTGCCAGCAAACCCAATGACGGAACCCTGCAATTGCTGGGTTCAGACATCATCACCTATGACTATCCCGACGATTTCAAGGCGAAATTCAAATATGTCCCGCCCCCGCAGGGAAATATCCGCATTGCTGCGGACGCGACGTTCGCGGTCTCCAACGCCCACATCCAGGAAGAGAGCAAAAGAAGCGCCCTGCAACGCGCCGACAAAGACGGCAAAATCCAACGCCTGTCCGATGAAGCCAAGGAGTTTCGTGCCAATAACGAAATCAAGCCGGGCAATCCTCTCTACGTCCGCATCGTCGATCCCGACCGCTCCACCAACGTCGGCGTCAATCGCGTCGAAGTCGTCGCCCGGGCCGGCACCGGCGATACCGTCCGCATGTGGGTAAATGAAACCTCCGCCAACACGGGCATCTTTGAAGGAATGATCAAGACGGCCGAACGCCCCGCCGAGGCCATCGCTTCCGATAGCTCGCTGGGCAAACTTCCCGGTCTTGCCACCGATAAGGACACTGCCAGTGCGTGGGAGTCGCAACACGATGGTCAACCCGGCAAGTGGCTTGCCGCTGACCTCAAAGATGTTTTCTCCATCAAGCAGTTCGCGTTCTCCATGCCTGACGACAAGCAACTCGCTGCGGCGCGCTTTACCATTGAGTCGTCCAACAACGGTACGTTGTGGACGCCTGTGCTGACGCAGGACAAAGGCAAGATTGCCCACGGACTCACGCTGAATTACGGTCCGATGCGTCACAAGCACTACGCTTGGAGCAAGGAAAAGGCGAAGTTCGCTGATGCGAAGGCCCCCGAAGATCTCACTTCCTACATCAACACCGTGGCCACGGCCAAGGTCGCTTCGCTCGACGCCAGCGCCGTCAACACCATGGCCCTGCCCGCCGTCGGCACCGATACCGAAGCGGATGTGCATTCGTTGGTTGGTTATTTCTTCGTCAACAAAACCGGCGTTCAAACTTTCCACGCCATCACCGGCGATAACGGTTCCGCCGCCCTCGTGATCGACGGCCGCGTAATCGCCGCCGACAAGAAAGGCTTCTCGGAATGGGGCGTTGGCGTCGAGTTGACCCGCGGCTGGCACCACTTCGCCGGATTCATCACGTTGCGCGGCGCCTATACCGATCGCAGCAAGCCCGCCGGTTTCCGTTGCACCCCCATCGACACCTGGGGCGTCGATCAGGCGATGCAATACGCAACAGCCCAGCGCGGCGGTGAGAATGAACCCATGCCCGTGCCTTCACTCATTTCCGTGCCCGCCGAGGGAAAACTCAAAGTCGAGGGCGCAACCCTCACGGCTGATTTTTCCGCTGCCCCCATTCCCGGCCGTCTCTTTCGCGTCCGATTCGAAAAATACAGCGGCGATTTCGTCAGCGTTTCCAACCTGCAAGTCACCGGTGCCGACGGCAAACTCCTTCTGCCCGCCGAAGGCAGCGTGGTATCCCTCGCCGATGATGACGTACTGCAAGTATCTCCTGGCGAAGACATTTCCGTGAGCTATGCCGATCAGGTCAACACCCGCACCCCCGGCGAAGCCCGCGCTCTCTCTGGCAAGTTGAAGGCCACCTACTACAACGCCAAAATCGCCGCGATTGCCTACGAGGTAAAATCCACCACTGAAGGCGTGGAACGTCGCATCAAGGAACTTTACCGGATCGATCCCGGTGATCGCATCATCGCCCACATCACCGATTACGATGAAGACACCTCGCCGGAAATCAACAAGCTGCAATTCAAGGTACGTTCCGAAAGCGGCGCCGAAGTCGCTCTGGAAGCCACCGAAACCGATGCCACCTCCGGCATCTTCACCAAGGAAATTGAAACTGGCGAGGGCCTCGGAAAACTCTCCGTGAAACCCGGCGAACGCATCTACCTTATCTATACCGATCGGCAGAACACACAGCCCGGTTCGCGCACCGATCGCGTCGCTGAACTCTCCGTCGTCAAACCCACCGACGGCCTGGTGAACATCCTGCCCACGCGGGCCGAATTGCCCCCGCCGCCCAAAAAAGATGCCGCCCCCGTATTCGCCACTGGCGATGGCGTGACCATCGGCGAACCCCGCATAATCTATCTGAAGCCTGAACCCGGGAAGCCCGCGCGTGTGGTGCTCGCCGCCCCGCTCACTGTCGAAGTCATCGATCAGGATGCCGCCAAGGATTCCCACTCGACGGTGGTGGTGGAAATTACCACGTCTTCCGGCGCCAAATTGAAACTCCCGCTGGAACTCTCAGACCAAACCAGCCAAGGCTCCTGGGGCCACGGTTCCGCCATGGCGGACGGTCGTTTCGTCGGCCAGGCCTTGCTCGTCCTCGGCAAGCCCGATGAAAACGGCAAGTCCAACACCTCCGTCTCCGTGGAACGTGCACGGCGCCTCCTGGGCGCATGGCGTTACAGCGATGGCGACAATGCCAATTCTGATGCCGGTTCCGTCAAGGCTCCCGTGCTGCCGATTCTCGGGTCCGACACGATCACTGCGGTCTACAACGATAAGCGTTCAACCAGCGGCGATAACCAGGAACGCAAGTCCGAAGGACGCATGGTCACCGATGCCACGCTCACGAATCTCGACCGTGGATTCCTCGAACCCGTGGCCACCATTCACCTCGGTGAAAAACTTTACCTCCGCGTCGAGGATGCCGATCGCGACACCACGGCCGAGCAGGACGAAGTCACCGTGACCCTTACCAGCAACGCCGGCGAGAAACTGGACATCACGTTGAAAGAAACCCTGGGTCACTCCGGTACATTCACCGCCGAAGTGCCCACCCATCACGCCACCAAGCCCGACCCTGCCAATGGCACGCTGGATACCAATTTCGGCGACTCGCTTTCACTGGCCTACGTGGATGACTCGCACACCCAGTCGATGTCACCCATCGAACGCAAACTCAGCATCCAGGTCGCCCTCGGAGCCGATGCAGCGATGGCCGCGTTCACCAAGCAGTTCGGCAGCGAGGAAATCGCCGTCGAAACCCAGTTCAAGCTCGCCGAATGCTATTTCGAGATTTTCAAGAGTCAGAATCAAATCAAGGCCACCGCCGAGGCCCGCGTCGCCCTCGAATCCGGCCGCGCCATCCTCGCCACCGTCCGTGACAACTACCGCGGCTCCGGGTACGAAGCCCGCGTGCTCTACCTGCTCGGCGGCTTCCACCAGGAACTCAAGGAACTCGACCAGGCCATCGAATGTTACAACGGCATCATCCGCTCGCATTCCAACAACGCCTTCGCGCCTGATGCCCAGTACAAACTCGCCCAGTGCTTCGAAGACAAAAATGAGATGGATCGTGCCAGCGAAGAGTATGTGCGGCTGGCCTACACCTACCCCGATAATCCCCTCATCGCCAAGTGCATGGTCCGCCTGAACGACTACTTCTTCAAGATTAACAAGTTCCAGGTCGCCGCCAACATCTGCGGCCAATTTCTGGAGCAGTACGGCGAGCATGAACTGGCCCCCAAGATCGCCTTCCGCCAGGGTCAATGCTACTTCAAGGCTGCTGAAACCCCCGTCCGCGAAGGTGAGCCGAAAACCGATCCGAAGGCTAATTACTTCCTCGCCGCCAAGGCCTTCGATGTACTGGTGGAACGCTACACCGATAGCGACCTGCGTCCCGATGCCATGTTCTGGGCCGGTCGGGCGTATCATGAGGCCGGTGAGGAAGCCCTGGCGTATCGTCGTTACCGTCGCGTCACCTGGGACTTTCCAGATTCCGATGCCGCACGTTATGCTCGCGGTCAGTTGACGCTGCCGGCCATGCTCAACGCGGCCAAGGATGATTCCGGCAGCAAGTAATAGTTTGGATTGAATATCGTTGTGAGTTTATTCGAGGTTTCCGACCATGAGTTTTCTAATCACACTGGCGCAAGCGGCATCGACTGCGGCCACCCAAGCCGCCTCCAACCCCGCCACCGTCACCCAGACCACCGAAAACGCCAAGGCTTGGTATGAGTACGGCCTTATCGGCTGGTACTACAACGGTGGCTTCTTCATGATTCCACTCTTCCTTTGCCAGGTCATCGGATTGGCGATCATCATTGAACGCATCCTCGCCTATCGCGCGATCTCCATCGATACCTCCGGCTTCCGCGCCAAAATCGCCGCGTTGCTCTCCGGCGGAAAGGTCGATGACGCACTGGTGCTCTGCGACACCACCCCCGGCCCGGTCTCCGCGACCATCGCCGTCGGCCTCCGCCGTTTCAAACTCCTTCGCGTCCTCGGTAAACCCGCCGATCAAATCGAGTCTGAAGTGTCCAAGGCCGTCGATGATTTCGGCGTTCACATCATCGCGATTCTCGAGAAGCATCTCCCGCTCCTCGCGACTGTCACCGCCCTGGCCCCGCTCTTCGGCTTCATCGGCACCGTGTACGGCATGGTCGAAGCCTTCGATGCCATCACCCAGGCCGCTGGCTCCGGCAACATCATTCTGGTAACCGCGTCCGGCATCAAGGTGGCGTTGCTCACCACCGTCCTGGGCCTCTGCATCGCCATCCCCGCCCAGTTCTTCTACAACGCCTTCTCCAACCGTGTCAACGGCTTCGTCCTCGAAGTCGAAGAATCCGCGACGGAGCTGGTCCAGAACCTCGCACTCATGTCGGCTCTGGGCGATTCGGCGATCACGTCGAGCCCCGCCGACGCCAAGGCAGTTCTAGCGACCACCACGGCCTGAAGTGACCTCACACCGCCTGTAAAGAAAGTTTCTCCCCGCTATGTCCATCCCGCGCAAGAAAAAATCTGCCGTTGAAATCCCGCTCACGTCCACCGCGGACGTGGCGTTTCTGCTGCTCGTGTTTTTCCTGGTGGCGGCCTCCAACGCGGTCGAAAAAGGTGTGCCGCTCGACCTGCCCAATACCAGCAAAACCCAGGAGAAAAAGAAGTCGGAAAACCTCGAGGTCGGCATCACTGTCGATGCGATCACCCTCGGCGGTGAGCCTCTGGCCAATGAAAATTCCCTCCAGGAAGTTCTGCGGGCCAAACTCGCCGGCGTTACCGAGCCCTCCCTCCGCGTCGTCGTCGTAACTGCCGCCGCCGCCGTGGATTACCAACGCTGGACCCGCTTCATCGCCGAAGTGGAAATGGCCGGCGGCATCCCCGCCCCACAGATCGAAGAAGAGGAAACGCGTCCCGCCTCTGGTAGCGGCCCGGTCGACGGGGGGGAGGCCAATTGAAGATCCAGCGCGCGCAAAGACTTAACGCCACGATCCCCCTCTGCAGCACTGCGGATATCGCCTTCCTGCTACTGATATTCTTCATCGTGCTCTCCAAGAACGCCAATGAATCCTCGCTCGAATGGCTCCCCGCCGAGTCTCCCCAACTCCTCGTCGACGCGGACAACTCCGTCGTCACCGTCATCATCGATAAAAAATATGACGTCTTTGTTAACGGCCACGAGGTCGCGCCCTCCATGGTGAAATCCGTCGTACAGTCTTATCTCGGCGACCGCGCGCCGGGCTTACGCAAAGTCCTTTTGAAAATTGATAAAGACGTGCCCGAGCGTGTCTTCGGCAAAGTATTGTTGGATATCGGCGAAGCCGGCGGTGACATCTTCCGCGCGCTCGATACCGTTTCTGAAAAGAAGTAACGATTCGCCGCTCTGGCGGCTGCATTCAGGAGTTTCTATATGGCGACGATCAGCAATCTGAAAACCGGCGTGAAGGGAACCGCCAAAGAGATCCAGGAATTCGTGGCCTCTCTCAAAGGCCGCACACCTGCTGAAGCCATGGGCGTCGTCGCCCAAAGTCACCTCCTGCAGGCCATTGTCATCTCCGTGCTCGTTCAGGGTGGCATCATGGGGCTATCCTGCGGCATCGCTTATTACAGAGGTGACCCTCCCGCGCCGGTGGCCCCCGTTATCGTGGCCCCCGCGCCGGCCAACCCCCGGCCCGCCCCCGTACCGGCCGCCACCAACACCGCAGCCACTTCCGCCCCCTCCGAAGACGCCATCAAGAAAGTCATGAACACCGACATCATCAAACCGGAAGACCAGACCAAAAAAGGCCCCCGCGATGTGGATGACATTCTCAACAACTTTCGCTGAACGTGTCTCCCTCCGTGTCCCTTTCCTAACCTCCGACAGGAATTGAATTCTGGAAACGTCACCCTCCCAACCTCGCTTTACCTTCCGCAAGGCCAGCTCCCTCAAGCCGCCGACCGGTATCGGCCGCCTGTTCACCGGCATCAATAACGCCCTCGAACGTCTCTGGGAGATCAGCAAGCCCTACATCCTGGCCGTCATCGGTCCGGTCGTAAACCTGGTCACCAAGTCGTTCCGCCGCAATGACAAAGAATGGAACCCCGCCCGGTCCGATGCTTGGTACTATGGCAAACGCGATGCCCGCTTCTATCACGGCCTCACCTGGTCCGCCCTCATCCAGGGACTCGTCCTCCTCTGGTTCACGGTCGGCATCGGCCTCACCGGCTGCAATGAATACCTGATGCCCGCTGGCGGCGGCACCACCGCCGCCATGGCCAAACAGATGATGAAGGTCAAAAAGGTCAAAATCGTCAAAAAAACCCGGCAGATCGTCAACGTCAATTCCCCTATCATTTTTCAGCGGCCGGATATCGACAAAATGATGGAAGAAAAAGTCACCAAAGTTCTCGAGCAGGGCACCGCCAATCTCTACAAGCAAGGCATGATGGGTTCCGGCAGTGGCGACTCCGCCGGCTTCTCCAGCGGTCGTGGCGTCGGCGAGGTCGGCCTCATCCGCCTCAAGTATTCCGGCGGCGGAGATTGGGATTCCAACTTCGGCAAAGGTGCCGACAACAATATGCTCTTGGAATACCACCTGCTTTCCGAACAAAAAACCGCCAAGGAATCCAAAGCCATTCCCATCATTGGCTTCGACGGCCTCAATTCGTATAAGAAATATTACGCACCGCCCATGGTTTACCTTACCGGCTCAAAAGGCCTCGACCTCAGCGACAGAGAAATCACAACCATCCGCAAATACATCGAGGAAAACCACGGCATGATCTTCGCCGACGCCGCCTCGCCCGCCTGGGGCCGTTCCTTCCGCGAAAACATAATGCCCCGGATTCTCCCCGACGTGAAAGCCGTCGCCATCCCCATCGATGACGAAATCTACACCGGGCCCTTCGCGCTCACCTCCATGCCCTACGCCTCGCCCCATGACCAACCCATGGTCATGCGCGGCTGGAAAATCAACGGCCGCTGGGTCGCCATTTATCACCCCGGCGATATCGGCGATTGCTGGAAAGACGGTCACGCCGGCGTCTCCGGCGAAACCGCCACCGCCGCCTATGCTCTGGGGGCCAATATCATCTTTTACGCCCATCGCACGTATAATGAATGGCGTACTGAAAATAAGGTTAAATAAGGATGTCGATGCGTACTTTGCACCGGACAAGACGTTTTTCCCCCGCCCTGCCCGCACTCGCCTTGGCAGCACTCTGCGCCCTCTTCCCGGCGGCTCAGTCCCCTGCCCGCGCCGATGAACCCGGCCTGCTCTCCAAGGAACGCTGGACCAACCTCACCGAAATCCAGTTCGCCGAACTCAAGTCCGCCGAAGACACATTCCGTAAAAAAGCCTACACCGCCGCACGTAACGCCTATGAAAAATTCATGACCGTCAACAGCAAGTCCGATGTCGCCACCTATTGCCAGTTGATGATGGGCGAATGCCTCCGCCTCAACGGCAAACCCAACGAAGCCATCTCCGACTTTCAGTTCGTCCGCGATCTCGCCGAAGATTCCGATGATGCCAAGTGGGCCTACCTCCGCATCGCCCAATCCCACCGCCAGGCCGGCAACGCCGAAAAAGCCGCCCTCATCTATAAGGAAATCTTCAAGGACAACGGCACCCACGTCACCGCCTTCGTTGCCGTCCTCGAACTCGTCGACGTGCTCGAGAGTCAAAACAAACTTCGTGACCGCGCTCCCTATCTCGACGACTTCGCTGAACGCTTTCTCAAAAAACGCTATGACGGCTGGGCGTATCAACGCGCCATCCACACCCTCGCCTATGAAAAATTGCTCGCCGGTTCGCCCGACGTCGCCTTCACCCTCCTCAAAACCGTCGAAAAATCCGCCGACGCCGAACGCACCGTTCTCAACATCGGCTCCAACGCCGTCCGCGATCTCAGCACCAAGGAAACCGTCAACCGTCGCGATGCCCTCGCCGAAGCCCTCACCAACATGGTCATGGCCTGGCTCCGCGAAAATAAGGACCGCACCAACCACCAGGATCTCACCCGCGGCGTCGTCTTCCTCTACATCAACATCGGCAAGGGCGAAGAGGGTGCCAAGCAGGCCCTCGCCGCGCGCAAAATCTACAGCGATGCCCGCTGGACTCTCGAACTCATGGTCGACCTCTACCGCCACGATAAAAAAATGGACAAGGCCGTCGCCACCGCCTCCGAAGCCCGCCGCATCCACAAAGATGCCGACTGGACCCTCGACATGTACGCCGAACAACTCAAAGACAGCGGCGACCTCGGCCAGGCCGTCTCCGCCTGGGATCTCATGAAGGACCGCAGGCACGCCCTCTTCCGCAGTTCTGATGCCCTCCGCCACGCCGGAAAAATTACCGAGGCCATCGAACGGCGCCGCAAGATTTCCGAGCTTGACCCTACGGCTGGCTCCGAAGTCGCCATGTGGATCGGTGACGTGCTGGAGCAATCAGGCAAATACGATGAAGCCATCAAGGAATACCTGCTCGCCCAGAACGAACCGCGGAATCTCTACCAGATTGCCGAATGCAAATCCAAACAGAAAAAATACAAGGAAGCCATCGAGCAATACTCCACCATCGCCGCCGCCTTTGAAAAAGAAACTCCCGAGGCCATGTATCGCATGGCCCTCGAGTACGAAAAACTCTCCGACACCACCACCGCCATCAATTTCCTCCGCCGCATCTGCCGCACCTTCCCCAAGTCGCAGGCCGCCTCCAGCGCCCACGTCCGCCTGCAATCCAAATACAAAATCGATGAAACCCTCGGCGGTTCCGAAGGCGACAAGAAAGACTGATCGCCCCGCACCACGTGCCGAATTTATGCGCCTTTATCCCTGAATCTTCACGACATCTGTATTGGCCTTGCGCTATAATCTCCGGCATCCACGTCCGGAGGATATCTCATGCTCACTCAGGAAGACCCCAGCGCCTCACGCCCCACGCGCCCCACCGCGCCGCGCGCCGCATGGGTCGCCCCCTTTCTGCTTCTCCTCCTCGTGCTCGTCCTCGTGCTGCGGCACGATTTCTGGAATTGGGATACGCCCTACCCCCTCCTTTTCGGCTTCCTCCCCATCGGACTCTGGTGGCAGGCGCTCGTCTCCATCCTCGCCTCTATCATGATGGCCCTCTTCGTCCGCCTCGCCTGGCCTCATCACCTCGAAGAAGAACTGCAACCTCCGCCCGACCAGCATAAATAGCTCCCACTACGCCGTTCGTATTCGCCTCCCTTCCTCACTGAAATTGCCCGGAGCCTCCTCATGGTCCCCGCGATCATTGTCTTCCTCTACCTTGCCGTCGTCCTCTACGTCGGCATCTTCGCTTTCCGTAAATCCAAAAAAGGCGCCGGTTCCGCCGAGGAATTCTTCGTCGCCAACCGCTCCCTCGGCACCTTCGTCTTCCTCCTCTCCCTCTTCGGCTCCAACATGACCTCCTTCGCTATCCTCGGCTCCTCCGGCCTCGCCTTCCGCAATGGCATTGGCGTATTCGGACTTATGGCCTCCATCTCCGGCATCGTCATCCCCCTGTCCATCTTCTTCGTCGGCACCCGCATCTGGGCCCACGGCAAAAAATTCGGACACATGACCCAGGTCCAACTCTTCCGCGACCGCTGGGAAATGGGCCACATCGGCACCGTCATTTTCGCCCTCCAAGCCCTCATGCTCATTCCCTACATCATCATCGGCGTCATGGGCGGCGGAGAAACCCTCAACGGCGTCTCCGGAGGCACCGTCCCCTACTGGCTCGGCGGCGGCGTCGTCGCCCTCGTCGTCATGTCCTACGTCTTCTTCGGCGGCATGCGCGGCACCGCGTGGGTTAACACCCTCCAAACCCTCATGTTCCTCGTCTTCGGCACCATCGCCTTCATCATCATCGCCCGCGGCATCGGCGGCTTGGGCGTCACCGTGCAATCCATGGCCGATACCCTCAAGCCCCAGCCCGCCGCCACGATGCAACCCTCCATGACCGAACGCTTCGCCGCATCCGCTCCCGCATCCACCGCTCTTTCCGCCGCCGCAACATCCCCACCGCGCTCCGCCATCGCCGCTGCCCCACGCACCGTTCCTCCGCCTGATGGCGCCGTCCTAATTCGCGGCAAAACCAACCCTGCGGATCCCCATGCACAAGATCGCATCGCCAAAGGTTACTGGGCGTCCTACGCCTTGATTCCCTTGTCTTCCATCATGTTTCCCCACATTGCCATTTTCTGCCTCACCGCCAAAAAACTCAGCAGCTTCCGCAAAACCGTCATCCTCTACCCCCTGTGCATTCTCGCCATCTGGTTTCCTGCGGTATTCCTCGGCGCGGTCGCTTCGTCCCAACCCGCAGTCATTGCGAACCTCGCCATCGAATCCCAGGGATTCCCCGCCTTCCAAACCGCCAATCCGCCAGCCGCCGCCCTCATGCAAAAACTGGCCCACGGTGAAATCACAGCGAAAGACGCCGCCGCCAAGCCGCTCCTCGCCGGGCCGCTCAAAGGCGAAATGAAAAAACTCGCAAATTCCAACTCCGACGGCGTCATGCTCGACATGCTCCGACTCTTCGCCCCCGGCGTTCTCGCCGGCATCCTCGGGGCCGCCATCATGGCCTGCGTCATGGCCTCCGACTCCCAGATCCTCGCTCTCTCCACGATGTGGGCCGAAGACGTCTACCGCTTCCACGGCGGCACCTCCGAAGCCAAACAGGTCTGGTCCGCCCGCGCCTTCGTCGTCATCATCACCATCATCGCCTACATCATCGCCCTCGCCGTCCACCAGTATTCCAACATCTTCGAACTCGCCATCCAGTACGCCTTCTCCGGCTACGCCTCCATGGCACCCATCATGCTCGCCGCCCTTTTCTGGAAACGCTCCACGAAGTGGGGCGCACTCGCCGCCACCCTCTGGATCGCCTTCTCCCTTCTCGGCATCACCATCATCCAGGCCTACACAGTCTCCGCCGCGCCGGTCGTCGCGACCCAACCCCCCAACATCATCTTCTCCCTCGGCAATCTCCCCATCCTCCTCCGCGAATACAACCGCGTTTCCTTCACCGAATTCCGCTTCCTCATTGTGCTCCCCATGTTCATTGGCTCCTGCCTCTGCGTCTACTTGGGCTCTATCCTCACCCAACCTCCGTCACTTGCCACAATCCACCGCTACTTCCCGCGCAAATCTCCTCTCCTTCACTGACCCCTAACCCCTGACTCTGGCCCCTTATGTCGCTCAACATCACCATCCTCGCCGCCGGTGCCGCCGGCATGTATTGCGGCTCCTGCCTGCGCGACAACGCCCTCGCCGCCTCACTCCTCCAACTCGGCCACCGCGTCACCCTCCTCCCCCTCTACACACCCCTCCGCACTGATACCCCCGACGTCTCCAACCCCCACATCTTCTACGGCGGCATCAACGTCTACCTTCAACACGCCTCCAAACTCTTCCGCATCACCCCCCGCATCTTCGACTGGCTCTTCGACCGCCCCTTCCTCCTCACCATGGCCGGTTCCATGGGTGCCGGCACCCACCCCTCCAAACTCGCCTCCCTCACCCGCGACATCCTCCTCGGCTACAACGGCCCCACCCACAAAGAACTCCGCCGCCTCATCGCCTTTCTCGCCTCCGACATCCAACCCAACATCATCACCCTCCCCAATCTCATGTTTGCCGGCATGGCCCAGGCCTTCGTCGAAAAACTTCACTGCCCCGTCATCTGCGAACTCACCGGCGAAGATCTCTTCCTCGACGCCATGGCCGAATCCGACCGCAACAACATCCGCGCCCTCATCCGCCAAACCACTCCCCACATCGCCCAGTTTGTCGCCACCTCCCACTACTACGCCCAAAAAATGTCCACCTACCTCGACCTCCCTCCCGAAAAAATCACCATCATCTACCCCGGCCTCCCCGGCGAAATGCTCGACACCCCCAAATCTCCCTCCTCACCCCTGAGTCCTCAACACTTGAATCTCACCTACCTCGCCCGCATCTGTCCCGAAAAAGGCCTCGACCAACTCGCCGACGCCTTCCTTCTCCTGCAAAAACTCCCCCACACCGATCACATCCACCTCCACTACGCCGGCTACCTCGGCCCCGCCTACAAAGCCTGGCACCATGCCCTGCAACAGCGCCTGCACCACGCCGGCCTCGCCGCCCGCGTCCATTACCACGGCACCGTCGACCTCGCCGGAAAAATATCCCTCCTCGATAACGCCCACCTCTTTTGCGTCCCCACTCACTATCCCGAATCCAAAGGCATCTTCGTCCTCGAAGCCCTCTCCCGCGGCGCCCCCGTCCTCGCCCCCAACCACGGCTCATTCCCCGAGATCGCCCAACTCACCAGCGCCCTCGACCTCACCCCGCCCCACAACCCCCAACTCCTCGCCGAAAAAATCCACTCCCTCCTTCACAATCCGCAGCGCCTCCAATCCCTCTCCCAGAACGCCCGCCCCTCCATCGAAACACACTTTACCGCCCGACACATGGCCACCCAGTTCGCTAAACTCTGCATCCAACTGCAAAACTAAAACCCACTCAAACTCTCTTTGATAGAATCACACACTATGCAAATCGAAATCACCAACCTCTCCAAGTCCTACCCGACCCCCACCAACCCCCTCGAAATCCTCCGCGACCTCACCCTCCTCATCCCCTCCGCACAATCCACCGCCATCCTCGGACCCTCCGGCTCCGGAAAATCCACCCTCCTCAACATCCTCGGCACCCTCGACACTCCCACCTCCGGCTCCGTCGCCTTCCTCCCCCGCGACCGCTCCTCCCCGCTTAGCCCCCTCACATTCGCCCCCGCCGCCCTCGCCCAATTTCGCGCTGCCTACATCGGCTTCGTCTTCCAGGACCACCACCTCCTTCCCCAGCTCAACGCCCTCGAAAATATCCTCCTCCCCAAACTCGCCCTCGGTGGGGGGGCTGCATCTTCCAAAGAATCCTCCGATCGCGCCGCCTGGCTCCTCGCCCGCATCGGCCTCGAATCCCGCCGCTCCCACCTCCCCACCCAACTCTCCGGCGGCGAACGTCAACGCATCGCCATCGCCCGCGCCCTCATGAACGCCCCCTTCCTCCTCCTCGCCGACGAACCCACCGGCAACCTCGACCCCCACACCGCCGACTCCATCATTTCCCTCCTCCTCTCCATCGCCACCGAAACCGCCGCCACCCTCATCGCCGTCACCCACAACCCCGCCCTCGCCGAGCGCTTTCAAAAATCCTACACCATGCACAACGGCCAACTCGCCTGATAAAAACAAATCCCACGTTGTCCTTCCTTCCCCCTGCGTCAAACGTGAAGCTTGAAACTTGAAACTTCGCACCCTCATCTTCCGCACCCTCGCCCACTACCGCGCCCTCAACGCCGCGCTCCTCCTCGCCATCGCACTCGCCACCGCCGTCCTCACCGGCTCCCTCCTCGTCGGTGATTCCGTCCGCCATTCCCTTCGCACCCTCGCCACCCAACGTCTCGGCCCCGTCGAATCCGTCCTCCTCGCTCCCGATTTCGTCGACATCTCCCTCGTCGAACGCCTCAACGCCGATCCCGATTTCGTCGCCTTCTACGGCACCGCTCACGCCGGCATCACTCTCCAAGGCCGCATCGCCGATGTCGCCACCAATCTCTCCGCCTCCTCCGTTTCCGTTTTCGCAATCGATCACCCCGACTCCCAAATCCCTGCCGGCAAAACCATTCTCAATAATTCCCTCGCCGACCTCCTCAACCCCGCCCCCGACGCCGCGCTCCACCTCACCATCCCCGCGCCCGTCAGCATCCCCCTCGACGCCACCCTCGCCCGCCGTTCGCGCTCGGACATCCTCGCCGCCGCCAACGTCTCTCTCGACCGCATTGTCTCTGGCCCCAGCTTCCTCTCCCTGTTCTCCCTCGCCCCCTCGCAACGCTCCCCGCGCAACCTCTGGCTGAACCTTCGCGATCTCCAATCCGCCATCGACCGCCCGCACGCCGCGAATTTCTTCATCTTCACGCGCGACAAACCTTCCGCATTGCCACCTCCCACCCGATCCTCCTCCGACGCCCTCAAAAAACACTTCACCCTCGCCGACTACCATCTCGCCCTCCAGAAAAACCCCGCCACCGCGCAACTTGATCTCACCTCCACATCCACGTACCTCCGCCCCTCCGTCCTCACCGCCCTGCAAAAAATCGCCCCCCACGCCCAGCTCTTCTCCACCAACCTCCTCACCCAAGTCACCCTCGCGCCCCCCCCGTCTCAGCCCTCTGCCCCCACACCTCAGCCTCTCCATTACGTAATCGCCACCGCCACCAACGCGCCCCTCACCGGCAGCGGTGGGGGGGAGGGGGCGGCCCTCAACGACCACGAAGTGGCCATCAACCAGTGGACCGCCGACCAGCTTCACGCCAAAGTCGGCGACACCCTCTCCTTCGCATTCCTGCGCCGCATCCCGGATGGTACCTTGCGGGAAATGCCCTCCTCCAAATCCTTCACCATCGCCGCCATCCTCCCCCCCGATCATCCCCTCGCCACCGATCCCGCGCTTACCCCCAACTACCCCGGCCTGACCGATTCCGATTCCGTCGCCGATTGGTCCCCTCCCGAAGGCTTCCCCTTCAATCCCAAACTCGTCACCCCCGCCGATGAAGACTATTGGAAAGACCATCGGGCCGCCCCCAAAATCTTCCTCCCCCTCTCCGCCTCCAACCTCTGGGCCACCCCCCTGGGCACCATCACCTCTGCCCGCCTGCCGGTGGAAATCCCTCCCGAAAATCCCCAATCAGCAATGGGCCATTGGCCGTCGGCAATATTGCAGGCCCTCAACCCCGCCGACTTCGGCTTCTCCTTCCAACCCCTCCGCAAGCAGCAACTCGCCGCCGCCTCCGGCTCCACCGATTTCTCCGCCCTCTTCCTCGGCTTCTCCTTCTTCCTCATCTTCTCCGCCCTCTGCCTCCTTGCCCTCCTCGCCAAACTCGCCGTCGAACAACGCCTCCCCCAACTCGGCCTCCTCGCCTCCCTCGGCTTCTCTCCCCAAAAAATCACCCGCTCCCTCCTCGCGGAATTCCTCTCCCTCGCCCTCCTCGGCACCCTCCTCGGCACACTCGCCGCCATCGTCTACACCGCCCTCATCATCCACCTCCTCACCACTTGGTGGCTCCCCGCCGTCGGCACCACCGCCCTGCACCTCCATCTCTCTTCTGCCTCCCTCCTCCAAGGCCCCGCCATCTCCCTCTTCATCACCGCCCTCACCCTCTTCCTCTCCCTCCGCAAATACGCCCACCGTTCCCCCATCTCCCTCCTCACCGGTACGCCTCCACAAAAAATCAGCACGCGCAAACCGCCTCTCGCTCCCCCCAAAAAAACCTTGAAAATTGTACCTTGTACCTTGAACCTTCGCCGCCTCGCCTCCCGCAACAACCGCCTCCACCCCACACGCTCCTTCCTCATCATCGCCCTCCTCGCCTCCGCCTCCTTTCTCCTCGTCCTCGTCGCCTCCATGAAGCAACTCCCACCTGCAGACCCCTCCCTCACCCCCTCCGGCACCGGCGGCTTCCGCCTCATCCTCACCGCCGACATCCCCCTCCTCGGCAATCTCAACACCCGCGAGGGCCGCCAACTTCTCGCCCTCAAAGACCCCCACAACCCCCTCCTCTCCCGCGCCCACTACACCAACCTCCGCGCCTCCCCTGGCCAGGACATCTCCTGCCTCAACATGACCCAACCCACCCAACCCGCCATCCTCGAATTTCCCCCCGGCATCCTGTCCCGATTTCTCATCTCCTCACCTCCCACACCTTTAGCAGAACTCCGCAATCTCTTAACCCCTCTCACCGGCCCTATCCCCGTCTTCGCCGACCAGGACACCGCCCAGTACATCCTCCACCTCCACTGCGGCGACTCTCTCCCCTTCACCGATCAATCCGGCCAACCCCGCACCCTCCAACTCGACGCCACGCTCAGCGGCTCCATTTTTCAATCCCAACTCCTCATGGACTCCGCCCATTTCTCCGCCCTCTTCCCCCTCCAAACCGGCTACTCCGTCGTCCTCATCGAATGTCCCGAGGAAGACGCACTCCCCCTGCAAAAACTTCTCGAATTCGAACTCGCCGATTTCTCTGTCTCCGTCGAACCCACCACCGCCCGACTCGCCCGCTACAAAGAAGTCGCCAACACCTACCTCGCCACCTTCCAATCTCTCGGCAGCCTCGGTCTCCTCCTCGGCACCCTCGGCCTCGCCATCGTCCTCCTCCGCTCCACCCTCGAACGCCGCGCCGAACTCGCCCTCCTCCTCGCCCTCGGCTTCACCAAATCCTTCCTCACCCGCCTCCTCCTCCTCGAAAATGCCTCCCTGCTCCTCGTCGGCCTCACCCTCGGCACCCTCCCCGCCCTCTCCCTCGCCCTCTTCACCCCCCGCCCCCTCAACTTCCCCGCCCTCGCCCTCTCCTTCACCGCCATCCTCCTCGCCGGCCTCCTCTCTCTCCTCCTCGCTCTCCCCCTCGCCACCAAATCCCTCACCCCCGCCTCCCTCCGCAACCACTAAAATTCAGCAATGCGTCGCCTGATCTCACCGGCAAATGGAGAAAATTCATTGACGTCCGGGGTTTGTTCGGTACACTGAACAGCATACGAACAAACAAGGAATCCCCATGCCTGTTCCCTCCGCCATCCTCCAAGATCCACGCTTCCAACTCATCACCGCTGACACCTTGCCCCCTGCGCTTATTGAAAATCCTCTCCACCCCCAACCCCGCCAAATTCACGAGTGGTTTCTGGAAAATAATCTCCCCACCTCACCCACCACCTCGCCTCCCACCTGGTTCCCCCCCTCCACCTCCTGGCCCTGGTGGCCCGCGAAGTATCTTTACCCCGCCCCGGACATATCCTCTGGATTGGCCGCAGATGTTGGCCCACCTTTCAAATGCTCTCCGATCCCGTGGCCCACAGCGCCCTGCTTCAACACAGCATCTTCCTTGACCCCGCCACCGATGATGAACGCTTCTGGGCCATTGGCCAGGCCTTCCGCTGCCCCGGCGTCCGCGTCGTGGTCGCCGATGGAGCGAACCTTTCCCCCACCCTCAGCCGACGCCTCCAATTGGCCGCCGAAGCGGGTCACACCGTCGGATTATTGGCCCGCCCCTTGTGGGAACAAGATGTCCCCTCCTGGGCCCACGCACGCTGGCTCGCGAAACCCCAACCCTCCGGGCTTGCCTCTTCCCCGGGCGCATCTTCCTGGCAAATTGAACTCCTGTGCTGCAAAGGGCACCCAGCGGGCCACGACGCTTCGCCGCAATGGATATTGGATTGGAAATACGAGGTGTTCCGTGGAACAAATACTTTCCATCTTTCTACCCTCCTGGGATGTGGATCTGCATCAACGCAAATCCCCGCCCCCCAAAAATCCAGTCTTAAAATCGCGTAGGCCCGCCCTCCTTCTCGTCACCCCTCACTCACTACAGCAACGGGTGGCACGCTGCTGCCCGCTCGCCCGCCACGCCGGCATCACCCCCGGCATGAATCTGGCCGAAGCCCGCGCCCTCTGTCCCGTACATATCGCTCCTTTCGATCCCCCACGCAGCCGCAAAACCCTCGAACTTCTCGCCCAGTGGGCCCTCCGTTTCTCCCCCGTGGTCTCCGTTGATCCCACCCCCTGGGGCTACTACACCGACCCCTGCCCCGATGGACTCCTCCTCAATGTCACCGGTGAAGCCCCTCTCTTTGGAGGCGAACCCATCTTGCTCACCGAAATTCGCACGCAGTTGCAGCGCCTTGGCTTTGCCTCACGCCTCGCTGTCGCCCCCACCGTCGGAGCCGCCTGGGCCATCGCCCATTTCGGCCCTCATTCCACGTCCATCCTTTCTCATGAACACCTTCAAAATGCCCTTGCTCCTCTCCCCGTTGCTTCCTTGCGGATCACCCCCGAACTCTGCACGGCCATGCGCGATGTCGGCATCGAATACGTTCGTCACCTCCTCGCGATCCCCCGGCCAAATCTCCTGGTGCGCTATGGTAAAGAATTGCTCCTGCGCCTCGATCAAGCCTTTGGACGCACTCCCGAACTCGTCACCCCCATTCACCCCACCGCCCCCCTTCAGGCCTCCCGCGTGTTTGAGGGACCCGCCATACAAATCGAAGCCATCCTCTTAACCGTCCAAACATTGCTCGAAGATCTCACCCACCATCTCCTCCAACAAGAAAGCGGTGTGCGGGGCCTCCGCCTAGAATTGCTTCGCGCCCACGCCCCACCCGTCTTTCAGGAATGGATATTGGCACGCCCCAGCCGCGATAAAAAACATCTCTGGGAATTGCTACGCACCAAAGTCGAACGCCTGCACCTCGGGTACGGCGTCGAAGCCGTGAAGATGACCGCCTACTGGACGGAAGCCATCCCCCATCAACAACGGGATGCGTGGGAAACCGCAAATGACCATGACGAATCATTCGCCGCCTTGCTCGATACCCTCATCGGGCGCTGGGGTTCCAATCGCGTATTGTCCCCCCGCACCGTCGCCTCCCACACCCCCGAGGTCGCCCGCCAGTTTCGTCCCCTCACTGAAAAATCCGCCCCACCCGCCGACTTGGCCCTCCTCGATCGCCCCTCCGTCCTCTTTGATCCACCCGAACCCGCCGAGGCCTTTGCCCTCCAACCCGATCGTCCCCCCGTTTATCTCCGCTGGAAAGGCCAGGGCCATGAGCTCCTCACCGGCCAGGGCCCCGAACGCATTGTCACCGAATGGTGGGGTGCCCATCGTTCCAGCACCCGCGATTACTACAAAGTGCAAATCCTCGATGGATCCTGGATCTGGACTTTTCAGGAAGTGGAAACCGGACGTTGGTTCATTCACGGTCTGTGGGCCTAGGTGCAATATGCCCGAAATCCAGCATTCTAAAATCCTCCCCGACGTCACCTTCACCAAGCCTCCCCCCGCCGCCGTGCCCTATGCCGAACTCCAGGTGACCACCAACTTCTCCTTTCTCCGCGGCGGCAGCCATGCCGAAGAAATCATCGCCCGCGCCGGAGAACTCGGTTGTCGTGCTGTCGCCATCACCGATATCAACACCCTCGCCGGCATCGTCCGCGGAAAATCCGCCGCCCGCAAAGCCGAAATTCAATACATCGTCGGCTGCCACCTTCAAGTCCAAGCCGTCCTCGGAACCCTCACCTCCGTCCCCGCTTCCTTGCCCTATATCTCTTTGCTCGTATATCCCACCGATAGAGACTCCTATGGGCGCCTCTGCCGATTGCTCACCTTTGGCAAACGCCGCGCCGCCAAAGGCCAGTGCCATTTGAATCTTCAGGATGTCGTCGATCACCACCAGGGATTGCTCGCCGTCGTCCTGCCACCCCCGCTTATTTCTGACGCCTTTCACGAAATCCTTCAGACCCTCCAACACATCTTTGACGACGACCGCCTCTCCCTGGCCGCCTCCTGTTCCTATGACGGACACCACCATCACCGCCTGGCCCAACTCTCTGCCCTCTCTCAATTACTTTCCATCCCCTTGGTCGCGACCAACGACGTTCACTATCACATCCCCCAGCGCAAACCCTTACAGGATGTCCTCACCTGTATCCGCCTCGGATGCACCCTTGACGAGGCCGGTTTCGCTTTGTTTGCCAATGCCGAGCGCCACGTCAAAGGCCCCGACGAAATGGCCCGCCTCTTTGCTCAATACCCCCACGCCATTCAGCGCACCATCCACATCGCCCAACGCGCCGCGGGCTTCTCCCTCGACCAGCTCAAATATGAATACCCCGCCGAGATTTGTCCCCCCGGAAAAACCTTCATGCAGCATCTCCGCAACCTCACCTGGGAAGGTGCCGCTAAACACTACCCGGCCGGCCTCCCCGAGATCGTCCGCCAACGCGTTGAACATGAATTTGAACTGATCGAATCCCTCAACTACCCCGCCTATTTCTTGACCGTCAATGACCTCGTCGCGTTCGCTCGCTCCCGCGGAATTCTCTGCCAGGGCCGCGGTGCCGCCGCCAATTCCGCCGTCTGCTATTGCTTGGGCATCACCGCCGTTGACCCCGCCCGCTTCGATATGCTCATCGAACGATTCATCAGCAAGGAACGCAATGAACCGCCCGACATCGATATCGACTTCGAACACGAACGCCGCGAAGAAGTCATTCAATATCTCTACCAGAAATATGGACGCGATCGCGCCGCTCTCACCGCCGAAGTCGTCACCTATCGCCGCCGCAGCGCCATCCGCGAAGTCGGTAAAGCCCTCGGCCTCTCCCTCGATTGCGTCGATCGCCTCGCCAAATCCGGCGACTGGTGGCAAGACGGCATCCTCGACGATGCTCAACTACACGCCCTGGGCTTTGACACCCAGAACCCCACCCTCCGCCAAACCGTACAACTCGCCAGCGAACTCGTCGGCTTCCCTCGCCATCTCTCACAACATGTTGGCGGATTTGTCATTAGCCAAAAACCCCTCTGCGAAATCGTCCCCATTGAAAACGCCGCCATGCCCGACCGCACCATCATTGAATGGGACAAAGACGATATCGATGAAATGGGCATGCTCAAAATCGACGTCCTCGGCCTTGGAATGCTCACCTGTATCCGCAAAGCCATTGACTTGGTCAACCAATCCGATCGCCGCGCCGGTGGCCCCGGCATCCTGCAATATCACTCCATCCCTCCCGAAGACCCCCTCGTCTATGACATGCTCTGCCGGGCCGATTCCGTCGGCGTCTTCCAAGTCGAATCCCGCGCCCAGATGACCATGCTCCCACGCCTTAAACCCTGCTGCTTCTACGACCTCGTTATCGAAGTCGCCATCGTTCAACCCGGACCCATTCACGGCGGCATGGTCCACCCCTACCTGCGTCGCCGCACCGGTGAAGAACCCGTCGTCTATCCCGATGAACGCATCAAAGCCGTCCTCGGCAGAACCCTCGGCGTGCCCCTCTTTCAAGAACAGGCAATGCAAATGTGCATCGTCGCCGCCGGCTTCACCCCCGGCGAAGCCGACCTCCTCCGCCGCGCCATGGCCGCCTGGAAACGCCAAGGCGATCTCATCCACCGCTTCGGTAAAAAAATGATCGCCGGCATGACCCACCACGGATACTCCCTCGAATTCGCCCAACGCTGCTTTCAGCAAATCCAGGGATTCAGCGAATACGGCTTCCCCGAATCCCATGCCGCCAGCTTTGCCTTGCTCGTCTACGTCTCTGCATGGCTGAAATGCCGACACCACGCCGCCTTCGCCGCCGCCCTCCTCAACAGTCAGCCCATGGGCTTCTATCAACCCGCCCAAATCGTCCGCGATGCCCAGGAACACGGCGTCACCGTCCGGCCCATTGATGTCAACCACAGCACCTGGGATTCCACCCTCGAATATGATGCCGCGGGAAAAAACCCCATCCTCCGTCTGGGCATGCGCCTCGTTCACACCTTGCGCCAAACCGAAGCCCAGAAAATTACGGCGGCGGTAGCGCGGGCCGGACCTCTGAAAAACATGCTTGATTTATGGCGTTTCAGTGGTGCCCGCGTAGCCACTCTGCGCGCCCTCGCCTCCGCCGACGCTTTTGTCTCCATGAACCTGAATCGCCAAACGGCTCTCTGGTCGGTGGGCCAACTCAAGGATGCCCCCTTGCCCATGTTCGATGAAATGGACCCCCACGAGGACGCCGCGGAACTCCCCTTTATCCCCCCTCTCACCCGCGTCATTCAAGACTATGGAGCCACCGGCTTGTCGCTGAAAGCCCATCCCCTCTCCTTTGCTCGCCCGCAACTGGATCTCCGCCATGTCACCCCCAACGGCGATCTCGCCGATGCCGCGCACTGCCCCCACGGACGAAGGCTCGTCGTCGCCGGCCTCGTCCTCGTCCGCCAGCGCCCCGCCACCGCCAGCGGCATCCTCTTCATGACCATCGAAGACGAGACCGGCATCGCCAACCTCGTCATTCGCCCCGCCATCTACGACCGTTGGCGCCAATCAATTCGTCACGGCATCACCATCGCCGCCTGGGGAAAAGTGGAGCGCCAAGGTCAGGTAGTTCACCTCCTCGTCGAACGCGTAAACAATCTCGCGACCCTCATCCAAACCGACCCCCCAAAAATCCACACCCGCAACTTTCACTAAAAAAAAATATCCTTCTCCCGCAGCGCCCGCCCATTCGTATCGACCACGCTTGCGGGGTACTCCGTCGTCGTCGCCCCCCCCCGTAGGCTCGCCAATCTCCCGATTGGCCGTCATCGTCTCGTCGTCGTCGTCAGGCGACGGCGGTGCTGATGTCGGTGCTACGGACGGCCCAGCAGCAGAGTCGTCCGTTGAGGGAGACGTTCAAGACCCTGCCCTGCTGACGGTGAGCTGGGCGCGGAAGAATCCGGGAGTGCTGACCGATACGCTGGACAATACTGTTTAAGAGGGAGGGGCGGTAAACAGTTACGAATGTGTCCTGGAAGGGGGTGGGATTTGGCTTTCGTTTTGGGCGATCACTGGCCGATAGCTAGGCGTAGGTGCCCACCAGGTACCTCTGGCCGATGTCATAACTCGTGAGCAGGAAGTTTGTCATGTCGATTTTTCTGGATCAGTTGCCGCTCAAGTCGGAGAATGCTCCTGAAACGCTGGGGGATGCGTTGGAGCAGATACGGGGGCAGATTCCGGAGGGGCGGGTGATCGTGAAGGTGGAGCTGGACGGAAGCGCGGTGGAGGGGCCGGCGCTGACGGGGTCGCGTGGCACGACGCTGGCGGGGCGAGCGCTGTCGGTGTCGACGGCGAATCAGCAGGAATTGTCCTGGCAGATGCTGGGGAAACTGCATGCGTTGATACAGTGGTTGACGCCGCAGCATGGGGAGATTGCCAAGCTGCTGGAGACGGGCAAGACGGCGGCGGCGCTTGGGAAGTTGAGCAATGTGTTGTCGGCATGGATGCAGATACAGCAAGCGTATGGCAACCTGGCGGAGATGCAGGGGATTGAGTTGGGGAAATTGATGGTGCGAGAGATTACGGCGGAGGCGGTGATCCAGGAGTTTGCGGGGCAGTTGCGGGAGATCCACACGGCGCTGCAGGCGCAGGATTTTGTGCTGTTGGGGGATATTTTGCAGTACGAGATGGATGGGGTGGTGGCGAACTGGACGGCGATTTTGGAGTCGACGCTGGCGGTGGTGGGGGTGCCGGTGGAAAAATAGGGGCGTGGGGGTGCTTTAGGGGAAGCGTTTTGGCTACAATAGACGGTGTGTTTGCGGACAATTTGATCCGTTAGTTCCGTTTTGGAGCGAATTTCATGCTGAAGTATACGCTGTTGGGACTGGTTGCAATGATGCTGGGGACGGCTTCCTTCGTGGCGACGGCCGCGGATGACAAGGCGACGACGACGTCGGGGCCGGCGACTTCGCAGGCGGCGAAGGTGGATGTGGGGAACACGAAATGTATTGTGATGGCAGAGGATGAGGCCGGGGACGGCACGGTGGAGTATCAAGGCAAACTGTATCACATCTGCTGCAAGAGCTGCGTGAAGACGTTCAACAAGAATCCGGAAAAATATGTGAAAGCGCTGGAAGCGGGCCCGGCCAAATACGGGGTGACCAAGTAAAGGGAGTGAGGGGGCTCAGGGGCTGGGAAGCAGGGCATCGTCTTCTTCTTCGGAAAAGAAGCGGAGATGGGAGTCGATCGTGCTGGGGGAGACGCTGACGTCGTTGACGACTTCAGTGGCACCTTCGCCGTCGTATTCATTGTGGTGATAGAGGTTGGGGTCCTGCTGTTCGGGGAGGGATTTTGTTTTGATGAATTCGGCATGTTGATCGGTGTAGAGGACGCACATGCCAGCGCCGGCCCAGTTGGCGGAGAAGGAGCGGCCTTGTGCGTAGTCGGCGCGATCACCGAGGTAGACGCGCATCTGATCGATATTGCCGGTGCGTTTGCGTTCGTGATCGTAGCTGAAGGAGCAGTGCCATTTGACCGAGGCGATGTTGGAGGAGTCGATGGTGGCGGGTGTGGTGAGGGTAATTGGGACGCCGCCGATGTCGGCGAGGATGGGCCAGCCATCGGCGTTGAAGGCGGTGGCGGGCGTATCGGTGGTGTTGGTATTGATGAAGAGTTTGGGGGGGAGGCTGTGGAGCTTGGCGAGGAGGGCGAGACCGCTGAAGGCGCGGCCGTCTTCGTTGCCATCGGCGAGGTCGGTGGAATGGCGGTTGTCCCATTCAGAGGAATAGGTGGCCATGGCGATGCCAATGGCGTGGAGGTGGCCGAGGGTGGCGGTGCGTCGGGATTGTTCGCGGGCGCGGGAGAGGTAAGGGAGGAGGATCGCGATGAGGAGGGCGATGATGGCGACGACGACGAGGAGTTCGATGAGAGTGAAGGCGCGAGGGCGACGGTTACGCATGGGGGCCTCGAATAAGGCGAATGGATCAACGGAACAGCCGGGAGTTTATCGCCAGTGAATTGTTAATGAAATAGATTTGCATGTAAATGTTGGTTGCATTCCCGGGCGGGGTTGCAACCAACGGTCGAGAACGGCGCGGGGGGCGCGACACGTAAACGAATGTATGGTGTAGCAATGAAGCGGACGAGGAGTTGCAGGCGCTTTCACACGGCGGATGCTTTGGGTACGATGTATCGCTTCGCGGCGGCAGGTATGTCACCGCACAATGGTTTTCGCACAGAGGCATGTATGACGTCTTTCGGCAACGAACAGGATAAGAATCCCACCACCGCATCTTCGACCACGGAGCCGCCGTCGATTGATCAGGAAGTGCAGCAGGCGATGGGGGGGATGTCGATCGAAGATCTGATGGAGAAATCGCTTTCTAAAGCGTCGACGAGTGCGCCGAACCAGCCGCGGCTGGATCCTTCGCGGCCGGTGCGCGGGGGCCGTCCCGGGGCGCGGCGGCAGCGTGAAGAGCATGTGAATCCGGACAACATCAAGCATGGCAAAGTGATCGCGATTCGCGAGGGCAACGCGTTTATCGACATTGGCGGCAAGAGCCAGGGGCTGTGTCCGCTCGATCAGTTCGATGTGGTGGTCGATGGGGAAGAGCAGCGGGCGGTGGAGATCGGACAGGAGTTTGAATTTATCTTCAAGGGTTTTGATGCCCGCGAAGGTTTGGTGCTGCTGGCGCGCAAGGGCGCGGTGCAGCATGGGGCGTGGGAGACGCTGAACGTCGGCGACACGGTTGAGGCGCTGGTGACGGGCGTCAACAAGGGCGGGTTGGAACTGCGGGTGGGGAATTCGACGCGGGCATTCATGCCGGCGGGCCAAGTGGACGTGAAGTTTCATGCGGATCTGTCGGTATTTTTGAATCAGCGGTTTCCGTGCGAAGTGGTGAAGGTGGATCGCGAGAGCCACAATATTATTTTGTCGCGGCGTGAGATCATGGAAGCCGAGCAGGCGAAGGCGGCGGAGCAGACGTGGGAAGAACTGGCCGTGGGGCAGGTGCGCGAGGGGACGGTTCGGAGCGTGCAGGCGTACGGGGCGTTTGTGGATGTGGGCGGCGTGGACGGGTTGCTGCATGTGTCGGCAATGAGCCACCAGCGGGTGCCTGATCCCAAAAAAATATTGAAGGAGGGGGACAAGATCCAGGTGATGATTGTCGTTGTGGACAAGGATAAGAAGCGGATTTCCCTGTCGCTGAAGAGTTTGCAGAAGGATCCGTTTGAAGAAGTGTCGGCGCAGTTTGCGGTGGGCACGACGGTCACGGGGACGGTCAAGCGGCTGGTGGATTTTGGTGCATTCATTGAGCTTGCACCGGGCTGCGAGGGGCTGGCGCATGTGAGCCAGATTTCCATGAAGCGGATCAACAAGCCGTCGGATGTGCTCAAGGAAGGGGACACGGTTCAGGCGAAGGTGCTCGGTATCGATCAGGAGAAGCGGCGGATCAGCCTGTCGGTCTCCGAAGTGGAACGCGATGCGAAGATTGCCAGCGGGGAATTGAAGGTCGAAGAACCGAAGCCCGCGGCGGCGGGGTTGAATGTCGGCGGAGCAGCGGGTGCTAAAACGGTGCTGAAACCGAAGAAGAACCTGAAGGGCGGCCTGTAAGGCGGCCCTTTCCCTGCACAGAGAATTGAAAAGAAATGCGAGAACGCCGGCTTAATCGCTGGCGTTTTTTTATTGGAGTGAGTGGCGTGGGGTGCTCAGCGACCGTCGCCGACGGTCCAAATGAGGGCGGTGTGGTCGTCGCGTTGGTGGAGGGAGCCTTCCTGCTTGTCGAGCTGCTCCACCATGGATTGGAAGCGGGACTTTGGCTTGGGGCCGGCGATCTTGGAAAACTCGGCGAGATAGCGTTCGTTGAAGAATCCGGCGGGGTCGGTGAAGGCGGACTCAAAGCCATCGGAATACATCAGAACGCTGTCACCGGGCTGCAACTGATGTTTGGCGAGGGGGAATTTTTCATCGGGAAATACACCGAGGAGGGCGCCATCGACATCGAGTTCGGACGAGGTTCCGTTGGTGTTCAGCAGCATGGGGAGGGGATGGCCGGCGCGCGACCATTGGAGTTCGAGGGTGCGGATGTTGAGGATTCCATAGACCATGGTGACGAATTGGCAGAAGGAAAGCTGCTGCGAGCAGAGTTCGTTGTTGAGGTGTTCGAGGGCTTCGTCGGGTAGGATGAGGCGGTAGCCGTGGGGGGTGATTTCCTTGGTTTGAAGGGTGCGTTTGATGAAGATGGTGAGGAGCGCGGCGGGCATGCCGTGACCGACGGCGTCGGCGATGAAGAAGCCGACGTGGTCTTCGTCGAGACGTGTGGCATCGTAGATGTCTCCGGAGACGTAGCTGGCGGGGCGGAAGAGAACGGAGAAGGAAGCGTTTTTGACATCAGGAAGTTTGCGGGGGAGGAAATCGACTTGCAGCCGCGCGGCGAGGCGCATTTCCTCATCCATCTGGGTCATTTGGGAATTGAGGCCATTGTCGAAGCGGCGGAGCAAAGTGTTTTCATGTTGGAGTTGATCAATGATGGGCCGGGCGGCGGCGAGGCCGGCGAGTCGGCCGAAGAGTTCATCGGAATGGCAGTTGAAGGGGACTGCCATGAGTCCGTCGGCGGAAGCCATGCGTCCGGCGATTTCCTGGTCGTGTTCGGAATAGGTCAAAACGATGGCGCCGATTTGGCGTTGGACGAGTTCGTCGAGGACGTGGATGAGATCTTTCTGATGGCCGTTGAAGTAGGCCGGAGGGGCGAGAACAATGGCGGCGGCCAGGCTGTGACGGCCGATTGTTTCGATAGCTGAGGCCATGGGGGAGATGACGAATTTCCAGTCGGAGCGGGCCAACAGGGTAGCGAGACCGTGCGAATCGCCGGGCATTTGGTCTGCGACCAATAATATATGCTGTGGACCGTTAGCAACCATAGGCCTCTCGTGCGCGACGGGTAACAAAGCGCGCCACGTAATGTATTCGTCGCGTATCGTGAGATGCTTTAGGTGGAAGTGGGGTGCGGGCACACTTAATCGGGGCTCGCGCTACTTTTTGGGCACCCATTTTTCGGGAAGGGTAATTGTGTCGCCACGGGTCAGGCCGAGGGTTTTGGCGGTTCCAGCGTTGAGTTCAATGGCGAATTTGACGGGTTGGGTAGGGGAGACGGAGGTCTCGTCGTTGGGCTTGAGGGGAAAAATATCGACGACTTTTCCGGCGGCATCGAGGTAGACAAGATCGAGTGGAATCTTGGTGTTTTTCATCCAGAAGGAGTAATAGCCGGCTGCATCGAAGATGAAAATCATGCCGTGATCGACGGCGAGTTTATCGCGATTCATGAGGCCTTGTTGACGCTTGTCGTCGGTGTCGGCGACTTCGATGATGAAGGCTTTTTCTTTGATGGTGAGGGTGATGGTGTCGAAGGTGGTGGCGGGTTGAGTGGTGTTGGCCGGGCAGGCGGTGAAGGCCGCGGTGATTATGAGGAGCGAGAGTGCGATAATCGCAAGATTTTTGGGGGCGGGTTTCATAGAGTGCATCTTAACGCAGAAAGGTTTGAAGTTCATGCTCAAGGAGACTCATGGGAAGGCCCATGACGTTGGTAAATTCTCCGGCCAGAAGCGTGATGAACGGATCCGAGGAATGGGCGTCGTCCTGGATGCCGTAGGCACCGGCCTTGCCGCGCCAGAGATGGGAATCGAGATAGTTTTCCAGCCAGGCGGCGGTGGGGGGGGTGGCATAGCAGACCGAGGTGGCGGTCGCGAGACGTATGTGGTCTCCGCAAAGAAGCGCGATGCCGGTGATGACTTGGTGGGTTTGATCGAAGAGGCGGATGAGCATGTGGCGGGCGTGGGCGCGATTGCGCGGCTTGTTGAGCACGCGATTGTGGAGAGTCACGATGGTGTCGGCGCCGAGGATGATCGGCGCCAATTTATTTGAGGAATTTCGTGGAGCGGGAAGCGATTGAAGGTGTCGCTGAACGGCGGCGGCTTTGATGTACGCGAGCGTGGCGGGCCAGATGGCGATGGGCACATCACGGGGTCGCAGTGCGGGTTCCTTCGCGGGGCTGACTTGCACGGTGAAGGTGTAGCCGGCTTCACGCAGAAGTTGAGCGCGGCGGGGAGAGGCGGAGGCCAGAATCAGCGGGTGCGGCAGTTTCGCAGCGATCGCGGTTTTTCCGTGCATGCTCATGTGAAGCTCGCCACTTTTTTGGTCTTTTCCCAGACGAGTTCGACTGGGACGCCCTGCATGCAACTGTGGTGGTCGCATTCCTTGCGGCGGCAGGGATGGCAGGAAACATCGTGGCGCAGGACGTTTTCCAACTGTTCATAGGGGCCGACGAACGCGGGAGATGTTGGGCCGTAGATGGAAACCGTGGGCTTGTTGAGGGCGACGGCGACGTGCAAAGGGCCGGAATCGTTGCCGATCACCAATTTAGCACGATCAAGCAAGGCGATCATTTCGGCAAGGCTGGTGGTGCCGGCGAGGTTGCGGAGATTCGTGGTTGTTGCCTGCTGGTTGGTCAGCGAAGCAACCATCTGATCGCAAAGTTTTTTTTCATCCGGGCTGCCGAGGAGCACGACGAGTTCGTTGCGTTCCAGGAGCCTGCGGGCGATGTCGGTGTAGCGTTCGATGGGCCAACGCTTGGTATCCCAGCGGGCGCCGGGGATGAGGATGACGGGACGGATGTTGCTGAGCAAAACTTTGGCGCGAGCGGCAGCCTCGGGTTGAAGGGGAATCATGGCTTGGGCGCGCAGGGTTGGGGTAATGCCCAGAGGACCGAGCAACGCCCGCATGCGATTCACGCTGACCATGCTCTTGCCGCCCTCGGGAAGTTTGACGGTATGGGTGTAGGCGAGCGTCGCGCCTTCACGGGCGGAAGCAAAGCCAATACGGGTTTTAGCGCCGGTGATGCGGGTGAAGAATCCGGAACGGAAGAGGCCCTGGGCGTCGATCACGCAATCATAATTGGCGGAGCGCAGCCGTTTGAGGAGATCGCGGAAGAGTTTGAATGCGGCGGGCTTGTACCACCAGGCCGACAGTTTTTTACGGTCGAAAGAAAGGAGGCGATGGAGGTGCTCATGGCCTTGCACGAGTGCGGTGAGCGAGGGGTGGATCATCCAGTCAATCTTGGCCTTGGGAAACTTGGCGTGCAGATCGGAGAGCATCGGCAGGGCCGTCGCGACATCGCCCAGCGAGGACGGTTTGATAATCAGAATATTGCGGGGATCATCGGCCATGTACGTCACTATCCATTCAGGCTGGCGGGTTCACAAGTGGTGTTGCAGATATCTTCTGCGTCGGGCACGGAAGGGACGCGGACGCCGGGGCCGTCGTGGGCGTAGTGGCGGGCGAGAACTTCATCCCACTCACGCTGATTCTTGACGGCAATGAACTCCCGCCAGACAGCGGTGCCGGCGGGATGGAGCTTGGCAAACTTGATGCCGATTTTCCGCATCTGACGCGAGGCCGTGGACTCGCCATAGATTTCCACCGCGAGGGCAAAGTGCTCGAGGAGCGCGTCGCGCTGCGCGTAAATGGTGGGCGGCGGCGGAAGGGAATCGCCACGCAACAGGGCGGCGAATTCGTTGAATATCCAAGGGTTGCCAATGGCGCCGCGGGCGATCCAGACGCCGTCGAGATTGGTGGTCTGGTACATGTGGAGAGCGTCCTCGGCGGTGAAGACATCGCCGGAGCCGAAGAGCGAACCCGTCCAACGTGACGGGGCTTTGGCACGGAGGGTGGACAGGAAAGGACGGTTGGCGGTGCCGGTATATTTTTGTTCGACCGTGCGGCCGTGGACGGCGATGGCGGCGAAGTCCAACGCGCAGGCTTCCTGGAAGACGCGGTCGAAATGTTCCGCAGCGTGTGAGGATTCGTTGAGAGCGCGGCGCAGCTTTACGGAGAGTGGGTGGGCGCCAATGACGTCACGGACTCGCCGCATGATGAGAATCGCGGTATCCGGATCGGAAAGCAGGTAGCCGCCGCGGCTCCGGCCCATGACCTTTTTGACGGGGCACGCGAAGTTGAGATCGATGACATCAAAGCCGAGATTGATGAGCACCTTGGCGGCGGCGGCGAGTTCGTGGGGTTCGGAGCCCATGAGTTGACCGGCGACGGGATGGTCTGCGGGGCAGAGGATGGCGCCTTTTTCGAGGCCGCGACCGCCGCGCAGCAGGACTTGATCCAGCAAGGCTTCGGTGACGGCATAGGGGCAGCCACGGCGGCGGGCGACGACGCGCATCGCCATATCGCTGTAACCGGCGAGACCGGCCTGCATCGCCGGGAGGGCGAGTGTGAACGGCCCTACGCGACAAGGACGCTCAACCATGGGGGAGATTGGTGACAAACAAAGCTCCGCGGCAACGCAACTCAATCAACGCATCATCGTGCGGGGGGATGGTTTGGCATTTTAACAAGGCGGGGCCGGGATTTCAGGAGAGCCTCCGTATAATTATGGAGTATTGCGGCATTATGGCAGAAGTGTCGCTAAAATAGTCAGAGACTTTTTACTGAGAGGAAGTACATGACACTTAAGCGGAAATTGGTGGTTTCAACTTTGCTGGCGGCTTTTTTGGCAGGGGCAGTAATGCAGATTGGGGTGTTGGCCAGGGATGAGGTGACGACGAGCACGGCGCCGGCCAGTGGACCCACGAGCGCAGCAGCCAGCCAGCCGATTCGGGCCGTGGATGCAATCGTCAAAGATCTGCAGTCGGTATCACGCGAGATCGTGTTGAATCTGGGGACGATGACCAGTCTAGTGGATGAAACCAAACGTGCGGCCCTTGCGCCGAAGGTCTCTCCATCGATGAAGAAGATGGTGGCGCTGCTGGAGGAGATTCAGGCGGCGACGGGGGACGATAGTGCGGAAGGACAGAAATGGCAGATTCTGGCGATGCTTTCATTGCTGGGCGATGCCGATAGCGTCAAGATTTTGGCCGATAGTTCGGCGAGCAAAAATAAAGTCACGGCGTTGAATGCGAGCCTTGCATCCAGCTTGGCGGCGTACTGGAAAAATGCCAAGAATGAGGCTGAGCAAAAGAAGGTTTTGGAAACCTTCAGCAAGCTGGTCGCAGCAAATCCGGATAGCGAGGCGGTTTCTGAAACTTTGATGATGATGGGTAACCTGGGGCCCGCGTCACGGAGCATTAAGAACTCAATCAATACGTTGCTGGGAATTCCGGAGGAAGGGAAGCCTTTTGCGATCAGTGGTACGACCCTGGATGGCAAGGCCTTCAATACCGCGGACTACAAAGGGAAAGTAGTGCTGGTGGATTTCTGGGCCACATGGTGCGGCCCGTGCCTTGCGGAATTGCCGGAACTCATCAAGTTTTACGAGAAGCACAAGGCCGAAGGTTTCGAAATTGTCGGGTTTCCGCTCGACCAGCCCACGGAGGAGTTGAAGAAGTTTTTGTCGGAGAACAAGAAGGTGTCTTGGGTGCAGATTATTGACGTAAAGCAGACTCTCGGTAACAACAAATTTGGGATTCATGGAATTCCAACCATGTATTTGATTAATCAGGAGGGGACTCTGGTGACGACCGAGGCACGCGGCAAGTACGAAGAGTTGGTGACGAAGTTGCTCGCGAAGAAGGCGGGCGACAAGAAGTAAACGGTTCTCGGCTGTAAAACAAGCAAAGCCCCGCTCTTGCGAGCGGGGCTTTTTCGTGAGTAGTTAAGTGTTTTTGACGCGACCGCCGGTCAGTCGGGATTGGGCCAATCCGCTCGCGTAAAACGGCCGGCCTCCAGGATGACCTTTCCGTCGACTTCAATGCGGCTGCCCGGCGAACGCAGATCGCAGACCATATCCCAGTGCAATCCGGATTCGTTCTTGCCACCGGTTTCGGGGTAGGCCTGGCCCAGCGCGGCGTGGCATGTGCCGCCGATCTTTTCATCGAAGAGCGTGTTCTTGGTGTATTGCTGAATGCTGAAATTGGTGCCGATGGCGAATTCCCCGAGGATTTTGGCACCGTCATCCTGCTCGATCATGGAATGCAGGAAGTCTTCGCCCTTGCTGGCGCGGGCGCTGACGACTTTGCCGGCCTTGAAGACCAACTGGATATCGTGACACTCGCGACCGTGATGCACGGCTGGAAACGAATAGCGGATCGTGCCATCGACCGCGTCTTCAATGGGACCGGTAAAGACTTCGCCGTCGGGGAAATTTTCATGGCCGTCGCAATTGATCCAGCGGCGTCCCTGCACGCCGAGACGCAAATCCGTGTCTTTGCCGATCACGTGAACTTCCTTGGTGGTGTTCAGGAAATCGACGAGATGCTGCTGGCGTACGCTGATCTTTTTCCAGGCGGCGACGGGGTCGTCGAGATGGAGCAATCCCCCACGCAGCACGAAATGGGTATATTCCCGCAGGCTCATTTCGGCATCCTGGGCGGCGCTGGAGGTGGGGAACTGTGTGCCGACCCAGCGGAGTTCGCCGAGTGCGGCGCGTTCGAGGAATCGTTTGAGGTAGGGTTTTCGGGCCTGGCTGCTCAGGGCCTGCTTGCGGGGGTTTACATTCGTGAGGCTCTTGGTGTTCTCTGAACCCCAGAGGCCCAGGCTGACGTCGATTTGCTCCACGGAATACTGCTGAATGGGCGAGTAGAACTTGAGCTGCTCATCCGAGGCGTGCTGGAAGAATGCATCGGTCATGGCATCGCTGGTGAGTTGCACAAACGGGTGTCCGCCGGCTTTGATGACTTGCTCATAGAGGGCATCGACCAGGGGAAGCGTGATGACATCGCCGGAGATGCGGCAGAGGTCATCTTTTTTGACGGCTGTCGAATACGTGACGAGCAGTTGTGCGAGTTTATCGAGGCGTTGATCACGCATGAAGTTCCTTTGCGGTGTGTTGTGGGGACATAATCACAATGGTTTGGAATGAGATTTTTTCGGGCTGTTCGTCAATGTACGCCCGCTTCGGCGAGCCAACGCTCGGCATCGATCGCGGCTTTGCACCCCATGCCGGCGGCGCTGATCGCTTGGCGGTAAATAGAGTCCGAGACATCTCCCGCGGCAAAGACGCCTTGCACGCTGGTCATGCTGCGGAAGCCATCGACTAATTTGATGTAGCCTTTGTCATCGAGGGCGAGTTGGCCGTCGAGAAACTTCGTGTTGGGCGTGTGGCCGATGGCCGCAAACATGCCCCGAGCGGGAATCGTTTGGATTTCCTGAGTTATGAGATTCTTCACGCGAACCGCGGTCACCCCCTCATTGTCGCTGCCGACGACTTCATCGACGGCGCTGTTCCAGACCGGATTGATCTTGGGGTTGGAAAGGGTGCGCTCAGCCATGATTTTGCTGGCACGCAGCGTATCGCGACGGTGGACCAGGTGAACCTTGCTGGCGAACTTCGTGAGATAGCTGGCTTCCTCGCAGGCCGAGTCTCCGCCGCCGACAACGACGAGAGGCACATCGCGGAACCGGGGAAGCGCTCCATCGCAGACGGCGCAGGCGGAAACACCGAAATTCTTATATTTTTCCTCGCTGGGCAGTCCCAGGTAATTGGCCGACGCCCCCGTAGAGATGATGATGACGTGGGCTTCCGTAACGGTGGCGTCGTCGCCGCTGATTTCGCTGTTGTGCCATATTTTGAAAGGTTTCGTGGAAAGGTCGACCTTGGATACGAAGTGGTTGATGACGCGCGTGCCGAAGCGCTCGGCCTGTTTCTGCATGACATCCATCAGCTTCTGCCCATGGATGCCGTCGATGAAGCCCGGATAATTTTCGACTTCGGTGGTGAACATGAGTTGGCCGCCGGGCATGCGGTCATTATTGAATCCGTCGCCCGCCAGCACGAGAGGGTCCAGGTTGGCGCGGGCGGCGTAAATGGCCGCGGTCCACCCGGCGGGACCGGAGCCGATGATGACAACTTTTTCAATCGTGCGGGGGGATGCTTGGGGAGTGGTGGGTGTGGACATGATGGGATGCGTCCTTTCGTGGGGGAAGGAGGAAACGAGGAATGTGGAATTATAGGGACGAATTGCCCATTTGCGAGAGGTCTGGGGAAAGCCCGGTGGGTTTCGGGTCGACAGGGACGAAATCTTGGATAACATCCTACAGTTTCATACAGGTGAACCCATGCGGATGAAAAATAAAGCAATGCTGATTGGGACCGTGCTGGCGGCCGTCTCTTCAACGGCGTTCGGCGAAGATACGCCCAACGGATCAAAACCTTCCCCGTCTTCTTCGTCGTGGATGGAAATCATCGACTTCAATCAGCTATTGGAGTCGAACAACCTGAACCATTGGCTCATCTTGCTGGTGGCAATCGTCCTGGGCATTACTTTGGGAAAAGTCGTTTCCTTTGTTTTGGAGCGACTGACTGTGCGATTGAACATAACAGGATGGTCAGCATATTCCCATGTGTTCTCCGGAATGATCGGACCGGTGACGCTGGCATCTTTCACTGCGGGGCTGGGATTTGGCCTGGCGCAGATTTCGATGAGTCCTGCGCTCCGCCAGTTTTGCGGCAGCTTGCTGCTGCTGTTCTCCACCGTCGCAGGATTCTGGTATGCGTTCAATCTTGTGGGCGCTATTGAGGTCGGTCTGCAGCGATTTGCCAAGCGGACGGAAACGCAGTTGGATGATCAACTCGTGCCGGTGATCCGCAAGGCCCTGCGCATATTCATCGTGGTGATTGGCTCTCTTTTCATCCTGCAGAATATTTTCGATCGAGACATTGGCGCGTGGCTTGCCGGGCTTGGAATTGCCGGCCTGGCGGTTTCGCTGGCTGCCCAGGACTCGCTGAAAAACCTGTTCGGCACCTTCACGATCCTGTTCGATCAACCGTTCTCCATCGGCCAGCGCATTAGGTTTGATAAGTTTGATGGTACCATTGAAGGGATCGGCTTCCGGTCCACGCGCATTCGCACGCTGGAAGGTCACCAGGTGACGATCCCCAACAGTAATATCGTCAACAGCCCGGTGGAAAACGTGGCGCTGCGGCAGTCGCTGCGGCGAATATTCAGCCTCTCCATTACATATGACACGCCCGTAGCGCAGGTCCGCCAGGCTGTGCAAATTGCTCGCGATCTACTGGCGTCTCCGGAATTTCGCGGACCTGTGCATGATCCCGATACGGCGGCGAATGCCGATCCACCGCGAGTTTATTTCGATGAATTCAGAGCGGATAGCCTGAATATCAAGGTACATTACTGGTATCGCCCGGTGGATTGGTGGGCGTACATGGATCATGCCGAGCGTTTCAATCTGGCCTTGATGGAAGCGTTTGAAAAAGCGGGAATTGAGTTTGCCTTCCCCACGCAGACGCTTTTTCTGGCGGGCGACCCCAAGCGGGCGTTGCCCTTGACCACCGCCACGCCGCCGCCTTCGCACATCGAGCACGCGTCGCCGGAAACTCCCCTGTAGCGCTCACACCATGTCCTCCCAGGCTCGGGGATCGACGTGGGCATGAAACCGGCCGTTTCGTTCATCGACATGAATGCTCACGCCGTACGCGGCAGACAAATTTGCGTCCGTCAGTACCGCGTCAGGCGCGCCACTGGCCACGACGTGCCCACTCAGCGAAAGTAACAACACGCTGGCGGTCCTCGGCAGCAGTTCTTCGAGGTGATGGGTCACGATGACGATCGCGGGTGAATCTGCCAATTCCTGCAAGCGCGCCAGCGTGGCCAACACGGCTTCGCGGCCGGGCAAATCAAGCCCGGCGGTCGGCTCATCCAGCAGCAGTAACTCCGGTTTGCGCACCAGCGCCCGCGCGATCAACGCACGCATGCGTTGGCCGGTGGATAGCGTGGCGTGCAACTGGACGGCGCGGTCGGACAATCCGACATGCGCCAGCATCTCTCGGGCATGCGCCCACTGCATCTCGGTAGGGTGAACGTACCCAATGGTTAGCGTGGAAAAATAACCCGAGACGACCATATCCAGTGCGGTCATGCTTTTGTCGAAGGGGTAGACCGTGTTGGCTTCTACGATGCCCACACGTTGGCGAAGCGGTGCAACAGCCGCCTCGCCCAGTGTTGCCCCGAATAGTTGGACCGTGCCGCGCTGGGGCCACAGGTAACCGGTGGCCAGGCGTAGCAGCGTCGACTTTCCGCATCCGTTGGCCCCCAGAACTGCGGCGATCTGACGCGGTTGCACCGCCCAATCGAGATCGTGCAGAATCTCTTGCGTGCCGCGCGAAAAATAGACGTTTTGGAAGCGGAGAACCGCCATCTCAATGCCCCGAACGAAACGGCTTCTCTAGGCCATGAACAAGTTTGGCGGCACGTAAAGTATTGCGCAGCAGCATCGCGACCGTCATTGGGCCGACACCGCCGGGCACGGGCGTAATGTGGCTGGCGACTTTGGCGACCTCTTCAAAGTCCACATCGCCGACGGTTTTTTCGGTGACCTTGCCAAAGGCATCGGTGATCTTCACGCGGTTGATGCCGACATCAATGATCACGGCACCCGGCTTGATGTGGTTGGCCCGAAGCAGGCCCGGCTTGCCCACGGCAACGATGACCACATCCGCGTTGCGACATGCCGCGGGCGTGTCCTTGGTGTGGATGTGGCACAGAGTCACCGTGGCGTTGCGCTCCGTCAGCAGCAGGGCCAGCGGACGGCCAACGATGCGCGAGGCCCCTACGACGGTCACATCCGCGCCCGTTAAATCGAACCCTGTCGAATCGATCAACTCCACCACCGCCAATGCCGTACACGGTGCGATGATGGTATGCCCATACACAACGTGCCCGATATTGGCCGGGTTCACGCCTTCGACATCCTTGAGAATGTCAATCTGGTATTGGGCCTGCTGGAGGTCCAAACCGGCGGGTAATGGCGAATGCAAAAAAATGCCCGTGACGGATATGTCGGCGTTCAAGGAATGAATGGTGGACCAGAGGTGCTGTTCCGTCGTATGTGCGGGAAGCGTCCGCAACTCATATTGGATTCCAACCGCCGCACAGGTTTTGGTTTGATTCTCCGCATACACCTTCGCCGCAGGATTATCGCCCACGAGGATGGCCACGAGGCGCACGCGCTTTCCCGTGGATTTCAGCGCGGCAACTTCCCCGGCAACTTTTTCACGCGTTTTGGCAGCCAGTGCTTTTCCATCAATCAGTTGGGCGGGCATACGAAATTCCTATGTGTTGTAAAACTACACAATCAGGCCGTTTGAATCTCGATTTTGCACACGCGCCGTTTGCCCACTTGAAGGATCTCGCCGCCGCGTATGTCGACGGTCGTCTTGGGGTCGGTGATTTTATTACCCGCAAACGTGACGCCGCCACCTTCCACCAGTTGCCGCGCCTGGCTCGTGCTGGGTGCGAAACCGACTTCCTTGATCAAGGTGAGCAGACCAATCTTTCCCTCCTTGAGCAAGTCCGGCTTGAGGGTCTTTATTTCGGTATCGGCCAATACCTGCCCTTCGGCAAAACGCCTCCGAAAATCGTCGGCCGCTTTTTCCGCATCGGCGGGAGAATGGTACTGCTCCACAATCGTTCGCCCGAGAATTTCCTTGGCGACACGCGGATGCGTTTGCACGGGATCGATGAGCGAACGAATGCGATCCTCAGGAAGCGGCGTCGTCATCGTGAACCAGTTGGGCATCAGCGTGTCAGGAATCGACATGGTCTTACCGAACTGTTCGGACGGGCTGTCGGTGACGCCCACGTAATTCCCCAGCGATTTCGACATCTTTTGCACGCCGTCGGTCCCCACGAGTATGGGCATGACGATGGCGATCTGCGGCGGCTGCCCTTCGGATTCCTGCAGGTCGCGCCCGACCAGATTATTGAATGTTTGATCGGTCCCGCCGAGCTCCACATCGGCCTTGATCATGACGCTGTCCCAGCCTTGCATTAGCGGGTACATGAACTCGTGAATGTAGATGGCCTCGCCGGCCTTGTGTCGCTCCTGAAACGTGTCACGCTCCAGCATTCGCGCGACGGTCATTTTCTGCAACAATTTCAACGCGTCAGTGAAGGACATGGCGTGCAGCCATTCCGAGTTGTAGCGGATTTCGAGCTTTTTCGGATTCAAATCGAGAATCTTCCCCGCCTGCGAAAAATAGGTTTCGGCATTCGTTTTGACCTGCTCCGCCGAGAGCACCGGCCGCGTGAGTCTCTTGCCCGTAGGGTCGCCGATCATCGCGGTGGCATCACCAATGATGAGGACCGCTTTATGGCCCAGATCTTGAAACTGACGCATCTTTTTCAATACGACCGCGTGTCCCAGGTGCAGATCCGGCGCGGTTGGATCCATCCCCAGCTTGATCCGCAATTGGCGTCCCGTCTTCGCGGCATGTTCCAGACGCTGCTTGAGTTCGGCGGCAGAATAAACATGATCCGTGCCGTGCATGAGCAGTTCCAATTGTTGATCGATCGTCAGCGTGGTCGGCATTCCGCGATTCCTGTTCCTGAGAAATGGGAGAAAACCTCTATTGTAGGTGGGCGGCGCGCAGGGTCAAACGGCCGCCGCGTGTGGCGACACACAGGCCGGTCGTTGTATACTCTGGCGGCACATTTTTAGGAGTTGGCAATGGCACTGCGGGTGACGGTCTGGCACGAGTACCTTCATGAAAAATTGATTGATTCGGTAGGCAAAATTTACCCCCAGGGAATGCACGCGGTAATGGCGGATGCCATTCGGCAGCACCTCGGCGCATCGGCGGTCGTGCGCACGGCCACGCTGGAAGAACCCGAGCACGGGCTGACCGACGAAGTATTGAACAATACGGATGTGCTGACATGGTGGGGTCACAAGGCGCATGGGGATGTGCAGGATGCGATCGTGGAGAAAGTGTACAAACGCGTTCTGCAAGGCATGGGCCTGGTGGTTCTGCACTCGGCCCATTATTCCAAAATCTTCCGCAAGTTGATGGGAACAGGCTGCGGACTGCGATGGCGCGAAGCTGGAGAGTTAGAGCGTCTCTGGGTGGTGAATCCCGCCCATGAGATCGTCGATGGCGTACCAGCCCATTGGGAGATTCCGCATGAAGAAATGTACGGCGAGCAGTTTGATATTCCCACGCCCGATGAGCTCGTCATGGTGAGCTGGTTTGAAGGCGGCAACGTGTTTCGCTCCTGCTGCACCTGGACGCGGGGCAAAGGGAGAGTAGTCTATTTCCGCCCCGGGCATGAGATGTTTCCCACCTACTTCCAGCCGGAAGTCCGGCGCGTGCTTGCCAACTCGGTCCAATGGGCCGGCCCACGCAACAGCCATCGCTACGAAGGCGGAGCGCCCAATGAAGTGGTGCCGCTCAGTCCCATCGCCGCCACACATGTGGTCGAAGCGGCCCTCCATCGGAAGTGATGTATCTGGGATGCTTTCCTTGCCCCGGACGCTTGAATTGTTACACTCGGCTTTATGACGCAAAGTGATTCCTTGAAAAGTGTTTGCCCTATGGCTACGGTTGACGGAGTTCCGGCGGAGCGCATGCCGCGGCATATTGCCATCATCATGGATGGCAACGGTCGCTGGGCACGCCAGCGCGGGCTTCCCCGTTTCGCCGGACATCGGGCCGGGGCGCGGGTCGTCACGCAGGTGACGGAGCTTTGCTCCAACCTCGGCATCGGCCAACTGACGCTCTATTCCTTCTCGACGGAAAACTGGTCGCGGCCCGCCGAGGAAGTGGCGATGTTGATGGATCTTTATGTCGAATATATGCGCGATCAGCGGCGGCTGATGATGGACAACAACATCCGCTTCGCCCAGATCGGCCGCCGCGAAGGCCTGCCCTCCCAGGTCATCGAGGAAATGGATATTTCGCGCGATACGACCCGCAACAATACCGGTATGACGCTCTGCTTGGCGGTGAATTACGGCTCGCGCAGCGAAATCACCGATGCGGTCAAGCAACTTGCTCAGGACGTTCAAGCCGGCAAAATCGCCCCCGACGCCATTACCGAACAAGACATTTCGCTTCGCCTGTTTACCGCCGGCATGCCGGATCCCGACCTGCTCATTCGCACCGCAGGTGAAATGCGTATCAGTAATTATCTGCTCTGGCAGATCAGCTACACGGAGTTTTACGTCACCCCTGCCTACTGGCCCGACTTCACGGAGGACGAGTTGCACAAGGCCATTCGCGACTTCGCCGGCCGCAACCGGCGTTTCGGCGGCCTGGACGACTCCAATCGATAGCCCGGAATCCATCCGCCGTACTCCCCGCAAAAAAAGTTGCCGGGTGGGTGTAGCCCGAATAGGGCTCTGGTACACTTCGGCCATGAGGAAACGAAACATGAGTCGGCAGTGGATTGGGTTATGCTTGGTGCTGTGCGCCGCCGTGGTGGGGGGGTGCAGTGATGAACCCGCTCCCGCCCCGCGCGCAACCTCCTCGCCGCCACTCGTATCGCATGTCGTGATTATTTCCATCGATGGCTGCCGGCCCGACATTATGCTGCGTGCTAACACGCCGAACATCCGCGAACTGATGAACCGCGGAAGTTATTCCATGTGGGCACGCACGACCGAAGTCTCCATCACGCTTCCATCGCACACCACCATGGCCACCGGCGTGCGCCCCGAGAAGCACGGCGTGACCTGGAACGGGGATTTGGCGCCGGAGAATCAAACCTACCCCGCCGTTCCAACCATTTTTGAAGTCGGAAAAAAAAGCGGTATGAGTACCGCCATGGTGGCCGGAAAAAGCAAATTCGTTACGCTTGCCCGGCCCGGAAGCATCGATTTCATCGCCGTCTCCGGCAATGGCGTGGACGTGGATATCCCCGGCTCGGCGATCCTGATCCTGTTGCGGTACCAACCCAATATCGTGTTGGTACACATGCCCTGGCCCGACAGTGTCGGCCACCAGTACGGCTGGGGAACGCCCGAACAGGTGAACGCCATCGAGTTTTCTGATCAATGCGTCGGCAAGGTCATGCAGGGCATCCGCGATGCGGGCATGGAAGACAAAACGCTGGTCCTCCTCACCGCCGATCATGGAGGTGCCGGACTTAGCCATGGTGCCAACGATCCACGCTCGCGCCACATCCCCTGGATCGCCGTCGGCCCCGGCGTCAGGGCCAATTACGACCTGACGCGCTTTCAGGACCTGACGATCAACACCGAAGACACGTTCTCCACCGCCTGCTATTTTCTCGGCCTTCCCCTGCCTGGCTACCTTGACGGCAAACCGATTTATCAAATCATCGAAGAGGCTGAACTCGTCGCCCCGGTCGCCAATTAAGCCCTGCCCAAATAAATCCTGCCCAGAATGTAAAAAATCCCCGAAAATGGAGACACCATTTCCGGGGATTTATTTTCCTATGGACAACCCGACGCGCGGTCAGATTGCTCAATCTGCGGGCGTGACGGTGGCCTTGCCGCCCGCAACGCAAATGCTTTCGATCCGCAATTCCTGATGCTGCCCTTCCACAAACACCGGTTCAATCTCCACGGTGTGTTCCTTCGTGGCGTCCAGACCGATCGCGATCTCCTGCGTGTGGTGACGGGAGCCGCCGAAGTTCCGCGCGGAAGCATCAAAGATATCCGTCGTTTTGCCCTTCACCATGCGGGTGACTGCTACGCCATCAATGTAGACCCGGTACGTGCCTGAGTCAAGTGTTTCTTCGCCGAAGAGCATCAAGACACTTCCGTTGAACTTGGCCTTGATGCGCGCCGCCGTTACGGGCGTGGAAGTTTCTTTGCCGTCTGCACCCTTGACGTTGACGTAATTCTTGGCGACTACCACATCGTCCAGCCAGCGCGACATCACGGCATCATGAAACGCCGCACCTAGGCTCGGCTTACCGATGGACCATCCGCCCGGCAGTTTGCCCTTCTCATACAGCGAGGAAATCCGCACCCGCGATGCATGCGTGTAGGTATCCGCATTGAGCATTTTTTCCGGGGCTGCCGGCACCATCTTCTGCGCGACGCCTTCCTCAAAGCCATTCCATGCGGCCTCGGCAAAAAGCTTGTAGCCTTCATCGCCGGGATGCACCGGATCCGTGTCCCACAATTCGTCAGCCTTGACCTTTCCTTCCTTGATGCGTTGCTGCACCAGCGTGACCGCATCACCCACCGGCGTGCCGTAGGCCTTGCCAATGGCCAGGTTAATCGCATGCCGCGGCATCCCCTTCGTGTCCGTCGCCGAAGCATTCCACTTGAACGGGAAAAGCACCTGCACGACGGGGACTTTCGCTTCCGCCACCAGCCGCCGGATGATCGCCTCGTAGGAAGCGGAGTGATCCGCATTGTTGGAGGTGATGTCATCGTTGGCGGTGAAATCCACAAAAACCAAGTCAGGCTTGCGCCGCAGCACATCCCGATCGAGGCGGAAAACGCCGAGCTGCGAGCCTGGGCCGCCGATCGCCGCATCGTAGAACTTGAAGCTGGATTTGGGGTATTTGTCCTGCAGGCGATCCGCCATCACGGCACGATACGATGTCGTGCTGGGATCGGTCGCATTGGCACCCCAGGTCAGCGAAGCACCAAAAAATACCACCGTGAGGCGCTCGCCCTTCTGCGCCCGCGCATCGAAGTTGGCGAAGCTGGTGTCCGCGCCGGCTTTACTGATACAGGTGAGGAGCATGAGCATGAACATCCATGTGAGAGTAGTGTGGGAGCGTGTCTTCATAGTATGAGTTTCCTTCCTTTGCCTCAATTCTGACGCCGCCACGTATACGACGCGGCGTTCCAGAAAAATTTCCAATCATCGATAAAACAATCCTATATCAAAATCCCAAGTTGCCCCACAGATGAGGTTCCAAACGCGATTCCACGGATTCATCCGACGTGCCCGTCGCCGTGGGGTTCGCCCAGTACATCCGCTGTTTCACCTGGTTGCCGTCATCGCTGGTGAGAATGCCCCAATCCAGCTTCAAACGCATTCCCGCTTTTGGCTTAAGACCGATCTCCGACAATGGAATGGCCGCTTCCACGGTAAATCCGTCCGCCCCGCTGATGGCGATGTTGGCATCTTCCAGCCTCACCACTCGGGCAAACTTGTTCTCTCCGCCCGTGGGTGTATACGCACGCCACGCCTCCTCAGGCTTGACGTTGTCCGCCACCTGCTGATACAGAACGGCGACCGGCTTATCCTTGACGGAGGTAATCAGTATGCGGATATCGCCTTTCGCTGGCTTGTTGCGCTTGGGATCCGCCGCCGGGTCCGTGCTCAGCAGCAAATCCACCGCAGCACCCGTCTTGAACAGCCGCTGGAATTCTCCGCCGGCATTCTTGATCGGCAATTGGCCCTTGCCGTTCCAGCAGACATACAAATTGACGGCATCATAAGCGAGCGTGAAATTGATCTCCTGTTGCTGGCCCATCGCCGCCGAGGGCTTGCCCCACTCTTCCTTGCGCCGCAGACCGTCGATGGTCGGCGGTTCGTCCAGCAGCGAGGCCTGCACAAACAGCGCCCGGCTTTCCACCATGCGCTTCGCCCGCCGTGCTTCCCAATCCAGAGTCTGAGCGAGGTCCTCCGCGGTCAGCGTGAACTCCGCGGAGAGCCGGCGTATCTGATCAATCCCGCGCACTTCCACAATCGTCGCATGGTTGAAACCCATCACCGCGTAGTATTTTTTGTCCACATCGTTCCGGGTGAAGAACCCGTGGAAATGCTCCTGGCTCAGCGTGATGGGGTCCAGCCTCATACCCGGTGCCGCCTGCGGAAAGCTCAGGAACCGCGCCCGCGAATCTCCCTTGTGCAGCGTCAGCATCCCCGCCAGGAATCCATCCGCTGACCAGATACGCCACGCGCCCGTATTGGAATGCACCACCACAAACTCCCCCAACTCCCCGGTGGACGTCTCGTGCCCGACCACGCCAAACTCATTGGTCACATTCCCCGGCCACCACGGCGCAATGTACAGCCCGGAAACGCCCGGACTGCTGGACGGATAGCCCCACAGCTTCTTCCCTTGCGGATCCAGCCCGAAATTCTCGTCACGCTGGGTCTCCGGAGCATTGCTGTGCAGCGACAGGACGTTCCCATTGTTGAGCTTGAGTGTCGCACCCGGCTGGGGGGTGGTAAAGGCTGTTCGCTGATACACCGGCGTACCGTTCGGCAGAATCTCCTTCACCGAGTAATAAGCGCCGCGCGCCAGGAATCCCAATTTCTCATCCGGGTACCCAATGTTCGACTGCTCCCCGAAGCTCGCTATCGACCCCACCGCCACGCGCGGCTCAAACTGCACCTCTTCGTACTGCGGCTTGCCATCCCCGTTACGATCCGCCCAGATGAAACGGAAATCCTTGGGGGCTCGCCCGTCCAGCGGCGTGATAATCGCCGACGCACGCAACGGCCAGTATCCGTCCGCATCGCCAAACGCCGCCACCGGCCGCGCCGTCCCCTTCGCATCGTCCTTCAGGTAGATCACCGCCAGGTCCTGTCGATCACTGTTCCCCGTGGGCGCAGTCACCAGGTAGTCATGCCCGCCGATTTGACGATCCACGACGTCGCCCTGAAATCCCTCCGCCAGCTTGTTGCGGATGTGCGAAGTATTGGTCTTCGCATCAAACTCAAATTCGATCGGTCCCAGGTACATGCGGTTGGCATAAATGCGGCTCAATGTGCCCCCGCCTCCATACGCCGTGTTGCCCAGAATTTCTTTGACCAAGGCTCCCGTCTTGATGTTGTATTGCAGAATGCGCCGCGGATAGTAATCGCTTTCAACGACCCACAAGCTGCCGTCTTTGTCCGCGCACATCGTGTTGACGTTGCCGAATTTTTCCGGATCCCACATGCCCGGGCTTATTCCACCTCCCTTGCCAAAAGTCCGCACAAACTTGCCCGACGAATCATACATCTCCACAATGCGGGCCTTCGGATCACCCTTCTCACCCCAGGTGAAAATATACATCGAACCATCCGGCCCCAGCGCCGCCCGTGACGGGCGGATATTCGGCACAATCGTCGCGGCTTCACCGGTGGTGGTGTTGATCTTTACCATGCCCGAATGGTTTTCGTTGATGGAGTACAGGTCGCCATTGGCGCTGGTTCCCATGCCGACCCAACCCAGGGCCAGAGGAAATTCCTTGACCAGTTTGCAGGTCTGCGCGTCGCGCACTTCCAGTCGCTTGAATTCCAACGAATCCCGCTTCGGATCACCGCCCACCGCTTGCAACGGGCTAACCCCCATTATCCGACACCACCGTGTGTCCAACTTCATGATCGCCGACTGCGACAAGTGCGTTCCGTGCTCGACGATCCCGTCCATCCGCCGGCAGGCACCATCCAGCGAGTTATACCATTGCTCCACCACCCGCAGCCGTATCGCCTTAGTCACCACATGCCCCGGCTGATCGTCCGGACGCATTTCCACATAGCCATCCATATATCGGGCCTGGTAATTGTCCCCGGGATGGTAGTCCGCCTTGCGCCGCTCCTGCTTGTAGGAAGCAACCTTCTTCCAATTCGCCCCATCCAACGTCACCGGCCCATCCCCCACCCACGCATCAATCTCCGTCAACGCCCCATCAATTTCCTTGATCGCCAACCCATCGACGCGCTCCGGCTTGTCCCACTCCATCACGTATATGCCCGGATTTTCCATCCCGAGCGATTCCTTCCGCTGCGCATCCCACTCCCCGAACTCATTGACCTTCCCCGAGTTCACCCGAATCTTCGCCGTCGGTGCCAGATCCTTGAACCGCCGGTTTAGCAGCCGCAACCCATCCAGCCTCCCAAACCACTTATCTTCATCAAACTCATCGAAGTTCGACGTAAACTGGATGCGAAACGCACGCGTCATCGTGTTCTCCGGCACCGTCAGCGTCTTCCAACGACCGTCCGGAAGTTTATCCTCAATCGCAATCCAGTCGGATTCCTTCTCCGCGTCCGGCGGATATGTTGCCCCCGGTTTCAACACGCTCATCTTAAATTTCAAACCTTTGGTGTGCGGAAAAACCACCGACCCGATCGGCACCGGCTTGATAAAGCTGATGATCGAATATTGGCGCGGGCCCGGCCCAAAAGAAGATTCCAGATACAGGTTCCCCGTCCCCTGCGGCTTGCTCGATCGGGGATCCATCTTTTCCCCCGGCGGGTTCCCACCCATCCGAATAACCGAAAGCAACTCGCTCCCGGACTTCGGCGTGCAGTTGGCAAAATCCACATTGTTCCCGCCCGACGGATTGTCAAACAGCGGCTCCCCGCCAAACGATAAAAACACGTAATCCTTGTTCGCCGCCATCGCCGTCAGATTTCCGCGTCGTCCCGGCGGCCCGTTCGACGTTCCGATCTGTATCGGCTCGCGCGTCGCCGGATCCATCCGGTAAATCTTGTGATCGCTCGCATGGATGAACAGCGCCTCGCTGGATGCCGCCATCAGGCTTACCCCCGTCCACGCGCCAAAACCGTGCTTCGCCCAGTTCTTCTTCCCCTTCAAATCGCAGTCAATCAGCGACACCCCCGCCTCGGCCATCGACGCCCCAAAATACACGTGCTCGCCGACACTGGCCGCCGCCCAGTTATTCGAGTGATCCGAAAGCCACCCGTTCGGCCCCTGGTGATTCGTCATCCACGGCGTCCGATCCGGAAAAAAGTTCTGTACGTTCGGATACGGCGTCGTCTGATAGATCAGCTCCAGCGGCGGCGCCACCACGCCCCGTAGGCGGTATGCCCCCGGCCCCACCAGTTTCCCCGATTCATCCCGCAAATCCCACGAGAGCCCCGTCGCCCCCTTCGTCACCGGCATGTTCGCCGCAAGATTGCGTATCCGCTTCCCGCTCGCATCTTCAATCGCCAGCGCAGCTTCTCCATCAAAAGGTATCTCCGCTTTCACGCGATACGGATGCGCTATGTCCCGCTTGAAGGCCACCACTGGCGCATCGTTCAAATTACCCATCGCCGCAAGTCCGTGAATCCACCCATAGTTCCCTTGCACTTCCGTGATTTCCACTCGGATTGCCTGCGTCTCAATCGCTGGGAAAGTTATCCAATGATTCTGAAACCACTGGTTGTTCCCCGTCGTGTGTTTCGTCGCGCGCTCGCTGATCCCCTCCACCTTCTGCCACGCCTTCGCCGGCGCTATCGACGGGTTCATATTCGCCTCGCCGCGATACGCCTGGATCGTAAACTTCTCCGCGTTCGAACGCAGAAAAATCCCCTCCAGTTTCCGCGGCCTATCCCATGACAGCACCACCCACGTCGGATTCTTCTCGCTGATCTTCACCCGGGCCGCGCGACCATCCTCCGGCCAGTAATTCTGCCAGAACTTTCCTTCCACCAGGGAATCCGCACCCGAGCCAAAAACTCCCCCCTCGCAGTACGGATCGGCCGACAGCGTCAAATTCTCCATCCGCCCCTTGTAAAAATGCAGGTAATCCAATGCCGGACGCCCTTCGCTCCGCACATCCCGATACAAAAACGCCCGCGTGGAAGTCCCCGGCGGCAACGTGGCAAATCGCAAAAAGGGCTGGGCCTCCCCAAAATTCACCGCCACCCACTGCGCCGCATTCTTAGGATCCGGCGGCATCGGTGCGTCCGCTTTCAAATACCACAACTCGCCTTCGTTCACCGACCCCTTGTCCCGCCCATCCGCCGGCGTCACGCCCACGCTCCCAATCGCCGTCGCCGCCTTCAAGGTCAACACCAGCTCATACGCCGACCGCACCGGTGCCACCGGCGCTGTCGCCCCCAGTTCCAATCGATCCTTCTCAAAATCCCCCTCATTGGCCGTCAACCCCAACGTCCGTTTCAATTGCTCTCCCGCCAGCGGCACCTCTTTGCCATCCTGCGTCTGCTTCGTCCCCGCCAAATCCACCGCCTCAAAATCAAACGCCGCCGCAAACAGCCCGCTCGCCGTCGCCGGCTTAGCCGCCGGTGGCGCACCCACCGCCACCGCCAGGAGAATCGCGATCCCACACAGAGACACCATTGCTCGGTTAAACATTCAATAGGCTCCTGCAGCACACACCTAAGTGAAAGAGGTTCGGAAAGGCCCGATGCGCTCAACGCACCCCGAATTGGTAACCCCACCATTCTCAACGATGCAGCGTATTATTACTTGCTGAAAAATTACCGCCAGCGAAAAAAACGTCCGTATTGCCGCCCCTCCAACCCACTTCTCCCCGCCTTGCGGAATTTCACACCGTCTGACGCTACAATATTCAACATGACATCCTCCTTCAAATCCTCCGCCGACGTTTCCACACCCCCTGCCACCAATCCCCTCGCGCCTCCCGTCGCCCCCTTTTCCCCCACCGGCCGCATCACCCTCGCCACCCTCCGCCAGATGAAAGCCGCCCGTAACCCCATCTCCATGCTTACCTGTTATGACTATCCCACTGCCCGCGTCCTCGCCCCCACCGGCGTACACATTCTCCTCGTCGGTGATTCCGCCGCCACCACCGTCCTCGGCGAAGATTCTACCGTCCGTGTCACCCTCGATTTCCTCGTCACCATCACCGACGCAGTCCGCCGTGGTGCTCCCGACGTCTTCCTCATGGCCGACATGCCCTTCGCCTCCTACCCCGACATTCCCACTGCCGTCGCCAACGCCGCCCGCTTCATGCGCGAAGCCGGTGCCGACTGCGTCAAGGTCGAAGCCGACCTCCGCCATCGTGACGTCATCGCCGGCATGACCTCCGCCGGCATCCCCGTCTGTGCCCACCTCGGCCTCCTCCCTCAGCGGGCCGCCCAGTTGGGTGGATATTTTGCCCAAGGCCGAACCAATCCCGATGCCAAGCGTATTATCCAGGATGCCGTCGCCCTCTCCGAAGCGGGAGCCACCCTCCTCTTGATCGAGGCCGTTCCCAATGAAGTCACCGCCCAGGTCATCCAAAAAGTCTCGGTCCCCGTAATTGGTTGTGGAGCCGGACCCAGTGCCGATGGCCACGTGGTCGTCCTCCATGACATGCTCGGCTACAGCTCCCGCGTCCCCCGCTTCGTTGACAAGCTCGCCGACGCACCCACCCTGATCGCCAACGCTGCCACCCGCTACGTGCAAGCCATCGCCAACCGCGAATACCCCGCAGATCGCCATCAGTACCACATGAAGGATCAATGATCAAAACAGAACGATCTAAACAGGATGAGGACTGACCGAAGACGAAAAAAGTAAATGTGCCGCCGGCCCCCAAGCCCGCGGCGGGGAAACAAGAAGAGCCAATAACTCATTTTCAAGAGGAGTCCATCCCATGCGTTGGAGCAATCGTTACGTCTATCCCGTCGTCGCCGCCGTCGCCCTCACCGGCAGTTGCTGGTTCGGTGCCTCGCTCATCGCCCCGCGCCACCTCCAGGCCGAAGGCCCCGTCAAAGTCACCCCCGACCAAAACGCCATCGCTGCCGCCAATGACCTTTCCAAGGCCTTCCGCACCGTCCATGCCGCCATAAAAGACACCGTCGTCAATATCGACGTCACCAAGAAAATCGCCGCCGGACGCCCTGCCGTCCCCGACGACCTCCGCCGCGTGTTGCCCCCCGGCTTCGAATTCAACGCGCCCGATTCCCCCGCCGGCCGTGTCGCCAAAGGCACCGGCTCCGGCGTCATCGTCTCCGCCGATGGCTACATCCTCACCAACAACCACGTCGTCGAAGATTCCGACGATATCACCGTCCGCTTCGATGACGGAAAAATCCTCCAAGCCAAAATCGTCGGCACCGATCCCAAGTCCGATCTCGCCGTCATCAAGCTCGATGCCAAAAATCTCCCCTTCGCCGGCTTCGGCGATTCCGACGCCCTCGATGTCGGCGACTGGGTCCTCGCCTTCGGCTCACCCTTCGGCTTCGATCAAACCATGACCCAGGGCATCATCTCCGCCAAGGGCCGACAGGTGAACATCATCGGCATGAACCGTCCCGATCTCCGCGGCCTCACCTATGAAAATTTCCTCCAGACCGATGCCGCCATCAACCCCGGCAACTCCGGCGGCCCCCTCGTCAACCTCAAAGGCGAAGTCATCGGCCTCAACACCGCCATCGCCTCCCGCTCCGGCGCCTACAACGGCATCGGCTTCGCCATCCCCTCCAATGACGCCCGCTACATCCTCGACTCCCTCATCAAGAACGGCAAAGTCATCCGCGGCTACATGGGCGTCTCCATCGTCGATGTCCACGAACCCCTCATCCGCTCCGAAATCGAAAAATACGGCTTCACCGGCAAAAACGGCGTCCTCGTCAAAGGCTTCCAGCCCGACAGCCCCGCCGCCAAGGGCGGTCTTCAACTCGGCGACATCATCACCCAGATCAACGGCAAAAATGTCGAGACCATCCAGCAACTCCGCTCCACCATCGCCCGCACCGCCCCCGCTACCAAAATAACCCTCTCCGTCGTCCGCGATGGCAAAACCGTCGAAGTCGCTTTCCCCGTCGCCAAGCAACCCGACAGTTTCGCCGCCGCTGAAGAAAAACCCCCCGTCGCACCCGCCAAGTTTGACGCCGCCGACCTCGGCATCTCCGTCCGCGAAATCGATGCCGCCACCGCCCAAAAATACGGCCTCAAATCTCCCACCGGCGTCCTCATCACCAAGCTTGATCCCAATGGCCTCGGCGTCGAAGCCGGACTCCAGCTCGGCGACATCGTCACCAAAATCGGCGCCACCTCCATCAGCACCAGCAAGGACTTCACCGATGCCCTCGGCAAAATGGATCTCGCCAAAGGCACGCGGATCTACCTCCGCAGCGCTGACGGCTCCGACCGCCTCGTCTTCGTCATTCGTAACTGATCCCGCCCTCCGCGACACACCTCCCCCCCGCGGATACAGTCGCAGCAGCGCAAAAACAGGGCCGCGTCACGCGTGTGTCGATCACCGTGGCACGGCCCATTCATTTGCCTCGCACCTTACTTCTTGTCCTTATCCTTCTTGAACAAGTCTCCCAATCCCTTCCCGATATCCTCCACGCCTTTGCCCAAATCCTTCACCGTCCCACCCAGGTTTCCACCCAAATCCTTCAGAAAATCCTGCGACATCTCCGGCTTCGGCGACGATGTCGTCCCGCCCAGCCCAATGGGTATCGGCAGGTTGATCCCCTTCGTCCCCACCGTCACCGTCATCGCCAGCGTCTGATCCAACCCCACCCTGCCCGCAAATGTCAGGTTGCCCCACGAAGATCCCAACCGGAAGTTCTCGTAGCTAACCTTTCCATTCGCCAGCACAATACGTATGTCGCGAATATCTCCCCCCGCCGATGTCGCCTTCTCCAACTGATCGAACCCCGGTATCTTCGTCAGCATCAATGACAACTGCCGGAAAATCGGCGCATCCGTCTTCAACTGCTCAATGTTGATCGCCGCCACCGCCGCCCCCTTCTTCTGAATCTCCGCATACTTCAGCGGAATATACGCCTCCGTCACATCCACCCTCATCGTCCCGCTGATGTTCAGCAAATTCGCATCCTTCCCCGATGCCCCCCACGTCATCGGCAAAAACCGCAGCCATCCGCCCGCGACCTCCGAGTTGATCGCAAACCCGCTCACCACGTTATGCGGCGCCGCCCCCTTCTTCAGCACATACACCGGCGGATCCTGGTTGAAGTCCACCGCCCCTTGCACCGTCAGAGCCCCATTGTTCGCCGGTATCTGCGTCGTCTGAATCTCCAGCACTCCATCCTTCATCGACAATGGCACCACCGCCTTGCCCAGTGTAAATCCCCCGCACGAAATGCTGTCCCACGCAATCGTCGTCGATTCCAACTGCAACGTCCCCAAACTCCCCCTCGACTCCGCCTGCTCCCTCGCCCCTGACTGCACCCGCAACTTCATCGTATGCAGCCCGCTCGCCTTCAATCCCACGCCTTTCTCCCCCAGCAGCGGCGTCACCAGCGCCGCCAGCCGCGACAGATCATAATCCACCTCCCCCGTAAAATTGATAGGCTCCTTCCCCTTCCACGAAAGCACCGACCCCTTCGCCAGGCTGATCCGGTTTCCCCCCTTCGTCACCGAATCCCGCTCCTCCACCAGCGAATCTTCCGTAATCCGCACCACCCCCGTCCCCGTGTTCACATCAAACCCCAACTTCACGGTCACCTTCGTCTTCTCCACCGACACTGTCGGCGTCCGCACCGTCAACTCATCCACCACCGCGTCAATCACCCCCGATATTGCTGTCCCTCCCGATTCCTTTGCCGCTTCCGGCTTCGCCTCCGGTGCCGCCGCCTTCATCAGCGATCGCGTCACATTGTTCGTCCCATCCTCAAACGTCACAATCTCCGCCTTCGCCCCCGTCAACTTCACCTGCCCCAGGCTCAGGCTCGAGCTGCTCAACGCATCCAGTAGCGCGAGTCCCGTCGTCAGTTCCCCCGCCGTCATCACATCCTTCCCGTCCGGGTCCTGCAGCTTAAATCCCTGCACCTTCGCCCCGCTGAACCACCCCAGCGAAATCCCCTCCATCGACACCTTCCCCGGTATCTCCGCATTCACCTTCCCCACAATATAATTCTTCCCCATCCCCGTGCTCATCAGCGTCGGCCCCAAAATCACCAGCAACACCAACACGCCCACCACCCCCAACAAAATCTTCCACCACCGCCCACTCTTCTTCTTCTCAGGCATCGCAGGATTCATCTTCGCCGCCGTACCGGTTTCAGTCGTCATGTTCGTTCTCCGCACAAGTAAATCAACACCCACCATAGTATCCCTGCAAACGCACTTTTTCACATTTGGCGTTCCACTTTCACTCCGCTACAATCTTCCGCAGTTTCAAATGTTTCTGAAACAGGATGAACCCATGCCCGCCACCGCGACATCCCCCTCCTCCACCTCCTCCTATGCCCCCTCCTTCGACATCGCACCCATCGTCGCCGGCACCGCCCGCCTCACCGAAGCCCAACTCCTCGAACTCTACACCCACGCCCCCCTCACCGATCTCGGACGCTGGGCCTTCGCCGTCGCCAACCGCCTCCATCCCGAAGACTACCGCACCTACGTCATTGACCGCAACGTCAACTACACCAACGTCTGCACCGCCCGCTGCACCTTCTGCGCCTTCAAACGCAACGACAAAGCCGCCCCTGACGCCTACACCCTCCCCTACGATCCCATCATCAAACAAAAAATCGCTGAACTCGTCGCCATCAATGGCACCCAAGTCCTCATGCAGGGCGGCATGAACCCCGACATCCCCCTCAGCTACTACCAGGAACTCCTCACCTCCATCAAACGCGACTTCCCCCAGATCCACATCCACGCCTTCTCCCCACCAGAATTCACTGAGTTTTCCCGCTTCTTCAACCTCCCCGTCTCTGAACTCCTCCAACGCTTCCACTCCTGGGGCCTCGACACCATCCCCGGCGGCGGCGGCGAAATCTTCTCCGACCGCGTCCGCTCCCGCATCGGCCCCGGCAAATGCACCGGCGACCAATGGCTCGACGTCATGACCGAAGCCCACAAAATCGGCATGAACACCTCCGTCACCATGCTCATCGGCCACATCGAAGACATCTCCGACCGCATCGACCACATGTCCCGCATCCGCGCCCGCCAGGATCTCGCCCTCGCCAACCAGCAGCAGTGGGGGGCCGGGGGCGGAGGTAGCTACACCGCCTTCATCCACTGGACCTACCAACCCGAAAACACCCCCCTCGATCGCAAACGCAAATGGAACCCCGACGCCCCGCACGCCGCCCCCTTCCAGTTCGACAACGGCCGCACCGTCCGCCTCGCCGATGCCAGCGAATACCTCCGCATGCTCGCCCTCGCCCGCCTCTATTTCGACAACATCAAAAACCTCCAAAGCAGTTGGGTCACCATGGGCCCCAAAATCGGCCAGCTCGCCATGTTCTTCGGCGCCAACGACATGGGCTCCGTCATGATGGAAGAAAACGTCGTCTCCGCCGCCGGCACCACCTACTGCCTCGGTGAAGAACAAATCTGCCGCATCATCCGCGACTCCGGCTGGATCCCCGCCCAGCGTAATCAATATTACAAAGTCCTCCGGCGTCACGAAGGCCCAACCTCCCCCGACTTCCGCCCCCGCACTCCCGGTGACTTCCCCCACCGCCAGCACCAAATCACCCCCGCCGAATCCGCCGCCTACAAAGCCGCCGGCTTCTCCGGCCTCGGCTCCACCGGCACCAAAACCATCCCCCTCACCATCAGCGGCAACTGATTCGTAAAACCGCCCCCCCGCGGCAACCCCCGTCTGAAACCTCCCCTCACTTCGCCGCCATCCACTTCTTCACCACCTCCAGCGCCGGCTGCCCCTGCAGCGAATACGTCCCGTGATCCGTCGGCTTGCTGTCCGGCTTCCATTCCCAAAACAAAGCCCCCATGAACTGCTCCGTCGGCACATCCTTCCACGACTCCACAAAACTCTCATACGCCCGCAACTGCTCCTTGCTGTCGATCTTCCCCTTCGCTACATAATTCCACGGCTGGCTCACCGTGTTCTCCAAATTGTGCCATCCCACCTCCGTAAAAAAAAACGGCCGTTTTTGCTCATCCACAAATTTTAGCAGAGCCTTCTTGATGTTCGCCCAGGACGCGTTCAACTGCGCCACCGTCGCCCCGGGACGATCCGCCAGCTCGTGATAGCAATTCATCGAGATATAATCCAACTGGTCCCAAAACTTCGGCACCTCGTAATGATCCCAGTTCGCCGAATACGTCAGCTTCCCCTTGTACCGCGCTCTCACGGACTTGATCACTTCCGTCCACTGCTGCAAATAAGTCTCCGACGTCAGCAGCTCCGACCCCACGCACAAAATATCCACATCGCACGCCTGCGCCAGGTCCGCCATCGGCCCCATCAATATATGACGGTACGAATCAAACCAGTTGTCCCAATCCGCCGGCTTGATTGCCCCACGCCATTCCTTCTCCCCCGCCGTGTCCAACAGCACCATCGGCATCAACACCGTCCGAATCCCCTTCGCCTTCGCATGTTTCAAAATCTTCTCGAGATTCAACCGCGAGGGAATGTTCTGCCAATTAATATGAATCGATTCCGCTTTCACATCCTGCTGCCGCGCGGCTATGGCAAAATTTATCCACGAACATCCCATCTCCGCCAACTCATCGATCGCCGCAATATATTTCGCCGTCCCCTGCGCATCCGACAACTGTATGCAGAATCCCCGCACCTGCTCTGACTTCTTCGTCGCCTTCGCCGGTGCCGTCCTCTCCGCCACGGGCCCGCCCACCGCCATCGACGTCGCGCCTCCCATCCCCAGTGCCCACGCCATCGCCCACACCCCCGCAACCATCCAGCAAATTCTTCCGCGCGCCACGACAATCCTCCAGCAAAAACTTTCTTCCCGTCATTCTGCGACAATACCCTCGTACGATCAACCCCTGCTCAGTGTACGATAGTATCCCTCCTAGCCGATAGATAGCCCACCGGCTATCGCTCCCCCCCTCTCGTCCTCCCCAACTCGTTCTCTCGCGCCAAAGGCCCCGCATGACTCGCTCCGAAACCTTCCAACCTCCCTTCGCCTTCGCCCGCGGACTCGCCATCTCCCTCGGCTTCTTCACCCTCCTCAACCTCCTCGGAGATCTCAAAACCCCCGGCTTCGACGCCAACGCCTGGTGGATCAACGTTGACTTCCTCCCCCACACCTGGCAGGTCGTCCTCCTCACCACCTCCGGCGTCGTCCTCCTCGTCCACGGCCTACACCCTTTCGCCTCCGCCCTCGGCCAACTCCTCACCCGCGGCGTCATCCTCCTCCTCGCCTTCATCACCGCCCTCAACGCCATCCAATTCTTCGTCCTCGTTCGCTCCGGCGAAATCACCCCCGGCTTTTACGTTCCCCTCTCCGCCATGCTCTGCGTCCTCCTCCTCTCCCTCCTCCGTTCCACACGCCCCGCCTACCCCGTCCAGTTCCGCCACATCGTCGCTATCCTCTTCACCATGTTCCTCTGCGCCATCCTCTTCCCCCTCGCCCAAATGGTCTGCTTCGGCAAAACCGATTACCGCCGCCAAGCCGACGTCATCGTTGTCTTCGGCGCCCGCGCCTACGCTGACGGCTCCCTCTCTTCCGCCCTCGAAGACCGCGTCCGCACCGGCTGCGATCTCTACCGCGCCGGCCTCGCCCCCTTCATCCTCATGACCGGCGGCCCCGCCGACGGCTCCGTCCACGAAACCGAAGCCATGCGCGCCCGTGCCCTCCAACTCGGCGTCCCCGACGACGCCATCCTCCTCGACTCCGAAGGCCTCAACACCGATGCCAGCGTCAAAAACACCGCCCTCATTTTCGCCGAACGCAAAATGCCGCGCATCCTCGCCGTCTCCCACTTCTACCACCTCCCGCGCATCAAAATGACCTACCAGCGCGCCTCCGCCACCGCCACCGCCCAAGGCCAACCCTCCTTCGCCACCTACACCGTACCCGCCCAGGAAACCTACACCCTCCGCAGCCTCCCCCAATACATGCTCCGCGAAATCATCGCCCTCTGGGCCTACTACCTCCGCCCCCTCACCCACTCTCCCTGATCCCACCGAATGTCCTTCCACATTCGTCATTCCTCCCCAATGCTCATTGTTCATTCACTCGTCATTGATCATTCGTGATTCGTCCTTCAAAAGGCTATCGCTATTATAGCAATAACTAACTACGCTACTCCTACACCCTCCAACCCCCCTCCGCCTTGAAACTTGAAACTTGAAACTTGAAACTTCCAAAGGAACCCTCATGCCAGACGCAACCTCCCCCTCCCTCCCCCTCTCCCTCCCCCCTTCCATCTCCGGCATCATCCCCTCCCTCGCCATGTCCGCCGACCTCGGACACCCCCGCTCCGAATGTGGCATCGGCGGCCTCATGCCCTTCGCCGGCTCCCTCTGGGCCATCACCTACCTCTCCCACCGCAACCAAACCGGCACCGGTACCGCCTCCCACCTCACCAATCCCGCAAACAAAATCTACTTCCTCGGCATGGAAGGCGAATTCTTCGAAGTCGACGTCCACTCCCTCGCCGTCACTAAACTCTTCGACCTCTGCCAAATCCTCGACACCCCCGGAGAATTCCGCGCCCACTACAAAGACATCTATACTGCCAACGGACGCGTCGTCGTCGCCGACAACACCTACGACGAAGCCGACTTCAACGGCACCACCGCCGACGGACGCCTCGCCGAATACGATGGCAAAACCTGGAAAATCCTCGAGAAAAAACCCTTCGTCTGCGTCAACGGCATGGGCAACTTCGCCAAGGCCGGAACCATGTTCGCCCTCGGCTGGGATCGCGCCTCCGCCATCCTCAAGGTCTTCACCAACGCCGACCAAACCTGGACCACCTACCGCCTCCCCAAAGCCTCCCACTGCTTCGATCACATGTGGCAAACCGAGTGGCCCCGCATCCGCTCCGTCGAACACGAACGCTTCCTCTGGATGCCCACGGCATGTTCTACGAACTCTCCCCCCACGCCTACAACGGCCGCGTCTGGGGCGTCCGCCCCATCTCCACACACCTCTGGGTCATCCCCGATTTCTGCTCCTTCAAAGGCCTGCTCGTCCTCGGCTCCGACAACGCCTCCTACGAATCCGGCGGCAACGTCCACTGCGCCGCCCCCGAGTCCGGCCTCTGGGTCGGCAAAACCGACGACCTCTGGAAATTCGGCAAACCCCAAGGCTGGGGCGGCCCGCTCTGGCAAGACAAAATCGCCGCCCACACTCCCAGCGACCCTTACCTCATGACCGGCTTCGACCAAAAATGCGTCCACCTCACCGCCGACGCCCCCAACGTCACCTTCCGCATCGAAGTCGACTTCCGCGGCGACGGCCACTTCGTCCCCTACCTCACCCTCAAACTCGAATCCGCCACCACCAACAGCCGCGGCGGAAGTGGGGGGGCCAAAGAATTCTACGCCCACCCCACCTTCCCCTCCGGCTTCATCGCCCACTGGGTCCGCGTCGTCCCCGACCAATCCTGCACCACCATCGCCCAATTTCACTACACATGATGGATGTGGCCGCATACACAATGTTCGCAGTACAGCCTCCACGCTGTCTCCAAGCGCTCACTTTGCCGGAATAACCGCCCGAAGCCCCTGCGCCACCAACTGCGCCCGGCTAACCCAACTTCCGCAGTTTGCGAGCAAAAAGGCCTTTGGCGATGGTGCCAAGGCCCTTTTTTCCTAAAAGTCTTCACTACAAATCCACCACCTCCAGGCTCCGCGGCAGCGTCAGCCCCAGCTTGTGTAACAGGATC
>JBBRWV010000002.1:0-65974 GCA_038248985.1 Phycisphaerae bacterium
CACCCCATGTACCCCTCTCTTAACCCCCCACTCCGCCCCCCCCGCAACGCCCCAAACCCCGCCTGGGGCGCCGCCACCAACAAGCCCACATCCACCACCTCCGGCAGCTCCTCCGCCGTGGCCTGCCGTATTTCAATCAAAGCCTCTTTACTCATTCTGCCGATTATAGTTACATACCGTACCGATATCACGACCCCCCTAAAAACCCCCCCCCTTGAACCCCCTCCCCCCCCTCCTACGATAACCATAACCCTTGGATCTCCCGGAACACCCCCATCCCTTTCCCGTGCCCCAAAAATCTTGTAAGTCCTGCGGAAATCATCACATGCATCTCTGCGAACGCTGCAACAAACAAGCCACCGTCCACCTGACCGAAATCAGCGGCGGAAAACCTCACGACAAACATCTCTGCGACACCTGCGCCGCCGAACTCGGTTTCGTCCAGCAATCCCACGTTCCAATCAATGAATTACTCAACCAATTCCTCAAAACCCAAGCCCAGATGCCCGATGCGCAAACCCACAGTTGCAGCGATTGCGGCCTCACCTGGCAGGAATTCAAGGATACCGGCCTTCTCGGCTGCGGCGGAGATTACCACCTCTTCGAAAAACAACTCGAAGGCGTCATCACCCGCGCCCAGCAAGGTGCCACCCATCACACCGGCAAAATTCCCACGCGAAATGTACGGCCCAAACGCGGCCAACCCAGTGATGCCGTCCGGCTGCGCCAATCTGAAATTAATCGACTCAAGAAAGAACTCGCCACTGCCGTCGAATCCGAAAGTTACGAACTCGCGGCCAAACTTCGCGATCAGCTCCGCAGCATTGAATCGCAAAACGCCCCCTAGTGCCCGGCATAACGGGCGTCTATCTGCTATAACACCTCCTTCGTCCCTCGATGATATTGCTTCTTCATTCTTGCTTCTCACGGATGCCCATGAACCTCGACCAACTCAGCTCCCAGTCCGGCGAATGGCTCTCCGACTCGGGCCCGCAGCATGAAATCGTCATCAGCTCCCGGGTCCGCCTGGCCCGCAATGTCGCCGCCTATCCCTTCATGTCCAAAGCCAACCGACTGCAACGCACCGAGCTTCACAAAACCTGCCGCGAGCATCTCCTCCATCTCGCGTCCGGCCGTCAAATCTTCTACGTCGATATGGACAAAACGAACGAGCTCGATCGCCAACTCCTGGTCGAACGTCACCTCATTTCCAAACAACACGCCGCCGGTGAAGGCGCCCGGGGCGTCGCCATCAGCCACGATGAAGCCATCAGCGTGATGGTCAATGAAGAGGATCACCTCCGGGTCCAGATTTTGCGATCCGGTCTTCAGCTTGCCGCCGCCTGGACCGAAGCCGACAAACTCGACGATCTTCTACAGGAGCAACTCGATTTCGCGTTCTCTCCACGTTTCGGCTTCCTCACCGCCTGTCCCACGAATGTCGGCACCGGGCTCCGCGTCTCGGTCATGCTCCACCTTCCCGCACTCAAGCTCACCGGCGAGATCGAAAAAGTCTTCCGCGCCGCCAAGGATATGCACTTGGCCATCCGCGGGCTCTACGGTGAGGGCACCGATGCCGTCGGCGATTTCTACCAAATCTCCAACCAAACCACCCTCGGTCGCGCCGAACAGGAGATCCTCACCGAGTTCGCGGACACCATCATCCCCCGCATCATTCAAGCGGAGGTCAATGCTCGGCAAATCCTCGCCAATGAACGCCCCATCACCCTCGACGATAAAATCGGCCGCGCCATCGGCATTCTCAAATACGCCCGACTCCTCTCCTCCGAAGAAACGCTCTACTTCCTCTCGCACCTCCGCCTCGGCGTCGTAATGTCCCGCGTTTCCGGCATCGACTTGCCCACTCTCAATTCCCTTTTCCTCCAAACCCAACCCGCCCACCTGCAACGCCATCTCGGCAAGACCCTGGATGGTGACGCCCGCAAGAGCGCCCGTGCGGAATTCGTTCGCGCCCGTATCGGCAAAAATAATCTCTAGAACAAAATGCATATTTCCGCCATTGTTCATGGACCACGAATCGTCGAAAATGAATCGTGATATTGTTCCTTTTTCCATCGGGTGATGCATGAACTCTCTCTGGCGAAATTTCCGCTATGCCGTTCTCCTCGGCGGCTTTGTCCTCCTCGGCGCTTACCTATTCATGACCACGCCCTGGCATGAGTATATCTACGGCAAGCCCACGTACTCCGAAGTTATCGTCGAGGGGCAACCCATCGTCGACGCCCTCTACCGCTTCAAAACCGAACGCGGCCTCTGGCCCCAATATATCGAAGACCTCTTCCCCGATTATCTGCCGCAACGACCGGATACTGCATGGTACTACACTCTCACGCCTCAAGGCCCTTCGCTCGCCAAGGCCCGCAGCACGGACAAACGGCGCACTCACATCGGCTATGATTTCGACCCGCGTTCGCCCACGTGGCGTGCCTTCGGCGATTCCGACAACCGCGTTTTACAGACTCTCCCACCACCTGCGACCAGCACTTCCGCTCCTTCTTCCGAGCAGCGCCTCGCCAACTCTCTCGCGGAACTCGACCGCCGAATCGTCCGCGAGCCCGGCGACATGGACCACTGGCGTCACAAGGTTTCCATCCTGCGCAAAGCCGGCCGCATCCCCGAAGCCCAGACCGTCATCCAGGAAGCACTCACGCGTTACCCCGCCAACTTCTGGCCTCGCCTCGCACTTGCAGCTTTGCAGTTTGAGACGTTCAACAACACGACTTCCCCCACCACGTTCCCCGACGTCACCAGCGAATTCGATCAATGGACCAAAGACAATCCCTCCTATTCCCATAGTTTCTATCTCTCCGTCCTCCACCGGCTCGCCAACAACGACCCCGCCGCTTTGGCTACGCTCGAAAAAATGCCCGCGCTCCCCATGCAACTCCTCGCTGGCGATGACCAGTCGCTGGACTACTACGCTTGGGATGCGTCGCGATTTGCCCTCGCTCAGCAGCGATGGGATCTTGTTGTCGCCCTCTGCGACCAATGGCAAAAAACCGTGGAGGATGGCAATGCCAAGCAATACAGTTTCCTGCCCATTCGCGCTGCGGCCCGCCTGGCCCTGGGCGATTTTGACAAAGCCCAGGCGGATGTGGACCGTCTCCGCGCGGAAAACGTCAACACCTGGTCCAAGAATGAACCCGCGCTCGAAGCGGCGATCAAAGCCAAAGACAAAACTTTCCGCTATCCCCCCGGCCCGCTGCCCGCGCCTTACTCAGTTTTCGCCCAGCCCGAATAGTCAGAATTACTATTCGCGACCGCGCCGTGGTTGACACACTCACCGCGTCCCTGGACGAACGATAAAAATAAACCGCGCATCTCCCCACACATCCCGTTTATTCTTTTTGTAGTCCGGATGCTGGCGTCCCACGGTGGTCACGACAAAATCGCGATACTTCGCAGACTGCGTATCCAGCGACTTAAACCCCTCCACCGCTATCAAGCGATACCATTGCCCCTCGCTCACCTCGATCGCCACATTCACGCCGCGCTCGGCCAGAAACGCCGCATTCCGTTGGGCCACAACCTGGCTCTTCGTCTGGGCAATTAACAGATATTGCAACTCCGGATTCCACGCGTACTGCCCGGGATTCCAAACCTTTCCCTCCGGTCGGGCCTTCTCAACGTCTGTCCCTGCGCCGCCCGTGTTCCCCGGAATTCCCCCGTTATTTCCCTGTGCCACCGGCGGCTGCATCACGGTATTGCTAGAATTCAATTCCGTAAACGACGGCTTGAACCCCGAGGGCGGCGGAACGCGCTGGCCTTCACCCATCCCCACAATCTTCTGGTTGCCCTCACTCTTCACGGGCGTGCGTCCCCAGGCCAAATACACCACTCCCACAATCAGCAGCAGAACCACTACCACCGCACCCGCCAACAGACCCAGCGGCATACGCGAAAATGATGACCGCTGCTGATTCATCCAGTTGTGCCGGGCAATCGTCGCTCGATCCACGCTCTGGGGCGCAAAAACTCCCGTCGGCAATTTCCGCGGCACGCTTGGCGGAGGCGCCGCCGAAGGGGGACTCGGGGCCGGTTCCACCGGTACCACCGCTGGTGGAGCTATCGAAGGGGCCTCAACTGGCGGAACACTCGATACCAAGCTGGAAACAGGGACGGCTGGGGGGACCACAGCGGGCGAATCAACGCTCGCTGCGGGCGAATCATTGTCCGTCGCATTGACCACCACCGGATTCACTACCATTGTCGGCGGTCGAATCGAAGGCGATCCCTCGGCATGGTCGTCTGGATTGAACAATCGATGCTGTGCATCCTGCGCGGAAGCGGGAGTTGCCGTCACCGGTGCACTATGGGCATAGGCCACGCCGTTTTCACGTTTGGCGAGCCGCGCGGCCAGCGCCGAAGGCACCGGCTCATTTTCCACGGGCCGCGATGTTACCTTGATCCCCTCGTCGCCTTCGTGCCCCCCCCCGGTGATTCCGCCGGCTGAAGTTCCCGCGGCCGCAGGATTGGACTTACTGGACCACCAACTGGGAATTTTCAACTGTCCCGTGGTTTTCGGCACCTTCAGCGTGCTCTTGTCGATCAACTCAAACAACGCCGCTGAATCTTTTCGTTTATTCGTAGCCATTTTGCGCTCCGCGTGTCGCCTCGCGACAATGTGCATCCTGCTTGAACCGTGCCCGCTCCGGGGCCCATTCTGAAAGCTTATCTATCTTCGACAAAGGACACAACAAAAGTCCAATCTTTGCTAACCTTCGCTCCTCCGCGTTTTAGACATTTTCGGCAAGTTTTTCGCCCGCGCGCCGTTTAGTAATCCATTGCCCCAGTTGTCACTAGCCAAGGAGCTCTCATGCCCTCATCGACGGATTGGTTTCATGATGCCCAATGGGGCGTTCTCACGCACTACCTCGAATCTCCGGCCTCCCATGAGCAGCCCGGTTCGACATCCTCCGAAGCGTGGCATCGCCGAGTTGATTCTTTCGATGTCCAGCGCCTCGCCAGTCAACTCGAATCCATCGGCGCTCGTTACTACTTCATCACCCTGGGCCAAAACTCCGGCCATTATTGCTCGCCCAATGCCACTTACGATTCCATCGTGGGTCGCAAACCCAGCCGGTGCTCCTCGCGCGATCTCTTCGCCGACCTCTATGATGCCCTCGCCCCAAAAAATATCCGTCTCCTCGCCTACATCACCGCCGGCGCTCCGGAATTCGACGCTCTCGCCGTCGAAAAACTCCACTGGCAACGCGGTCCCCATCGCCTTGCGGAATTTCAGATACTCTGGGAATCGGTCATCCGCGAATGGACCACCCGCTGGGGCAAAAAACTCAGCGGCTGGTGGGTCGATGGGTGCTTCTGGGATGAAGTTTACAGCCACGCGCAAGCCCCAAATTGGGCCTCCCTCACGGCCGCACTCAAAGCTGGAAACCCCGACGCCATCATTGCTCTTAGCAAAGGCGGATGCCACACGCCCATCTCCCGCCACAATGAATTCGAAGACTTTACCGGCGGCGAACTCACCAACGACCTCCCCGTCGCGACTTGGACCAAGGGCACAAAATGGCCCTGCTCTTCCATCTCCCGGGACGTTGCCGGCGCCCAGTTCCATATCCTCAACTTCCTCGGCGAGTGGTGGGGCCAGGGCGAGCCGCGATTCCCCGATGAACTCACGGTCGGTTACACGCGCTATATCAACCAGCATGGCGGAGTCGTCACTTGGGATGTCCCGATCACCCCGGACGGACAAATACCCGATCCCTTTATCCGTCAACTGCAGAAACTTAACCGCAAATAAAAACGAAATCTCCTGCGGTGTCTATCGTTATACTGCTCGCATACATTTCTCCCCCTGTGACTCATCCACGCGTTTGACCCCTACCTCACCTTGGCGCACGCCCGTGCAGCCACTCGCACACTGTGCCATGCGCCGGGACTTTTTGAACACGTGAATTCACCCGCGACTCTCTGCGTTCATCTGCGCTTTTGAACCCGTGATTTCTTGAATCTCACTTCCGTGGAGCCCAACATGGCAGTGCGGCGACTTCGCGTATTCACCGTCTCGCTCGGCGCTTGCACACTCATCGCGGCCGCGGCGTTTAGCCTGCGTACCGAAACCTTTGCCGCCACGCCGGCCAAATCCGAGCGTCGATCCAACGCACCCCAACATATTGATGTGCTTATCGCCGATGCCGCCAAGTCGAAGAACCTCACCCCCCTGCCGATCTGCGATGATCCCGCGTTTCTCCGTCGGGCGACCCTCGACCTAATTGGCCGCATCCCCACTTACGACGAATACCAACTCTTCTTCAAAGACCCCGCCCCCCAGCGCCGCGAAAACCTCCTGCAGCGACTCCTCAACTCCCCCGCCTTCGTCGACCGTTGGTCCGTCTTCTTCGGCGAAATGCTGAACGTCCGCTCGCGTGAGGAATACGGCCGCGGACTCGATCTCTTCATCCGTAAATCGCTCGCCGACAAAAAGCCCTACGATCAGATGGCCCGTGAGATGATCTCTGCCGCAGGCTCCACCAAGGGCGCCCAACCCGCTGGTTTCCTTCTGGCCGAAAATGGCGACCCCTTCCAACTCGCGGCCAAAACCACCCACGTCTTTCTCGGCACTCGCATCAGTTGCGCCCAGTGCCACAACCATCCATTCGATACTTGGAAGCGTCGGCAGTTTTATGGCGTCGCCGCCTACTTCGGCAAAACCCGCCTGTACTTCCCCAATGATCAAGCCAATGCACCCGTCGTTACCGATGACCAAAACAACGTCGTCCACTGGCCGCCCAACAACAAAAAAGCCCCGCCCCTCGATCCCGCGTGGCCGTTTCCGGTCGAAAGCAAAACCAACCTGCAGGAGGTTCTCGACCGACGCAACGCCAAGCTCGAGGCCCGCACCGCCGACGAAATCCTTGTCGACCGCAGCCCTGCTTCCTCCTCCAGCCCCCTCCGAAAAGACAATGATTTTGCCTATCTCGACTCCGCCCGCGACACCATGGAGGATGCCGCAGAAAAAATCCGCCTCGCCCCTACGCGGGACAAACTTGCCGAGCTCGTCACGTCCGCCCAGAACCGCCTCTTCGCGGAGACTTTTGCCAACCGCCTCTGGGCCGAACTCCTCGGCCGCGGCATCGTCAACCCCGTCGATGACTTCCGCGCCGATAACCCCCCTTCCAATCCCGCCCTGCTCAAATTTCTCGGCGAAGAGTTCGTCGCCTCCGATTACGACATTCGTGCGGTGCTCCACACCATCATGCTGACCCAGACCTACCAGCGCATCCACGCCTCGGCTGATTCGCCCAACCGCAAACTACTCGAAGAAAATTTCTGCGCCGCACCCCTTCGCCGCATGTTTGCAGAGCAAGTGTATGACAGCATTGTCGTCGCCGGCCATCTGACGCGTCCCAAGCACAGGCCCGGGCAAAATCTTCGCCAAGTCTCCGAAACGCTCGTCATCGCCCGCGAAAAAAATCCCCCGGCACCGGAGAAACCGGTTGCCCCACAACCCGCCGAAAAAATGACTCCCACTGAAAAAGCCCCCGCCGAAAACGCCGATGCGGAGATCGACGACCTCCTCAGCAATCCTGAAGAAAAAGTCAAAATGCTCGCTGGCGTGGAAATGCTCGCCGATCCCCAGGAAGTTCTCAAACCCACGACACCCGAACGGCGACCCGCCAAAGATTACACCTACGAATACAAAAGAATCACCCGCGTTTATGACTTTAACCCGTCCTTCTCCACCGCTTTCGAAATCCGCGCTCCCGCTCCTCCGGAACACTTCCTCCGGCAGTTCGGGCAATCCCCCCGCCAACTGCTCGGCGACCAGCGCGATCAGCAGCCCGCCCTGCGCCAGGCTCTTATCCTCATGAATGGTGATCTCGCCAATGAAGCGGCGCGCCTTGGCGAGCTCGAACCGCTCTTCCGCCTCCTTGCCGAAGAAAACCTCCAACCCGCCATTCGGCGCATCTATATCGACATTCTCACCCGCGAGCCCACCGCCGCCGAACACGCTTCTGCTCAAAGCCTCCTCGCTACTGCCGCCACCCGGGCGGACTCCCTTTCCGACCTCCGATGGACTCTCCTGAACTCCCTCGAATTCCGCTATCTCCCGTAATGCGTTCTCCGCTCAGGCATCAGGCCGCCTCGTCGTCAAAAAGGAATCGCCGTATGGATTACTGCTGCAACTCTTACAAAACCATGACCCGTCGCAACGTGTTGCAGGCCACGGGCGCGGGACTCGCCACGCTCCTCACCATGTCCGTTCGCTCCCTCGTCGTCCATGCCGGCCAGGACCGCAAAGCCGCCGCCGATCACGTCATCCTCCTCTGGATGTCCGGAGGCATGTCGCACGTTGACACCTTCGACCCCAAACCCGACAACGCCGCCATCGCCGGTGAATTCAAATCCATCAACACCTCTGCGGACGGTATTCAACTCGGTGAAATTCTTCCTCTCACCGCCAAACAAATGAAACACGCATCGCTCGTTCGCTCGCTTCACGGCGCTGAAGGCGACCACGGACGCGCCACCTACAACCTCCTCACGAATTACCGCATGACTCCCCAACTCGTTCACCCCTCCCTCGGCTCGGTCGTCGTCAGCCAGCTCGCCCAGCAAGGCGACTTGCCCGCTTTCGTCTCCGTCTCCGGCCGTGCCCTCTCCTCCGGCTACCTGGGCCAGAAATGCGAAGCCTACTACATCGGCTCCGCCGGCACGCCTGATCCCTACGCCAAGCTACCCGACGGACTCACCCATATCCGCGCCAACAAACGTCTCGAACTCCTGCAGCAAATGAATAAACAATACGCGTCCACGCGCACCGACGATCTCTTCGACGCCACGCAGGGGACGTATGCCGCAGCGGATAAATTCATGCACAGCCCCGCCCTCAAGGCCTTCGACCTCGATGCCGAGAAACCCGAAACCCGCGCCGCCTATGGAGACTCCTCCTTTGGCCGCGGATGTCTCCTGGCGCGACGTCTCGTGGATGAAGGTGTTCGCTTCGTCCAGGTGAACCTTGGCGGTTTCGACACCCACTCCAATAATTTCACCACCATGCGCCGCCTCGGCGGCATCATCGACCCCGCCATCGGCTCACTCCTCTCCGACCTCGCAGCCAGTGGCAAACTCGATCGCACCCTCGTCCTCATGATGTCCGAGTTCGGTCGCACACCCACCATCAACTCCAATGCCGGGCGTGATCACCACCCCGGCGTCTTCTCCGCCCTCCTCGCCGGCGGCGGCCTCAAGAAAGGTACCGTTTTCGGTGCCTCCGACGCCGACGCCCGCAAACCCAAGGACCAGCCCGTCACTCCTGGCGATATCCACGCCACCATCTGCCACCAACTCGGCATCGATCCCGAAACCAGGGTCGAAACCCCGCTCGGCCGCCCCATGCGCCTCGTCGACGAAGGCACCCCCATCAAATCTCTGCTCACCGGCTGATGTCGCCGCGCGCATCCCTATCCGCAGGCGGTTGCGCGTAGCACGGCCTGCCCGCCACATTCTATTCACATATAGACTATATCCATCCCAATCAGACGATTGTATCCCCTCAATTACTTACGATAATACCCATCCACATATCGCACAAAAAGACTATAACAACCTCAACCCCACAAGGAGACTCCATGTCCGCTTCGTCCAAACCCATCAAAATTGCCATGGTCGGCGCCGGCTCCATCGGCTTTACCCGCCGCCTCATGCGCGACATTCTCGCCGTCCCCGAGCTCCAAAATACTACCTTCGCCTTCTCCGACATTTCCAAACAAAATCTCAAAATGGTCACGCAGTTGTGCCAACGCGACATCGACTTCGGGTCGGCCAATGGCAAACTACCCGCCACGCTCCAGTCCACCACCGACCGCCGCGCCGCCATCGCCGATGCCGACTACGTCCTCTGCATGATCCGCCAAGGCGGGCTCGAAGCCTTCCAAACCGATATTGACATCCCCCTCCAATACGGCGTCGATCAATGCGTCGGCGATACCCTCTGTGCCGGCGGTCTCATGTACGCCCAACGCACCATTCCCGCTATGCTGGACTTCTGCAAAGACATCCGTGAAACCGCCAAACCCAACGCTCTCTTCCTCAACTACTCCAACCCCATGGCCATGAACACCTGGGCCTGTAACAAGTACGGCGGCGTGCAAACCATCGGCCTCTGCCACGGCATCATGGGCGGCCACTGGCAAATCACCTCCTGCATCGAACATTGGGCCAAGGCAAATAAACTCATTCCTGGCAACTACGGCACGCTCGGCACCCGCTCCAACCCTGACGGCCCTTTCTCCAAAATGCACCGCGACGAAGTCGATATCGTCTGCGCCGGCATCAACCATCAAACCTGGTACATCCAAATTCAATGGCGCGGCATCGACTTCATCAATGACTGCGGAAAATCCGCCACCATCAACGGCAAAACCGTCCGCATCCCCACCATGCTGGAACTTTTCCTGGCGCACCCAGATTACCCCCGCACCGAAAAAGTCCGCATCGACGTCCTCAAACGCTTCGGATACTACTCCACCGAATCCAACGGACACCTTTCCGAATACGTCCCCTGGTACCGCAAACGCACCTCCGAAATCAAAAAATGGATCGATCTCTCCTCTTGGATCAACGGCGAAACCGGCGGCTACCTGCGCGTTTGCACCGAAGGACGCAACTGGTTCGAAACCGACTTCCCTAACTGGCTCAAGGAAACCCCCAAACCCATCACCAACGCTGAACGCTCCGAAGAACACGGCTCTTACATCATCGAGTCGCTCCAGACCGGCCGGCCCTACCGCGGCCATTTCAACGTCGTCAATCACAACCACATCACCAATCTCCCCAATGGATGCATCATCGAAATCCCCGGCTACGTCGATGCCAACGGCATCAACATGCCCGTCGTCGGAGACCTTCCTCTCGCCTGCGCTGCCACCTGCTCCGCCTCTGTCCGCGTCCAGGAAATGGGCATGGAAGCGGCCGTGCAAGGCGATGTCACTCTCCTCAAACAGGCCATGCTGCATGACCCCCTCGTCGGTGCCGTCTGCGACACCAACGAAATCTGGCAACTCACCGATGACATGCTTGTCCAGCAGCGCAAGTGGCTTCCCAACTTCGCCAAGAAAGATATCGACGCCGCCGCCAAACGCCTCGCCGACGAAACCAAGGCCGGCACGCGCGTCAAACTCCTCAAAACCCAGGGCGCCGCGCGTCTCCACACCAAGACCGTCGCGGAAATGACCAAAAACCGGGCGGAATCTCGTAGCAACGCCCAAGCCGCCGACAAAGGGAAAATGACCAAAGCCCCCACTGCCATTAAGTAAAGGCGTTCACCCAGCCCCTCGACGGGCAACGCCCGATTACCCTATAGCAAAAAGGCGATTCACACTCCGGAACAGTGTGAATCGCCTTTTCCGTACGCTCTGTCCACATACACCTTTCACACCTCCCTCGCAGCTTCCCCCAGTCCCTCCCCATCCTCCTCCACAACCTTTGGTCGATGCACGCCATACAAACACGCCACACCCCCTACGATCCCCACCGCAATCACCATCGACCACCGCGCATCCTCCGCCTTCTGCGCATCCACCGAAAAAACGTTTAATACCTGCATCCCAATCAACGTCCCACATACCAATATCCCCAGCACCGGCACGATCCAGTGAACTTCAAATCCACCCCGCGGCTCCCCCGCCTTCCGCCGCAAAATTATCCACGACCCGTTCACCACGATAAACGCCCCCAATAGCAACAAACTCGTCGCCGTCGCCAGGGTCTGTAGATTTCCGACCCCCACCAACACCGACACGATTACCAGCAACACTCCTATCGCCACATGCGGCGTCTGGCGGCCTTTATGTACTCGCCCCAGCACCGCCGGCAACAACCCCTGCTTGGCCATCCCGTAGACCAGTCGCGAGCCCATCACGTAATTCAACAACGCCGTGTTCGATATCGCAAAAATGCTGATTGCCGTAAACATCACCGGCGGAAACCAGGGTGCCGCCGCCTTCACCACGTCCGTCATCGGCGCGGTACTCTTCCCCAACACCTCGTAAGGCACAACGCTCACCACCGTGATCGCGACCGCCATATAAATCGCGGTCGCTATCAGCAAGGACAGTATCAACCCCAAGGGAAATGTTCGTGCCGGATTTTTCACTTCTTCCGACACATTCAACATGTCCTCAAACCCCACAAACGAATAAAAGGTCAATACCGCGCCCGTCAGCAACAGCCCCGGCGATAACGGTATGTGCGTCCCCGCCCCCGTCGCCCCCGTCGCCGACAACGGCGTCTCCAGGTAGTTCACGCTGCCCCAGTAGCGAAAGCCCACGGCGATCACCAGACCCAACCCCGCCACCTCCACCAGCGTACACACCGCATTCACCCAAGCGCTCTCGCTGATTCCCCGAAAATTGATCGCCGTCACCACCAGCAAAAAAACCGCAATGATCCCCCACCTCCCTAACGAATCCCCAGGCTGGCCCAAAATTTGCATCGCATAATTCGCCACCCCGTGCGTCGCCGTCGCCATGCTCGTCAAGCCGGACGCCATGATCACCAGCCCCAAAACATACGACAGCATGGGAAACCCAAACGCCCGAAATGAAACATACGGCGCGCCCGCCGCCTTCGGATAACGCGAGCCCAGGCTCGCGTACGTCAGTCCCGTCAACATTGCCGCCACCGCGCTACAGGCGAACCCCAGCCATATCGCGTTCCCCATCACGCCCGCCGCCTTCCCTACCAGCGCATAAATCCCCGATCCCAGCATGTCTCCGACGCCGTACAGCGTCAGCCCCACCAATCCCAACGAACGCTTCAAGGATACCTGTTCACTCATCCTCCAAGTGTAGCCCCCGGTCGCTTGTGGCGTCCATCACAAAATCCAGTTCTATTCCCGCACCCTTCCCGCGCGTTGTCAAAAAATTACCCCGGATGGATAATCCCCCCGCCCGTCGCAAATCATGACAACCCCATAACAGGAGAACTCTCATGCGTTCGATCCTCTTATTGGCTGCCCTCGCCTCTCTCGCCGTCGTCACCTACGCAGCGCCCGCCACGGCACCGGCACCCGCGAAGATCGAAGCGGTCGGCCTGCGCATCGTCGCCGAGGCCCTCAACAAAGATGACAGCACCCGCGCGTTCAACTGGACCGCCGGTACCACACTTGCCCTTCGACTCACCATCCCTGAAGGCTCCGTCCTCGCCCTCACCTCCAAAAAAATCAATTCCCTGAAAGACGACAAGGGCACGGACCTCACCAAAGGTCTCTCCCAGTTCGATGGCTTCCCCCGAATCTCCGTCGACAGCAAGTCCTTTCTCGTCGAAGTCGAAACCTCCACTCTTCCCGCCAAAGGCGCAACCAAACTCACCCTCAAGGCCGACCTCACCCTCTCGGTCGGCACTACCAAAAAATCCACCACCCTCGACAATGTCGCCCTCAAAGAAGGCACCCTCATTAAAGGCTCAGGCATCCAGTTCAAAATCACCAAAGTCTCCAAGCCCGACTTCGGCGAGGACGAAATGCAAATCACCCTCCACTCCGACAAGCCCACCGAAAGCCTCGCTGCCATCGAATTCCAAGACGCGCAAGGCAAAACTCTCAAGGCCCAACGCGCCGGCTCCTCCAGCTACGGCGACAGCATTGATATCGACTACGCGTTCCCCAAGAAAACCGCCACGGCCAAGATCATCCTCACCGAATGGATCGACGCCAAACCCCTCACCATTCCCGTTAACCTCACAATACCCCTCGGCCTCTAGGCAACTTCCTTCCCCAATCTTCGGTCCGGCACCCACGTTCCCGCCTTCGAGGGTGTTCTGCTGTCAAGGAGTCCATTCATGTCCTCCGCCACTCAACTTACCCCACTGCACCTCGCCCTCATGGATGCCGCCTACCAACAAGCTCTCAAATCCTACCGCGAAGGCGGCCTTCCCATCGGCTCGGTCCTCGCCACCCCCGACGGCACCATCGTCGCCCGCGGCCACAACCTTCGCGTTCAAACCGGCGACCCTACCGCCCACGCCGAAGTCGCCTGCATCCGCAACGCCGGCCGTCGTCGCGACTGGCCCTCCCTGATTCTGGTTTCCACCCTCTCGCCCTGCATCATGTGTACCGGCACCACGCTTCTCTACCGCATACCCCTCGTCCTAATTGGCGAGAACGTGAACTTCCTCGGCGCCGAAGACCTCTTCGCCGCCCGTGGTGTCCAGCTCCTCAACCTCCACCATCAGCCCTGCATGGACCTCATGCAAAAATTCGTCCAGGAAAAACCCGACCTCTGGAATGAAGACATCGGCATCTAGCCCCCCTGAACACCGGTTATGCGAGCGCCCACTTTATGGCCTATGAAGAACTCACCCGGCGCAATGCCGGCTACATCAATCCCGCACTGCAAGACCGCATCCGACAGACGCGCCTCTTGATCGCCGGCTGCGGTCTCGGAAGCGTTGCCGCTGAAGTTGCGCTCCGCACCGGCTTCGAATCATTTATTCTCGTCGACGGCGATGAGGTCGCGCCGCACAATCTCAACCGCCAGATCTACACCCATGCCGATCTCGGTTCCACCAAGGTTGTCGCCCTCGCCCGCCGACTCCGCGACATCCACCCTCCCGCCATCGTCGAATCTCACGCGACCTGGTTAACCACGCAAAACGTCGCCAGTCTGGTGGAAAAATGCGACCTCATATTCGACACCATCGACTTTCTGGATTTGCCCGCCGTTGTGGACCTCCACGATGAATCCGGTCGCCAGGGAAAAACTGTGATTTCCGCCTTCGCCTGCGCCTGGGGCACAGTCTCTGTGATCTTTCAGCCCGAGGGGTTCACCCTCCGCCAGCTTTTCGGCCTGCCCGTCAGCGGCCCGCTCGATAACGCCACGTATCCTGCTGTCTTCCGTGATGGACTCGTGCGCCTCGCCACCCAGTTGCCTCCGGAGTTTCTCGCCGTCACGCATGAAGCCATGCAGGGAATGGTGGAAGGCAAACCCTGCCCTGCCCCACAGCTTGCTGCCGGTTCTTTCAGCGCAGCTTCGTTGATGGTCACCCAGGCGGTACGCCTCCTGGCTCGTCAACCAGTGACCACAGCCCCCCAACTTGTCCACCTTGATCTCGCTCAGGCCGCCCGAATCACCGGATTAAGGATGCAATGATCCGGCAGCCCGAGGGTTTTATCCTACATGATCATTGATGGCATTGATTACCATATCGCCGAGACACGGGCGGACCTCGAACAGGCCTTCCGGCTTGTTTACCACAACTACGTCGAAATGGGATACTGCCATTTCAACATTCACCAGATGCACTTCTATTTGTTCGACATTCTCCCCGAAACCCGCACCCTCGTCGCCGTCGAAGGCGGTCAGGTAGTCGGCACCGTCACGCTGGTGTTTGACACGCCTCTGGGACTCCCTTCCGACCACTTATACCAGAAGGAAATCAATGAGCTGCGCGCCGCAGGTCGGAAACTCGTCGAACTCTCCAAATTATCCACAAATCGACAGCTCGGCTCACGCTCCTTACTTGTCTTGCGCAACCTCTTCCGTCTCGCCAAACTCACCGCGAACCCCCTTCGCAAAATGACCGACTTCTGTGCCCTCGTGGAACCCCATCACGAAGCTTTCTACCAAAAATACTATGCCTTTCAACGCACCGGCGATCTGAGAACCGACCCCGCCGCCCGGGGCGCGCCCAGTCTCCTTCTGCGATTGGATCTCCTGCGCGCCGAAGAGAGCTACCAGGAGCTTTTTGAATCCAGCAATAAGCCCTCCAACCCGTATTGGCTCAATTACCAGGATCCCCTCCTCCCGGCTCTCCTCACTGAATTGCGTACGGCCGATGAACACCTCTGGAAAATGCACCGGCGCGTGGAAAGCGGCCAACCGCTCAACTCACCCACCCCGGATGAACGAAGCTATGTCGATTTCCGACTCTTCGCCTTGGAGTTCAATGCCGAAAAGGTCTCAAAGGAGGCACAAACGTGCGATAGTTCCGGCCTCTTTCGCGCCGAATATGGTCTCTACGAGCACCTCTTGCTCGTGTTGCCTCCCAACTACGCGCCGGAAAAACGCCTGGAAATCTACCGCAATGTCGTCTTGGCGGCTTGGTACTGCGGATCGTTCGATCGCGCACTGGCACTCAGCCATGAAATGGAAAAACTCGCCCAGACTTCTGAACAACGCGCCGATTCCAAATATCTTCAAGCCCACGCGCTGCATTTTCTGGGCCGACACGAACTCGCGCTCCAGACGTTGCACGCCGCTTCTGCGCTCCCCGAACTTTCTCCGGTAATGCAGGCCCAACTCTTGTGGCTCACGGACGCATGGCGATAGATGCCAACGATCAATCCCACGCGCGCATCTGCCTCGCCCACGCCGCTTCCGCAGTCATGCCTGAACAGCATCTCCCCCAACGCATGGACACAATCCCTCTTGTATTACCGCACCCACTTTGCTTATCAATGCATGGGCGAAGCCGTCCTCTGGCTCCTGCACGCCTGTATGGCCGGTCGTCTTCCAGCCTCACAATTGCAGCAGCTTGCCCAACAGGCCTTGAAAGAATCGACAGAAAATGCAAACTTACCTTACTTTGCACCGTGCCAAATGATCGACGTAGAAAAATAAATACGAGATTTCCCCTCCACCCTTCATCAAAGGATTCCTGATGTCCGGTCACAACTCAACCCTCGGCGGCGGCGGCTTCCATCACATGGCCATCAACGTTCACGACTTTGACAAATCCGTCCGCATGTACCAGGAAGCCTTTGGTTTCACCCATAAAGTGGCTTGGGGCAAAAAAACCGACGCCGCCGATTCCCGCGCTGTCATGCTCGACACCGGCGACGGAAACTTCCTCGAAATCTTCGCCGGTGGCCCCGCCACCCCCCTTGTCCCCGCCGGGCCCATGTCCTGTAACGCCGCCATCATGCACGTCGCATTCCGCACCACGCGCATTGATGAAATCATCCCCCGCGCCCGCGCCGCGGGTTTCACCGTCACCGTAGAACCCAAAGATGTCTCCCCCAACGGCGACGTCACCGCCCGCATCGCCTTCGTTCACGGCCCCGACGGCGAGGTCGTCGAATTCTTCCAAGGGGAGTTCTTTTGATCACTTGGTGCGAAAACGAGAGAAAACGGCACTGACCTACGTGTCCGAGAAATTATTCCACAAAAAAACCCTCGCAGATCGCGAGGGTTTTTCATTCAATGGTTCATTGAATCCGCAAGGCCTGGGGCACTCAGCGACTCGTTGCTTTGCCCACAAAGAATCCGACGCCCGCAAACAATGCCGAAAGTACCAGCAATACCACGCCAAAGATAATGATCCGGGTGTTGTCCGCCGTAATCGGCTGCACCCAGCTCGGCATGAAGTTATTCAAACTCGCCGCCGCGAGGATGATGGTAACGCCCATGATCAGCACCGCAGCCAGCGCCAGTCCGCCAAACGCGCCCGAAGACGCATCGGCTTCCTCAACCACTTCCGCAATCCCCAGCGGTGCCGATGCCATTGGAGCATTGCCCAGGTTTTCCAGCCCGGAAGGACCGGATGTTTCCGAAGACTGCCCCGTCTTTTCAAAAATGCCCGACCCCGAACCGCCGTCCGAGCCCTTGCCGTCGCCGCCCGGATAAATTTCATCCAGCAGCTCAGCCCCCAGTGAGGTGTCATCAGATTCCCGCGTCAGATCCAGCAAGCCCGAACCCGATCCCACGCCCTCCAGCGACAGTTGATCGTCGATAGCCGATTGAATCTGTGTCTGTGCGGCCGCATCCGAAGGCTTCACATCGCCGGTATCAAATACGCTAACGCCCTGCCCCGTAACCACTGTGTCTTCCTTGGCATTGGTGGTTCCCGTGCTGGAATCCGCCAGGGAAATAACATCGGAACCGCCCGAGGTCGGCAACGCCATCCCCGAGTCCGAAAGGCCAATCGTATCTGCGGAAGGTTTTCCACCCGAAAGCTTGTCGACCTGGTCCACTTTGAACATTACCCGCGCCCCGTCACGGAATTCACGCAGCTTGTTTTCGGTCACCAACGCCTTGAGACCATCGGCGGAAACGCCCAGCTTGTGCGCGGCTTCATCCGACGTGTAAAACATTTTTGCCATTCGGCACCTCGCTTAAGACCCTGCCATCAGACTTGTAAGAATGTTGTAACACCAGATTGCCGCGAAGTCTAGGGAATAGGCTCGCCTGAATATACCCAGCGGTCTATCCCTATTCCTTAACGGCTTCTGCCGGATCAGCCTCCTCAGGAACGACGCTGGCCACACTCACCAGTTTGTCACCATCATCCAGGCGAAGAAGTCGTACGCCCTGCGTGGCGCGGCCCATTTCGCGAAGCTCGCCCGTCACGCCAATACGCACAATCTGACCGTTCTTGGAAATCATCATGAGCTCATCGCCATCCCGCACGGGCTTGACGCCGACCACGGGCCCATTGCGGTCGGTCGTCTTGATGTTGATGACGCCTTTTCCACCGCGATGCGTAAGCCGGTATTCCTCGATCTTCGTGCGTTTGCCGTACCCGTTTTCACACGCCACCAGCACGGTGACCTGGTTGTCGCCGGTTTCTTGCCCATGCGGGATGACAACCATGTCCACGACGGAATCGCCTTTGCCCAGTTCGATGCCTTTGACGCCGCCCGCCCCCCGGCCCATGTCCCGAACCTCCCCTTCTTCGAACCGCACGGCCAGCGCATTTTCCGTTTTCGTGCCGGAGGTGCATAGCATCAATTGATCCTTCCCGTTGGTCACCGTCACGCCAATGAGCGAGTCCTTGGGCTCCAGTCCAATGGCGATAATGCCGCGTTTCTGCGGATTTCCATAAGCCTTGAGCAGCGTCTTCTTGATGATGCCCTGGGCCGTGGCAAATACCAGGTGCTTGCCTTCATCCTCGAAGTCCCGCACCGCCAGAACCTGGGCCAGTTTTTCTTCCGGCAACATCTGCAGCAGGTTCGCCAGGGCCCGGCCCTTGCTCTGCCGCGGCAACTGCGGAATGTCGTACACCTTCTGCCAATAGCACCGACCAAGGCTGGTGAAGAACATCAGATAATCTTTGGTGCTGGCGATAAAGAGCGTTTCAATGAAATCGCCTTCCTTGGCGTCGGCACCGATGATTCCACGCCCGCCGCGCCCTTGTTTGCGATACGTGTCCAGCGGCATCCGCTTGATGTATCCCTCGTGTGAAATAGTGACGACAGCCTGTTCATCCGCAATCAGGTCTTCAATGTTGATATCGGTCGCATCGTTCGTGATCTGCGTGCGGCGATCATCTCCGTACTTGTCCTTCATCTCGATCGTGTCTTCCCGAATCACATCGAGAATCAGCTTGTTGTCGGCAAGAAGCAATTCGTACTCCTCGATTTCCTCGACCAGGCGATTGTATTCGTCCGTAAGTTTGTCGATCTCCAAGCCCACCAAACGCTGCAGCTGCATGGTCAAAATCGCGTCGGCCTGGGCGCTCGAAAGATTCATCCCCCCGCTGCGTTTGGCTTCCTCGTCGATGCGCTTCTTGAACGCCTTGGGAATCGCGGCCTTCCACGTCAGCGCTTCGTCAATGGTGAATTTCTTCTTCATCAAGTTGATCTTGGCCGTCGGCACATCCGGCGAAATCTTGCGATTTCGCAACAATTCGATGATGCCCATGATTTCAATCTTGCCGCCCTTGGCGTTCCCGCGGGATTCCTCGGTGTGAATGTCGGCCAAGGCGAGGATCAAACCTTCCAAAATATGCGCCCGTTGCCGTGCTTTCTTCAAGCGGAATTGCGTTCGGCGGCGAATGACTTCGAGACGGTGGTCGATGTAAAGCTGAACGATTTCCTTCAGCCCCAGCGTGCGCGGCTGGCGATTAACCAACGCAATGTTGATGATCGAAAACGTGTCCTGCAACTGCGTGTTCTTGTACAGCTGATTGATGACAATGTCCGGATCCGCATCGCGCTTCAACTCAATAACAATGCGCACCGCATGCTCACGATCCGATTCATCGCGGACATCCGAAATGTCCTTGATCTTCTCTTCCTTGACGCAATCGGCGATCTGCTCCACCAGCGATTTCTTGATGACCTGGTAGGGAATCTCATCGATGACAACGGCCTCGCGACCACCCTTCATTTGTTCGGTGTGCAGCTTCCCCCGCACCGTAATTCGGCCGCGCCCGGAAGTGTAGCCATCCAGAATGCCCTGCCGCCCGCAAATAATCCCACCCGTCGGGAAGTCCGGCCCCTTGACGATCTTCATGAGATCCTTGGGCGCACACTCCGGCTCGTCGATCACTTTAACAATCGCATCACACACCTCTTTGAGATTGTGCGGCGGAATGCTCGTCGCCATGCCCACCGCAATGCCTTGCGACCCATTCACCAGCAAATTCGGAAACTTGCCCGGCAGGACTGTCGGCTCTTCGCGTGTTTCGTCGTAGTTGGGAATAAAATCGACCGTGTCTTCCCGGATGTCTTCCATGAGTTCCATCGCGGGGGCGGCCATACGCGCTTCGGTATAACGCATCGCGGCCGGCGGATCGCCGTCGAGCGAACCGAAGTTCCCCTGCCCGTCGACGAGTTTGTAGCGCAGCGCCCATTCCTGGGCCATGCGCACCAGCGTCGGATAGATGACCGCTTCACCGTGCGGATGGTAGTTGCCCGACGTATCGCCGGCGATTTTGGCGCATTTACGATGCTTGGAACGCGGTCCCAGTTGCAGATCGTGCATGGCCACAAGAATGCGTCGTTGCGAGGGCTTAAGCCCGTCGCGCACGTCCGGCAAGGCCCGGTCCATGATCGTCGACATCGCATACGTCAGGTAACTTTCCTGGAGTTCGTGCTCAATCTGGAGGTCGGTAATGCGTGCATCCTGGTCTGACATTTTTCACCTGATTTGAGAAGTTATTGGCTCGCTTCCGATGGGCCGCAGGAGGGGGCGCTTCCGTAGCGCGAAAGTCCTCCATGACGTGGCTGTATTCTAAGCGATAACCCCGCCTTTGGCGAGAGCAAGACCTACAAGAATTGGGCGCAATTTCCCGCCCACGTACTTTTGTTTTTGGCCCGAATGGATATCCTTTTGGGTCTTGTTACTGGTCCCAGACAATCCCTGAAAGTCTTTACGAGGTAAGCGGCAATGGCGGAAGTGCAAGCGGAATTAGCGAAGGCACCTGTTGGTTTGCGTTGCGAATATGCCAAAAATCCGCTCGGCATCGGCGAATCTCTGCCGCGCTTTTCCTGGAAAATCAACGACGACCGGCGCGGTGCCAAGCAGACGGCATACCGCCTGACCGTGGGAACCAAACCCGGTGAAACGGATGTGTGGGACTCCGGCGAAGTGGCCAGCCACCAGTCCACACAGGTAGTGTTTGCCGGTACAAAACTCAAAAGCCGCGGCCGCTATTTCTGGCAGGTGCGCTACCGCGACCAAGCAGGCGTGGCTTCCACCTGGAGCGATACCGCCTTTTTTGAAATGGGCATCCTGAAAACCAGCGAGTGGCGCGGCCAGTGGGTCAGCGTCCCCTTACCTTTTGACAAAAATGTGAGCGGCCCCTCAAAATACCTACGCCGCAATTTCGTGTCGCGCCGTCCGGTGAAAGGTGCCCGTCTCTACATCACGGCGCGCGGCGTATTTGTGCCACTGCTCAATGGCAAACGCGTGGGCAACGACATCTTCTTGCCGGGTTGGAGCGATTTTCGCAAGCGTATTCGCTACCAGACGTACGATGTCACGGATTTGGTCGTCTCGGGCCGCAACACGTTGGGCGTCATGGTGGGTGATGGGTGGCACACGGGCAAAGTGGCGTGGAATCCGCGTGGTCTATACGGCGAAAACACTGCAGCCTTGGCGGAACTCCATATCGAGTATGCCGACGGATCCTACGAAGTCATCCGCTCCGACGCCGATTGGAAAGGATCGACCGAAGGGCCAATCCGAACGAACGATTTCCTCGATGGCGAAACCTACGACGCCCGCAAGGAATGGAGTTCCACCGGAACCCCCGCAGCTTGGGCGACGGCAGATTTTGACGACGCCGCCTGGCAACCGGTGCGCGTCGAGGCCCATGACAAGGTCCCGCTGGAAGCCTACGTGGGCCCCCCAATTCGTCGCCAGGAGACGCTCACCCCCAAAGAAGCGTGGCGCACCACCGATGGCAAATGGATATTCGATCTGGGGCAAAACATGGTCGGTTGGGCGAAACTGAAGGTCAAAGGCCAGCCCGGCCAGCAAATCACGTTGCGCTTCGCCGAGATGCTGAATCCCGACCGGACCATCTACACCACCAACCTGCGTGGCGCGAAAGTGACCGACGCCTATATCTGCAAGGGCGAGGGCGTGGAAGAATGGGAGCCCACCTTCACATTTCATGGTTTCCGCTTCGTGGAGGTCGCAGGATTGCTCCCTGGGCAAACGCCGGATTTGAGCACCGTCACCGGCATGGTGATCAATACCGATACACCCGCCGCAGGATCGTGGAAAAGCAGCCACGAGAAGCTGAATCAACTGATGCACAACATCGTGTGGGGCCAAAAGGGCAACTACATGGAAATACCGACGGACTGCCCGCAACGCGATGAGCGCCTCGGCTGGACCGGCGATGCCCAGGTCTTCATCCGCACCGCCTCCTACAACGCCGATGTCGCCGCATTCTTCACCCGCTGGCTCGTCGAATTGGACGATTCCCGCAATGACGAGGGAACCTACCAGGATGTCGCACCCATGCCGCCAGGTGCCAAAATGCTCTCCGGCATCGCCGCGTGGGCCGACGCCGGAATCATCTGCCCCTGGACCATCTACCGCGTCTACGGCGATGTGCGAATTCTTGAGCGCCATTACGATGCGATGAAGGGTTTCGTGGCCTACATGCTGAAAAAATGGCCCAACCTCCTGCGCCATGCCGGAGAATGGACCTATGGCGATTGGCTGTCCATCGACAGTTGGACGCCCCGCGAATTGATCGGGACGGCCTTCTTCGCCCACAGCGTGTCCCTGATGGCTAAAATCGCGGCAATTGTGGGCAAGGAACGCGACGCGGCCAAGCACCAGCGCCTCTTTGAAAAAATCCGTAAGGCCTTCAACAAAGAATTCGTCACCCCCGGCGGGTACCTCGCCGGCGATTCGCAAACCGCTTACGTGCTCGCCCTGCGCTTTGGGTTGCTGGATGAAGAAAAAGCCCAGATCGCAGCGAAAAAATTAGCCCACGACGTATCCATGCGCAAGGTGCTCACCACCGGCTTTGTGGGCGTAAACCTCCTGCTGCCCACCCTGTCCCAAATTGGCCGCGATGACTTGGCCTGCAAACTGTTGATCAACGAAAAATATCCCAGCTGGTTGTATTCAGTCAATCACGGCGCCACCACCATCTGGGAACGCTGGGACGGCTGGACCGAAGAAAAGGGTTTCCAGACGCCCACCATGAACTCCTTCAACCACTACGCCTATGGCAGTTGCGGCGAATGGATGTATTCGGCCGTGGCTGGCATCGATTTGGATGAAAAAGTCCCCGGCTTCAAGCACCTTCGAATAGAACCGCGGATTGTCACCGCGCTGGGCGTGGGTTTGACCCGCTGCGAGGCGGATTTTGCGACCGCCCAAGGCCAGGTGAAGTCCGCCTGGTCGTGGGAAGGCGGAATCGCCACCCTCGAAGTCGTCATTCCCGCCAATGCCTCCGCCACGATGGTGCTCCCCGGCATCGAAAATGTGACCGAAAATGGCCAGCCTTTGGCCGATGCCACCGGCATCTCCAACCTTCGCCTGAATCAGGGCAAGACCCTGTGCGAACTCGCCGCAGGAAGCTACCGGTTTTCCCTGCCCCTGTCGGCACCGGAGGTCAGCCCAGCCATTTAATCGCCCCAACACCCGCGATTCTCCCAAAAACTGACCTGTGAGTCTTTTTTACTGCTTTTTTTCTTGACGAACCACGGTCTTGGAGGTTAATTAGAAGTGGCAGATCCTGTGGTCATGGCAGGCCATAGGAATTGCTGATATCCCAAAATTTCATGCCGTGGCGGCATGCGGTGGCCGGAATGCCCAAGTAGTTCTCCGCTCGCAGTGTCTTTTTCATTTTCTTATCCTGTGTACGCGGTATTACTCCTTGGATCTCTGCCCGCCAGCAACATGGCACCGGTTTCCAGCCGGTAACTCGTTGCGCCAATTCAACAACTTTTCAAATACAGGTTGCCAGACGGGGAATCTCGGTTTACGCTCCCCCTTCGCAAGTCCAGGCGGATAGCCTCCGGAGGTATGTATATGGCGGGCTCACAAGTTGCATGGGGTCTTGATGTTGGCATCACGAGCCTCAAGGCCATCAAACTGCGGCGCGATGGCGATCGCGTGGCCGTGGAAGCCTTTGATGTCATCGAGCATGACAAATTCCTCAGTGAGCCGGACCTCGATAAAGACGAAGTCATTCGTCGCACCCTCCAAAAATTCCTGGAACGCAACCCCCTCAAACGCGACACCGTCTACGTCGGCGTACCCGGCGCCACCACCTTTGCCCGCTTCGTAAAGCTGCCCCCCGTACAGCCCAACCGCATCCCGGAAATCGTCCGCTTCGAAGCCATCCAGCAAATTCCCTTCCCCCTCGACCAGGTCAACTGGGACTATCAAACCTTCCAGGCCCCCGACTCCCCCGATGTCGAAGTCGGCATCTTCGCCATGAAAAAAGACCTCGTCGCCCAGGTCATGGGTAACTTCCAAGCCAACCAAATGACCATCAGCGGCGTCCAGATGTCCCCCCTGGCCGTCTACAACGCCGTCATCTATGACGGCCTCACCGAAGACAAGGGCACCGTCATCCTCGACATCGGGGCCGAACATACCGACCTGATCGTGGCCGACCAAGGCCGACTCTGGATTCGCACCATCAACATTGGCGGCAACAACTTCACCGACGCCCTCGCCAAGAGCTTCAAGCAGCCCTTTGTCCGGGCCGAACAGCTAAAACGCAGCGCCGCAACCAGCAAATACGCCAAGCAGATATTCCAGGCCATGCGCCCCGTATTCGCCGATCTGGTCGCGGAAATCCAACGCTCCATCGGACACTACAACAGCAGCCACCGCGACAGCCGCCTCGAACGAATTCTCGGTATGGGCAATCCGTTCAAACTGCCCAATCTGCAAAAATATTTGCAGCAGGAATTGAAACTCGATGTCGTACGTCTGGAAGGCTTCAAACGTGCCAACACCGACGGCCGCCTCGCCGCCGGCCTGAGCGAAAACGTTCTCTCCTTAACCACCGCTTACGGGCTGGCACTCCAAGGCCTCGAACTGGCCGCCATTGATACCAGCCTCCTACCCGTGGAAATCGCCCGCCAAATGGTATGGCGAAAAAAACGCATCTGGTTCGCTGGTGCGGCCGCTGCCGTCCTCATCGGAACCGCTTCTCTCGGCGTCCGCGCCTGGTGGGATGACGCGGCCTGGACCGAAGCCGAAACCGCACGCCGCGCTAACAATGGCCGGGTTCAACAGGCCTTGACGCTCACCAACGCCCTGAAACGCCAAACCGTGACTTTTGACAGTGACCGCGCCGCCGTCGATAGCTACATGAAGTTGGCAGGACACCGCAAGGTGTGGCCACAAGTGCTCGGCGACATCCACGGCTCGTTGCCCCAGCACGACGCCAAAAAAATCGCCGCAGATCCGACGCGCTTAATTGCGCTACAGTCGATTAGTTCGGAATATTCCGATCAACTCTCGCGGGTCGTCTTTAGTGGAACCTCGACCGGCGGTGCGAATACCCGCGAAGAGGCGGCTCCCGTCGCGGGGCCATCGGACAAAGGCTTTGCGATCGTCATTTCTGGCTATACACCCAACCAGTCCGGTCTGGATCTCCTGCGGGAATACAAGAATCAACTCGAGCAACGGGCCAATGAAAAACTAACTATGCAAGCAACTGATAAACAGATTGTTCCCGCAAAACCCTACTATATCGGTGACAACAGCCTGAAATTCAAATTCATGCCCTTCGGCGGATCCAAAGATTCCGCCGGCGGCAGCGGACCGCGCGGCATCTGGGGCATGGGTCAGCGCGGGCCATTCTGGAGCGTCTTTGTTCCCGATATGCAGGGCGTTGTTCCCATGACCGTATTGCCCGGAACTCTCGACATGCGCCCCGTCGAGGCGGAACAGCCCGTCGACGCCATGTTTGAATTACCGCTCAAGCAAAAGCCCCCCCGTCTACTGATCGGCAGTTATATGTTCGAAATGTCCTTCAAGATTTACGTGCGCTAATTGCTGTGAAGTGTAACCCACAGGGGTCTACCCACCCCTTAACGCCCCGGAGGCGACCATGAATGCTATCAAGGCCAACTTGTTCCTCATTGTGCTGGGAGCCGTCGTCGTGTTGGGCGGAGGAATCCTTTGGTGGTGGTCCTCCGACAAACAAGTAGTCCTGCAACAAGCCATGGAAGACCGCGCCAAACAAGAAAAGACCATCCGTTCAGCCTATTTGAAAGTTCCGATCGAAATTCCGGGGGGAGGCATGAAATTCCAGGGCGCGGTGGCCGATAACGTGATCAAAGTGCGGGAGGTGATTCAGAAACACACCAAAGAACAAGTCACTCTTATTTCCGAAACCGCCGCCAAAGAAAACGAGAAAAACCGGGTCCAACATCAGGGCGGCAAGGTTGTGCCCCTCATTTATGATCCGGAAATCGGGAAAATGGTGAGCCTGGATAATTTCCTGCCGACAATGGCCCGCAGCACCGATGGACACGCCTTCAACCGAATTTACTCCAGGATGGTGCCCTCCCTGCTTCTTCGCCTCGTAGGCTCCTCCTCCCCGGCCGTAGCGCCCACCACAAACGAGATCACCCTCGCGTTCGAAGCCGATAAAGCCGCTCGCCTAAGCAAGGCTCCCCTGGACCTCAAGGGGGGAGTCCTGCAACCCCCCACTGGCCTGGCCGATCCCAAAATGCTGCAGGATTTCACCAAGAAATTCGTCTCCAATCGGGCCGCCAATATCAAAATGTACGTCCATGAAAATGCCTTCGTCATCGAGCCCTGGATGGACAAAGGCATCGAACCCACCGAAGCACAAATTTTCGAAACCTTTGTGCATCAATGGATCCAGGAGGACGTCGTTCGCTCCATCATGCACGTCAACGAAAAATCCAAAAATGTGGGTGAATCCGCCGTCAAACGCCTCGACAAAATCTCCATCGGAGGGGAGGGCGGCGCCCTCTTCGTCGCCGGCGCTCGCGCGGCGGATGCCTCGGGGATTGATTTCTCAAAAAGCATGACCGGTCGCACCGGCTCGGGCGAATACGACGTGGTGATGCTCAACATTTCGATGATTATCGATCCGTCCAAGCTCAATGCATTTTGCGAAGCTCTCTATGTTCAAAACAATGGCTACACCGTGCTCAACATCAAACAGCAGTCCGTAGACCCCTACTTGGCGGCGAGCGAAGGTTATCTGCTCGGCGTTAATCAATGTGTATCCGTACAGATGCAGATCGAATGCCTGATGTTCCGCAAATGGACTGACAAACTTATGCCCGCCGAGTTTCGCCGCTCCCTCGGGCCCGATACCGCACGACCGAGATGATATTCATCGGCAACCTCCGCCGCTCAACGCGGTTCCCTCCATCTCGGCCACACGTACCCGGGGCGAAAACATCCCTCAAATATCCAGAAAAGTCTTCTGGACCTGAAATCAGTAACCCTCATCTCCTGTTGGAGAAACGCACATGAAAATCAAGAACCTCAACCTGCTGGAACGTCACGTCGAGAAAATAACTCTGGCCGTGGCCGCCGCTGCGGGCCTGTTGCTGGTGTATTGGGCATCACAACCCGCGACGATCGAAGCTCCCGCCGGCCTCGGCAAAGCCCAGTTGACCGCCCCAGAGGTGGAACAGGAAGTTTCCAAGGCCCTGGATGAAGTCGAGTCCTCTCGGGCCAAGACCAATGCCCTTTCCCAGCGACAACTGCTGGGGCCCAACTCCCTCAGAAACTATTTGCCTGAATATGTCAAAAGCCAGGAAGTACCGCTTCCACCCGAGTTGGTGAAGGCGACTGTACCTCAGTTTGCCCCATTAAATTCCCCCGTGGTGCCCATTGAACTAACGCCCATCACTTCCGAATTCGCCAGCACCGTCCCCCACGTGCCCACCCCCACCAGCCTCATCGCCCGCGCCGACCGCGGCGTCGTCATCATCCCTCCCGCAGCCACTGAATCCGTACCCGCACCGCTGCCCGGAGAAGCACCCGTGCCCGCAGGCACTCTGGCCGACCTCAACTGGGTCGTCATCGGGGGACGTTTCCCCGTCCTGGAGTTCCGCGATTCCATGGCCGATAAGGGCGAAAAAGAACCCCATCCCGTCCCGGAAAAACGCAACCAAATTACCTTCTATCGCGTCGAAGTGCAGCGCCGTGAACGAATCTCCGGCCAATGGAACAACTGGCAAAACGTGCCCCCCACCAAGGCCAACGGCCCTCTCATCACCGTCAACATGGCCGATGCCCGCGGCGAAGCTGTAATCCAGGCCACAGACATCATCGACACTCACTGGCGTAACATCCTCACCCCGCCGTTTTACCAATCCGCCACCGGCCAGCCGATTCCCGGCTTGCTGGTTCCGGAACCCGGCGCAGCAGGCAAAACCGCTCCCGTGGCACCCGGCATCACGCCGGATGGTGGCCCATTGGGCAGCGATGGTTCCCGCGCGGCAGGCGCGGGAGCCAATTTTGTTGCCGGTGTTCCCCAGGATCTGGCAACCATCCGCCTGCATGCCGCATCCGTCCCCTTCTGGTTTTTTGATGAAACCGTGACACCTGAACAAACCTACTCCTACCGCGTTCGCATGACGCTCTTCAATCCCGTATTTCAGATGGATAAACGCGTGAAGTTGATCGTCGCCAGCAAGCCCGCCGAAGCAATGCGCAACGTACCCTGGCTTTCCTCCGAATGGGCGGAGTTGGGCGGTGAAGTAAGCATCAATGCCAATCAATACTTCTTCTTCCGCGCCGGTCTCGAGTTGCGCGGCGGCGCTACCGTCTCCGTTCGAATCTACAAATGGTCGCTGGGCATTTGGCACCTCACTGAAGAAACCGCCCCCATCGGCGGCACAATTGGCAGACCGCAAGCCGGCACCGACGGAGTCGACTTCTTCACCGGATACACTCTGGTCGACGCCGTAAAAACCACCGACGGCGATACCCAACTGGTCTTGTTGTCCCCTTCCGGTGATCTGGTATCACGCTCTGTCCGTGTGGACTCGAATAACAAGAAAATGAAAGAACTCGACGGTCTGATCAAACTGGCGACACCGCCACGCGTTCCGGGCAAGCCGGGCTTGACTCCAGAAAAACCCTGAAGCACCCCAACGGGATTCTTATATGCGTCAGATCATGATGAAACAGCAAGCCGCCGCAATCTGCGAGACCAAACATCTGGATTTTTTGCGTGAGAAATGGTTGCAAGCGCATGGCTTTGCTTTTAGGATTCCAACAGTTCTGCACTCAAACTCGGATGGGTGCGACATTTCCAAGGATGGCAATTCCTTAAAGTTTGTGGAAACGGGTGGCGCTGGTGTTTAATTCCTGACTCCTTTTTGATTCGTGAGGCCCTTGTCGCGGTATCTCCGCTACGCCCGCCTCACCTGCCTCTTTCAGGATTTTCAGCTCGCCGCTTTATGTTTTGTTCAGTTCTTCGGGTTGGTGCGGTAATAGGAGTAACGCCTTGAAGAAGCGTCTAAGGTCTCGGGTTCTCGCGGTTGGCATGGCTTCGTCCACGCTTCTGGGCTCTGGCGGTCTGCTGTATACGCACACCTCGCTCTTGGCTCAAGACAAACCTTCAGCCATTGAGCTGTTGGACCGCGGAGCAAAACTCTACGAGCAACAACAATACGTCGACGCCAAAAAGGTGCTGCTCGACATCGACCCGGCACAACTGCCGGAAGATCAACGCGCCCGCCTCACCACGTTGACCACTAACACCAATCTGGCCCTCGCCAAGCTCACCGATTCCAACTCCGTGTTCGATGCTGCCCAAGCCGCCCAAGGTGCCGATAAACTCGTCATGGTCCTCAAGGGTTATCAGTCGATCATTGACGACCCTAAGGCCACGCCCGAACTTAAAGAAAAAGCCAAAATTCAACACGCCCTCGCCACCGAATTGCAAAAGTCCAAGGCTGATCAAATGAAAGCCTTGCTGAAAGAAGCCGACACCCTTTACGCCGCCGGCAAATTCGACGAAGCCGACAACGCCCTCAATACCGTCGATTCCGTCGGCGGAGACCTCGGCTGGCAGGACAACTCCAAGTCCGACGCCTTGCATAAGAAAATCGCGGAAAAACGCCTCGCCCTCGCCAAAGCCAACGCTACCCCCGAAACCCCCGCCGCACCGGCCACGCCCCAGGCCCCGACTACGGCCACCGTCGCCGCGCCCCCCGCACCGACTCCCGACGTGACCCACGTCACCGCTCCTTCGGTGACCACGCCCACTCCCGCCGGCTCCGGCATCGTGACTGAAACAATTCAGGCCGACGATATCCAGCGGCAACGCGCCCTCGAGCTTTACAACAATTCCATGAAACAATCCACCGTGGAAATGGCCAAACCCAATTACCCCGCCGCCATCGAGAATGCCCGCCAGGCCTCCATCATCATTGATGCCAACAAACAATTCTTCTCCGTCGCCGAAAGCAATTCGCTGCGTGACGCCGCCCAGGCTCAGCTACGCACCGCTGCGGACAAAAAAGTCGTCTGGGATAACCAGCAAACTGTCAAAGCCAATGAAGAAGCCGTGCGTTTGGACAAGATCCGGGCCGAAAAACGCATTGGCGATCGTAAAAAACAGGTCGATGGACTGATGCGCGACGCCCAGAAGTTCGTCGAAGTTCAGCAATACAAAGAAGCCGCCGAAACCCTTCGCCTCGTCATCGAAATCGACAAGACCAACAGCTCCGCCCGCTTGGCCCTCCAACTCATCACTGAAAAAATTTACTACCGCGAGTACAACACCCTCGTGCAAAGGCAATCTGCCGAAACGGTCCGCCAAATGGTGGACAGCCGCGAACACCTGATTCCCTATGCCGATCTCATGGTCTATCCGGAAGACTGGATCGCATTGACCCGCACCCGCGTCGGCGATCAGGGAAATCAGGATACGCCTGCCAATCGCGCCGTACGCGAACGCCTCGATGACAATCTGAAGGAAATCTCGGCCGAAAATCAGGCCTTTGAAAAAGTCATCACCTTCCTCCGCGACAACACCAACACCAATATCTTCGTGAACTGGAAAGCCCTGGATGCCGCAGGCATCGCCCGTGAAACCCAGGTTTCCGTCAGCCTGCGCGAAGTCGCCTTCAAAAAAGTCCTGGCCACGATCCTCGCCGAAGTGGGCGGGGGCACAGCCAATCTCGGCTACACCATCGATGACGGTGTAATCACGATCTCCACCCGCGACGACTTGAACTCCGCAAAATATCAGACCGTCCGCGTGTTCGATATCCGCGACATGCTGGTGCAGCCCGACAACGCCGTCCAGCCCCCATCCTTTAACCTCTCCGACATCACCAAGGGCGGTACCACCACAGGTGGTACCGGCAGCGGCGGCGGGGCAGGTGGCTCGCTGTTTTCCGATTCCGCAGGCGGCGGTGCTGCCACCGGCGGCGCACGGCCCAAAACCGAAATCGTCACGGAAATCGTCGACACCATCAAGGCCACCGTCGCCCCCGAATCCTGGCGCGACACCGGCGGCACCATCGGCTCCATCCGCGAACTGAATGGACAATTGATCGTCAACCAGACCATTGATAACCAGATTGCCGTTCATAACCTGCTCTCCCAGCTTCGCGAAACTCGCGCCCTCATGATCGCCATCGAAGCGCGCCTCCTCCTCGTCAGCAACAACTTCCTCGACGATTTTGGCTTCGGCTGGAACGTCACTATCCCCGCCGGCGTCATTGGCGGAAGCGTGGGTGCACTGAGCTTCGGCAACAACACCTCCAACCTCGCCTTGCCGCCCTCCACCGGCGTGCCCGGCTCCCTCTCGGGAATCCTCGGCGGCTCTTCCGCCACCTCCAGCCTCTCCGTTGCCGGCTCCATCATCGACAACTGGCAGTTGGATATCCTCCTCCGGGCCACCCAAGCCGACAAACGTACCGTCACCGTCACCGCCCCCCGCGTCACCCTCTTCAACGGCCAACGCGGCTATATCGCCGTCACCAATCAGCAGAACTTCGTCTCCAACTTCAACCAGTCCGTTGCCTCCGGCGGCATCAACGGCAGTGGCTCCACCGGTACCAACCTCACCGTCTCCACCTTGACGACCGGCGTCGTGCTCTACGTCGAAGCCACCGTCTCCTCCGATCGCCGTTATGTAATCATGAAACTTCGCCCCCAACTCTCCAACCTCGAAGGCATCGATACCTATGCTTCGGACGGTACCAACATTGGCGGCGACAACAACAACAACAATAATAATAATAATAACAACAACAACGGCCAGTTCGGCGGCGGCGGCTCATTCGTTCAGTTGCCCCGCATCTCCTACACCACTGTCGACACCATGGTCTCCGTTCCCGACGGCGGCACACTGCTCATCGGCGGCCAGAAACTCGTCGGCGAAGCCGAAATCGAAGTCGGCGTCCCCGTACTCTCCAAAATCCCCGGCCTCAACCGCCTGTTCACCAACCGTTCATTCACCAAAGATGAACGTACCCTCCTCATCCTCGTCAAACCCAAGATTATCATCCAAAAAGAAGAAGAAACCCGCCTCTTTGGTCCCAACTATGACCGTCCCAGCGGCATTCAGTCGGGTATCCCCATGACCAACGGCGCGGCAGGCATTGGCGTCAACTCGGGTATCTCCCCCTCCGCCATCGGTACACCTACCCTCAGATAACGCCGCCTCTATTCACTCAAAAACTCAGGGCCGATCAGATGACTCATCTGATCGGCCCTTTCTGTTTTGTCGGAGCGCTGCTCAGCGCCATTCCCCTGTCTCAACCCGCCGAAGCACACCATGTCTTCCAAGCCTGTCGATACGCCGCTCCGATCGACCTCGCGAATCCCGGGCCATCCATCAGTGGAGACTCAATCATCCGCTGTCGCAGCGTGGAACGTATCCACGCCAACTGGTCCAGATTCGTCGCCAGGCTCTGAACAATCCCGATAAACTCTTCCGGCGCCCGCGCCACCAGTTCGGTCATTCCCAAATTCGATAGCTGGCTCAATCCCGCCCGACTCGCCACCGTGTTGCCCACAAGCGTCACCACCGGCACCCCCATCCAACTGGAATCCAGGCTTGTGGTGTGACCGTTGTACGGGAAGCTGTCGAGCCCAATATCGATGTCCTGGTAAATGGCCAGGTACCTGAGCCGCGCTCGCGGCTGGGCGAAACTTACCCGCTCCGAAGCGATTCCCTGCCTCTCCAGAAAGCCCCTCATCCGCGCCCGGTGCGCGCCCTCCCGCGCCAGCATCACCAGTCGCGACTGGGGAACCGCGTGCATCGCCCGCGCCCACAATGCCAGCACTTCGTCCCCGATCTTGCAAAGGTTGTTGAGGTTGCCGAAGGTGATGTAACCCCGATCTTTGGCCGGCAAAGGCGAAACCGGTGGCTCTTCCGTCAGCGGATAAAAGCACCAGAAGCTGTGCGCCAGCCGCAGCGATTTTTCAGAATAATACGCGTCATACAACCCCTCCGGATCCAGGTAAGGATCGGTCAGGCGGTAGTCAATCGCCGAAAGACCCGTCGTCCCCGGGTAGCCCGCAAAGGTCACCTGCACCGGTGCCGGCTTCCGCGCAAACAACTCCATGCGCCCGCCCGCCATATGGAGCGACAGGTCCACGAGAATATCAATGCGATCCCCCCGAATCAGCTTTGCCGCGTCCTGATCGCTCAGCAGGTGAATGTCCCGCCACGTGAGCGGCAGAGATTGAAAATGACGACTGAATAAGTCCGTCGTCGAAGCGTTGGAATAACAAAAAATCTCCAACGCCCCCCGATCATGCTCCTCCATGAGCGGCACCAGATTGCGCCCTACCACATGGTTGCGAAAATCCGCGGAGACATACCCCACTCGAAGCCGCCGCCCAGGCACGGGCTCTTGTGTGTGCGGCCGAATCTCTTTCGCCAGCGGCTGCCCGATATGCACGTCCCACAGTCTGTGCTCGGCGTATAGTTGCGCCATGTCATAGCCCGGTTGAAACAGCAGTGTGTAAATCAGGTTGCCCCGGGCTGTGCCATATGCGGGGTCAATCTCCAGCGCCTTACGGTAGCACTCAATGGCTTCACCCACGAGGGCCTGATTCTTGAGACAGTTTCCCAGGTTGTTGTATGCCTGACCGAACCGCGGATCGTTCTCAATCGCCCGTCGATAATACGCGACAGCCTCCTCCGATCGGTTCAGGGTCTGGCAGGTATCACCCATCCCCAGCAATGCGCTCGCATTGGCCGGCTGAAGAATGAGCATTTTCTGAAAACACTCGAGAGCCTTGTCCGACTCACCATTGTCCCGATAGGCATTCCCCAGGTTGTAAAGCCCTTCAATAAAATCAGGCTTGAGAATACGCGCTTTTTCCAAATGCTCGATGGCTTGCGGAATCTTGAACTGCCGCATCAGCACCAGGCCCAAGTTGCTGTGAACTTCCGCCACGTCAGGGCGAATTTCCAGCGCGCGTCCAAAACTTTCCGCAGCTTCCGTCCATCGCCCGGCTACGCGATACGCGTTGCCCAGCGCATTGAATGCATCATACGAACGCGGCTCCAATTGCGTCACGCGCAACGCCGAGGCCGTCGCTTCCTCATATCTCAACTGCCCTTGCAGCGCAATCGTCAGGTTGATGAGCGCATCGGTAAAATCCGGCTCCAGCCGCAACGCCTGCTGATACGCCGCAATCGCTTCGTCGAGTTTGCCCTGGGCGCGCAACGCCTCGCCCAGGTTCGAATAAAAGCCAGGATGGGTTTTAACCAGCGCTATCGCTTCCCGTATGAGCGCCTCGGCAGCCTCGTGCTCCCCCGCTTGATGCGCCAACACACCCAGCAAATGAAAGGCATCTGCACAACGCGGGTCCGTCGCCAAAATGCGCCGGTACAGCACCTCCGCCTCACGCAGCCGACCCGCCTGGTGATCCGCAATTGCCTGCTGTAACGCCTCAGCGATGGTTAGTTCTGCCATAGGATCACCATGATACAAAGTTGTGCAGCTCAAAAAAAACAGACCCCGGCGTTACACGCCGGGATCTGTGAAAAATTCATTTTTTCAATTCACCCGCGCTCAATTACCTCACGCCCATGAGGATTTCCATGGTGACTTGATCGAGCCTCTCATACGGCAGCCCACGCGTGCCCAGCGCCTTGCGGTCAAACTTGATCGCCTTAAGCGACTTGATCGTCTCCTCGCTGAACGTACCCACCAGCCGCGCCAGCTTCTCATCCGGCACGTTGATCTCCGCACGCAACGCCTGCACTTCCTTGTCCGAATTGAACTGGGCGACTTTCGCTTTCAGCAGCATGTAGGTGCGGATGCAGCCCTTGGCAAATTCACGTACGCCGTCGAAATCCTCGGTGCGGTATGCATGCGCATCGAAATGCAACGGACCAGAATACTTGTGATCAAGCAGCAGCTTGACGAGAAAGAACGCCTGCTTGATGTTCGCCGCGCCAAAACGGAAGTCCTGGTCGTACCGACCCGATTCCTGGTCATTCAAATCAATGTGGAATAGTTTCCCGGCTTCCAACGCCTGCGCCACGTGATGCGTGAAGTTCAGGCCCGCCATCGATTCATGGGCGACCTCCGGATTTACCCCGACCATCTCGGGATAATCGAGTGTCTCAATAAAGCCCAGGCAGTTGCCCGTCGTGGCCAGGTAAATATGACCGCGTGGCTCGTTGGGCTTCGCCTCCAGTGCGAAACGATACCCGTAATTGTTATGCATCGAATACTGGCACAAAAAATTCAAGGCCTCACGGAAATGCTTGAGGCCTTCCGTCGGATCCTTCCCCGCGTCGGTCTCGGAACCTTCGCGGCCGCCCCAGAATACGTACGTCTTGGCGCCAAACTCGGCGCCCAGGTCCATCGCCGCCATCGTCTTCTGAATCGCATACGCGCGGACACGGGCGTCACCGCTGGTAAACGCCCCATCCTTGAAAATTGGGTCGCCGAAAAGATTCGTCGTCGCCATCGGCACAACCAGCCCGTTGCGATTCAACGCCTTCTTGAAATCCGCAATGATCTGTTTCTTCTTCGCTGGCGTTGCGTCGATCGGCACCAGATCGTTGTCATGAAAGTTGACGCCATGCACGCCCCCCACCGTGCCCAGCAGATCGACTATCTGCGGCGGCGTAAGCTGCTCACGAACAGGTCCGCCAAACGGGTCGCGCCCCGGATTGCCGACGGTCCACAGACCGAACGTGAATTTCTCGGATTTGGTGGGCGCAATTTGAACAGGTTTTTTGGCCATGAGAGGTTTCCTTCCGCAACAATGCGTGCAAAACAATGACATCACAAGGGGATGTAAATCATCGGAGAAAGTGGCAAATCCTGCAAGGGCAGAACGCACGCCCTCCGCTCTTCAACCCGGCCTCCCTCCGCGACATATTCACGGCGTTTGAAGGACTCACCAAAAACCACTAAAATGCGCGTCTTTACCAACCTCCCGCAAGGACTCAGTCATATGGCGACCGCCTTCAAAACCAGCGTTGTGACCCCCGAAGCCATCGTGCTCGAAACAACCGTAACGGCCGCTCAAATACCCGCATTTGATGGCCTCATCGGAATCCTCCATCTCCGCGCACCCCTCCTCGCCAAACTCGGCACCGGCGTGCTTCGCCTCGATGGCGTCGACGGCCAGGATACCCGGCAACAATATGTCGTCTCTGGCGGATACGCCGAAGTAAAAGACGATGTCCTCACCATTCTCACCCACGAAGCCATCCCCGCCGCCCTCGTAACCTCCGCCGCCATTGCCGCTGAAGAAGCCAAACTCCACGCCGTCCAAGGCCATGATCTTCCCGCTATGGAAAAACGCCAAGCCTTGCAGGCCCGCCTGCAGGCCATGCGCAGCGTGCTTTCGATGTAATCGCCGCACACCCCCGGCGGCCTAAATATCCCCCAGCAACTTGCGAATATCCATCTTATCCGGATCATCCTCCTCCGCATCGGCGATCGGCAAAGGTGCCGGATCCGGCGGCGTAATTCCAAATTCCTTGAGCCAATGCTGGGTTTCTCCCGGCGTGGAACTCCCGCCGGATTTCTGCGGCGAAATGACCTTGCCTCCCGCGCCTCCCCCCGGCTGACCCTGCAAAAGCTCATTCAAAAAAGATTCGCAACTTATCGCACTGGCAAAGTTCTTCCGCGCCTGCAGCGCCACCGCGCGGTCGTTCGTCACCACCATCAACTTCTTCCGCGCCGTCGATACCTCCACCAGTTGCCCAATCACCAGGTCTGCGGATACCCCCGCCCCTGAGTAACGAAAATGAATCCCCGAAAACTCCGTCTCATCCGGCTCGTCCGGCTTCTTCCGCCCATCCAATACCAGCGTCACCCGCGGCTTCCGTGGAGAACTGGCAATCCACCGACAAAGCGTGCCCACCGTCAAACGCGAAAACGGCCCGCCCAAATTGCGCCCCGCGTGAATGCAATTATATGTGTCCACCAGGTAATTCATCCCCCCATTATACCCTGCCGGCTCGCTTCATAGATCGCGCGCACCGCCGGGTGAATGATCTTCCCTCCCGCCATATTCAACCCCTGCGCCAATCCCCCATCCTCCGCCGCCGCCGCCTCCCACCCTTTGTCCGCGATCGCCTTCGCATACGGCAACGTCGCATTGCACAACGCAAACGTACTCGTCCGCCCCACCGCCCCCGGCATGTTCGTCACACAGTAATGCACCACGCCTTCCTCCACATACACGGGATTCTTATGCGTCGTCGGCCGCGCCGTCTCCACGCATCCTCCCTGGTCGATCGCCACATCCACAATCACCGCCCCGTTCTTCATGTACTGCAAATCCGCCCGCGTCACCAGCCGCGGCGCCCGCGCCCCCGGTATCAGCACCGCCCCCACCACCAAATCCGCAATCCTCAAACTCTCCCGAATATTGTGCGGGTCCGAATACAACTCCGTCACATTCGCCGGCATCACATCATCCAAATAACGCAACCGATCCAAATTGATGTCCAATAGCAACACATGCGCCCCCAAACCCGCCGCCACCTTCGCCGCACTCTGCCCCACCACCCCCGCTCCCAAAATCACCACATTCGCCGGCGCCACCCCCGGCACCCCGCCCAACAAAATCCCCCGCCCCATCATCGGCTTCTCCAAATACTTCGCCCCCTCCTGTATCGACATCTTCCCCGCTATCTCACTCATCGGAGTCAAACACGGCAACCTCCCCAATCGATCTCGAATCGTCTCGTAAGCAATCGCATAAATCCCCGCCTTCACACACCCATCAATAAGCGCTCGATCCGCTGCAAAATGAAAATACGTCAACACCAACTGCCCCTCCCGCATGTGCGGCCACTCCGCCGCCTGCGGCTCCTTCACCTTCACAATCAACTCCGCCCGCGCCCACACCTCCGCCGCGCTCCCCAGGATCGTCGCCCCCGCCGCCGCAAACTCGTCATTGCTGATCCCCGACCCAATCCCCGCATTGTCTTCGATAAAAACAAAATGCCCCGATCGAGTGAGAATCTCCACCCCCGCCGGAATGATGGCGACCCGATATTCGTCTGATTTCACTTCACGCGGAATGCCGATCAGCATTGGTATCTCCAAACCCAAAGTCCCGGGAACGCCCTCGCCGGGGCATATCATAGCGTGCACACACCTTTTATAGGACAGTGAAATTTTGCATCAGTTGTTGTTTTGTTGCGACGCAGATTTAACCGATGTTGTGAAGGATCAACATCCATGCCGGATGTTGGCTTTGAGCAACATAATATGTATGAAGATATAAAGACATCTTTACGTCCAAATGCGATGGACAACCCCTCGCCCCCGTCCGTCTCCAAACTCGCCGCCAAGGTCGCGCATGAGTTGAACAACCCCCTCGACGCCGTCCTCCGCTACATCTCCCTCGCCCAACGCAAAGCCAGACTCGGCGACTACTCCGATATCGAACGCTACCTCAACGACGCCCAGTTCGGACTACAACGCATGGTCGAAATCCTCCGTGAACTCATGGAAATCGGCCGCCAGACCAATGACGTTCTCGGCGGGCCCGCCCCCCTGCCCCTCCTCGAAGTAATCTCCCACGCCCGCCGCACCGTCGCCCCCCTCGCCGAACAACGTCAGGTCACCCTCAAAATCCTCGGCGAAATACGCAACGATATCCGCACCGACCTCCGCCTCTCCCAGGTCCTCGCAAATGTCCTCAAAAACGCCATCGAAGCCTCCCCCGAAAACGCCGTCGTCGACACCCATGTCGAAAGCACCGCCGCCACCCTCACCATCCACGTCGTCGACAATGGCGCCGGCTTCAATGAATCGCTCCACGAAAAACTCTTCATGCCCTTCGTCACCACCAAGGCCAAAGGCAGCGGGCATGGCCTCGGACTCGCCATCTCCCGCGAACTCATGATGACCCTCGGCGGCACCCTCACCCTCGCCAACCGCGAGCCTCCGCAATGCGGCTGCGTCGCCACTATCCAAATGCCTCTGATGAACGCTTGATGGAAAATGATGGCTGAAGAAAAAACAACCAAGCCCGCCGAAGTCCCCGTGCGATTGCTGCTCGTCGATGACGACCCCCTCATCATCAATTCCCTCAGCGAGTTCCTCCGCCTCGAAGGCTACGCCGTCGATACCGCCTCCGATGGTTCCAAAGCCATCGAAAAACTCGCCGCCACTCGCTACAACCTCGTCCTCACCGACGTCAACATGCCCCGCGTCAACGGCCTCGAGCTCCTCCGCACCATCCGCAATCACTACCCCGATGTCGTCGTACTCGTCATCACCGGCTACGGCACCATCGAAAACGCCGTCGAAGCCGTAAAAATGGGTGCCTTCGAGTACCTCACCAAACCCATCGTCGATGATGAAATCCGCGTCACCATCCAAAAGGCCCTCAAACAACAAACCCTCCTCAGCGAAAACTTCCAGCTCAAACAACAACTCAACCTCCGCTTCGGCCTCGATAACATCGTCGGCCACGATTACAAAATGCTCAAAGTCTTCGACCTCGTCGAAGCCGTCGCCGACTCCCGCACCACCGTCCTCATGACCGGCGAATCCGGCACCGGCAAATCCCTCATCGCCCGCGCCATCCACCACCGCAGCCCGCGCAAACAAAAACCCTTCATCGAAGTCTCCTGCGGCTCCATCCCCGAATCACTCCTCGAATCCGAACTCTTCGGCCACGTCAAAGGCTCCTTCACCGGCGCCACCTACGATAAACAAGGCCGCTTCCTCGCCGCTGACGGCGGCACCATCTTCCTCGACGAAATCAACTCCGCCTCACCCGCCTTCCAGGTCAAACTCCTCCGCGTCCTCCAGGAACGCAAGTTCGAACCCGTCGGCAGCAACCAAACCATCAGCGTCGATGTCCGCATCATCCTCGCCAGCAACCAGGATCTCGCCAAACTCGTCGAAGAACAAAAATTCCGCCAAGACCTCTACTACCGCATCAACGTGGTCAACATCCTGCTCCCGCCCCTGCGCTCGCGCTTGGGTGACATACCTCTGCTGGCCGAAGCCTTCCTGAAAAAGCTGACCGCAGAAGTCGGCCGCAAAGTCAGCGGCTTCACCCCCGACGCCATGGACGTCATGCTCCGTTACACCTGGCCCGGCAATGTCCGCGAACTCGAAAACGCCATCGAACGCGCCGTCGTCTTGACCAAGCGCCCCCTCATCGTCGCCGAAGACATGCCTCAAGTCGTCCTCGACGCCGCCGCCGGCAGCGCAACCGCCCCCAACTCCCCCGGTGCCCACGGTACCGCCAACCCCTTCGAACCCTGGCAGCCCATGTCCCTCAAACGCGCCATCGAAGGACCCGAAAAACAAATCCTTCTCGCCGCCCTCAAAGCCAACCAATGGAACCGTCAGGAAACCGCCGAGCAACTCGAAATCGATCGCACCACCCTCTATAAAAAAATGAAACGCTACGGCATGGATGTCGACGAATAACCCCCCCCTCTCCAACCCTTTACCCCCCCTCCCGGGGGTGCCTCGGCACAGTGCGCTGCGCCGAGGCGAGAATCGAAGCCTTGGGCAAACTTCGACTCACCCCCAGTGTAGGGGCTGCGAGAGTGCGAGCCCCCAATGTTGAATGCTCCCATACGGCGATCACCCGCCCAGAGCATCAAATACGTACCCGATCAGGGCAAAACTTCACCGCAATTTGGCAGAATGGGTAAAACCACGATGCACACCCGCCTGCCGCAAAGCACGCCTTGCAAACAGTGAATCATCCTTCAACAACATCGCAAACACAGAAAACCCCACAAAAAGTACAGCCATCTGACAGTCTAACGACTCACAGTGCATTCTGTTTCGTCCGATTTCCAGAATCACCTATTTTTTTAAGAGTACCGACTTTTGCAGCCCTTGCAACTGCCGAATCCCCCCTGTCGCCAGCGTCAGCATCGACTGCAGTTCCTTCATCGAAAACGTCGCGTGTTCCCCCGTCCCCTGCACTTCCACAAACGATCCATCCTGCAACATCGCCACATTCATGTCCACCCCCGCATCCACATCCTCCTTGTAATCCAAATCCAACACCGCCGCCCCCTCCACAATCCCCACGCTCACCGCCGCGATCTGCTGCGTCAGCACCTTCGCCCCCGCCGCCAGCAACCCCTTCTTCTGCGCCGCCCGCACCGCGTCCGCCACCGCCACATACGCCCCCGTAATCGACGCCGTCCGCGTTCCCCCATCCGCCTGCAGCACATCACAATCCACAAACAACGACAGCCCGTCCTTCCCATCCGCCGTCACCAACTGCGACAAATCAATGCACGCCCGCAACGCCCGACCCACCAATCGCTGTATCTCTACCGACCGCCCATCCGGCTTCCCCGAATCGCGCCGCTTCCGCGTCGGTGTCGCACTCGGAATCATCGAATATTCCGCCGTCAGCCAACCCGATGCCTTCCCGCTCGACCGATTCTTCTCCCGCAACCACGGCGGCAAATCCTTGTCGATCATCGCCGTGCACAAAACCCGCGTCTCCCCAAACCAAACCACCACGCTCCCCCCCGCAAACTTCGTAAAGTTCCGCTGAATCTTGATCGAACGCAACTCATTCGCCTTCCGGCCATCGTGACGCGCCATAATTTCATCCTTGAAAAAACGAAGTGGAAAACAACAATCCTAACCGCATCCCCCAGCCGCGGCACTTTCCCTTCACCCACCTCACGCCCCGTACACTACTTCGAATCCTCCGCCGCCGGTATCCCCAACCCCGCAAACGCCAGCGGCAACCATCCCGTGTTCCACGAGTGCCCCATGTCCGACCCCAACACATACGTGTGCGGAATCTTCAAATCCCCCATCCGCGTCTTCAACACATCCACCCCAATCCGCGAACCCGGCCCGTCCGCCATCAATACAATCCGCCGATCCTTCCCCGCCAAAACCTTCTGCTTCTTCTCCAGCAAAAGCATCGGATCATAGTTGTCAAAATTCTCCCGCGTCCCGTAAGACTCCGCAAAACCCCACGTCTTGAACGTCTCCTGCGACGGCGGCCCAATCGACGGATCAAACGCCGCCACCCGGCTGAACGCCTCCGTGTTCCTCAAAAAAAGACACAACGCCCCCAAACCCGATTTCGAAAACCCCACCACAAATCGCCCCCGGCTCTCCCCCAACGTCGGAAACTCCTTCTCCACAAACGCTATCGCCACATCCAGCAAATACGCCTGCTGCCGCACCTGCGGCCTTCCCGGGTTATCCCCATACCACGGCTCCGTGTCATACGCCGGCGCCACACAAATAACCCCATACCGATTGTGCAAATCCCTCTTCTGTACCTCCACAATCCCCGAACCCCAATTCCCCTTCGTCCCCGTATTCACCGGCAACAGCAACACCACCGGATACCGCTTCCCCTTCTCCATCCCGTCCGGCAGCAAAATCTCCAGCTTATTCGGCCCCTTCTGATACCCGCTATTCACCGTGTAACAAAGAATCCCCGGATTCACCCCCTCCGCATCCCGCGCAATCGACGTCGCCGGCGCACTCGCCGCCTGCGATGTATTCGCAGCCTTCATCACGCCTTCCTGCGCCACCGCCCCCGCAAAAGACGCCACCACAATTCCGCACCCCAACACCACTGAAAAAAATCGCATAAAAGTCATCCCTCGCTAAATCTTTTCCACCGAAATCCGCGCCGTCATCACATGCGTACCACCCGCCTCCACCGTCACCGCCGCCTCCCCGACATTGCACGTCTCCACACACACCATCCCCGGCCACTCATTATCCCCAAAATCCGCCATCGTCTTGCTCTTGTTGATCCACGGATTCCACACCACCGTCGCTTCCGAGTTCTCCTTCGCAATCAGAATCCGCCGGCACTTCACCGGGTCATGAATCACCACCGTCGAATTCGTCTTCAAATACACCCGATCCGTTTCGCCCGCAATGGCTATCGCCCCCTCCTGCGTCTTCCGCTTCCCCCCTTCCATCTTGTCCAGATACTCTGCATTTTCCAGCCCCGTGATCTTCACCTGCTTCACATCCCCCACCGAGTAATACGTGTGCAACGCCTCCTGCGCCGTCAGCCCCGCCTGCCCCGTGTTCGTCAGTTCCAACGCCATCGTCAGCGTCCGTCCCACCGTAATGCGGTGCCGCAAAACAAAATCAGCCTTCCACGCCTTCTGCGTCTCCTCCGTGCTCGCCGTCGACAACACCACCGTCACCTCCCCGCTCGTCGTCGTCGTCACCGCTTCCAATGTCCACTCCACCAGCCGCACAAATCCATGCCCCGGCGCCGTCTTGTCCGGCGTCTGCGCATCCAGCATCTTCGGCCCAAACCACGGAAAACATATCGGCACCCCGCCCCGAATCGCCTTGCCGTTCGCAAAAACGCTCTTCTCGCTCATCCACAAAACTTCGTCCTGCCCCTTCGGCCTCCACAACGCCACATGCCCGCCCAGCAGGTAAATAAGCGCCTCCGTCTGCCCATTATCAATCTGCACCGCCGGCAATCCCCCTTGCCCGCTGATGATCTTCGCGCTCCCCGCAATCGCAAATTGCTTCTGCAATGTTTCGACACTCGCCATAAAACCCTCCGTGAATATCCGCCAAGCCTGTTTCCACTGGGAAACGTATGGTCGGGCAAATCCACCAGATACTCAAGCGGCCCCACGCTTCCCCAACCCCCTGCTTTTTGGCACTCGGCGACTTGCCGCATATACTCCCAGTATGAGTGATGGCAAAGTGATCGCGGTCGCACATCGTGGAGCCTCGGCCTACGCGCCCGAGAACACCGTCGCCGCATTCGATGAAGCCGTTCGCCTCCACGCCAAGGCCGTCGAGTTCGATATCCAACTCTCCGCCGATGGCGCCATCGTCGTCATTCACGATGAAACCCTCCAACGCACCACCAACGGCCGCGGACGCGTCAAAGACTACCAACTCTTCGACCTCCTCCGCCTTGATGCCGGCAGTTGGCTCCACCCCCGCTTCGCCGGCACACGCATCCCCACCCTCGACGAAGCCCTCCTCGCCATCGGCCCCCACGCCCTCCCCGTCCTCGAACTCAAAGCCCCCATTCCCGGCGCTCTGCTCCTCCAACACCTCCAACGCTACGACCTCCTCGATGACTGCCTCGTCATCTCCTTCCGCCCCCAATGGCTCCTCGAAGTCCGAAAACACACCCCCAAAATCCCCCTCGGCCTCCTTTCCGACCGCTTCACCCACGACCTCCCCGCCCGCGCCAAAGCCCTCGACGCCGATGTGCTCCTCCTCAGCACCGAAGCCCTCAGCCCCGAAAGCGCCCACGCCGCCAACGCCGAAGGACTTGAACTTTGGTGCTATACCGCTAATGATATAGGCCTAGTAGCCGCCTGTGCCTCCCTCGGCACCACCGGCATCATCACCGATAAACCCGATTTGATACGTTCCCGCGAAGATAAATAACCGTTCTGCACGTACTTTCTGGCTTTTTTCGCCCGCATATACTATTTTAGACTCGATCTTTGCTCGCCAGAAGGTACAATGCCTGCAGTAAGAACCTGCAGATCAAGCACTCGACACGGACCAAAACTCATCCTTCGATAGCTACCTCCGTGACGCCGAGTGTTAACGGTAATGTGATTCCGGAATGAAAACAGAATCGAGCAGCAATCCGGGCGCAGCAGCCCGTGCCATCCAGCGCAATCACGATGGCCAGGAATTCAATGATTACCGATAACGCGCCGCTTCCTCTGTTCCGTTCCACACACCGTCCTTCTTTTCGTACAACCGGCCGGTTTTCTCCCTCGGTCTACAGCGCTCGCATTGTGCAACGCTTCCGATTTCACCAATGCCAAATGGGGATGGGCGGGATCTGAGATAGTAAGGCGCTCGCGGCCTGATGCACCCGAAAGTGCCCGGCCTAAAGCGAACGTTCGCATGTTGCGGACGAAGTCCTCTCTTCACATCTATGGAGCTTGTCTTGTCAGACAACAAAGCGAACGTTACGGGGCTACTCGAAGTATCAGAAAAAGGCCACGGCTATTTGCGCCTCCCGGATCGCAAGTATCGCCCCCAGCAGTCCGATCCCTACGTCCCCACCGACGTCATCAAACGCACCCAACTCCGCATGGGCGTCATGCTCAACGTCAACACCGGCCCCAACAAACGCGGCCCCGGCCCCCTCGTCACCTACGTCAACAGCGTCGAAGGCGTCCCTCTCCGCGATTACTTCCGCACCCCCATGTTTGGCGAACTCATCGTCATCGATCCCCGCGTCAAAATCCGCCTCGAAACCCCCGGCGGTCCCCCCTCCATGCGCATCATGGACATCCTCACCCCCATCGGTCGCGGCCAGCGCGGCCTCATCGTCGCTCCCCCCAAAACCGGCAAAACCACCCTCCTCAAGCAAATCGCCGAAGCCGTCAACAAAAACCATCCCGATATGAAAGTCTTCGTCCTCCTCATCGATGAACGCCCCGAAGAAGTCACCGACTTCCGCCGCAGCCTCCCCAACTGCGAAGTCTGGGCCTCCAACACCGATGAAGACATCGAATCCCACGTCCGCACCGCACGCATGGTCACCGAACGCGCCAAACGCCTCGTCGAAGGCGGCGGACACGTCATGGTCATCCTCGATTCCATCACCCGCGTCGGACGCGCCTTCAACCACTTCGTCGGCAGCAGCGGACGCACCATGTCCGGCGGTATCGACGCCACCGCCATGCAGGAACCTCGCTCCATGTTCGGCAGCGCCCGCAATATCGAAAATGGCGGCAGCCTCACCATCATGGCCTCCGCACTCATCGACACCGGCAGCCGCATGGACGAACTCATCTTCCAGGAGTTCAAAGGCACCGGCAATATGGAACTCGTCCTCAGCAAAAAACTCGCCGAACGACGCATCTGGCCCGCCATCGACCTCCCCGCCTCCGGCACCCGCAAAGAAGAGTACCTCCTCGGACCCGAAGGCGCCCGCAAAGCCGGTATGCTCCGCCGCGATTTGGTCTCCCGCGATCCCGCCTCCGCCATGGAATCTCTCCTCAAAGTCATGCAAAAATTCCCCACCAATGAACAATTCATGGCCAGCTTCTAATCATTGTTCAATCCCCCATTTCCTGTCATACACATTGTGAGGACGCCCCATGGCATTTACCGACGAAGACCTGAAACGCGCCATGAAAGCTTTCAAACGCCGCATGAAACTTACCCGCCTCGATGAGGAATCCCGCCTCGGTCGCAGCCCCCTCACCGGCGGCGGAGACTCCGGCATCTGCGCCATCAACCCCCCCGCCGAGTTCTCCCAGGAAGTCTGGAACGAACTCGTCGCCCGCGGACAACTCTCCGTCGACTCCGACGGCTTCTACTCCCTCGGACGCCTCAAGGGCGGCATGGGGTGAGCGCCCGCCCCTCTTCACCTATAATCAACCGCTGAACACTGACGCCGCGCCCTCATCCCAACGCCGCGCCCCCTGCGCATTTTCCATTTACTTCTACCGCTTGAACCATTACCGTTCCCCTTTCCGCATCGCCCGGCATTTCTGTCACTTTATTTTCCTCGCACTACAATGGTGAAAATTATGGCCAAACTCGACTTCATCTCCATCGCCGACACCCCCCAGCAAACCCTCGTACACATCCTCGACGTCTCCAAACGTCTCAAAAAACAACTCCAATCCACCGGACGCAATGACCCCATCGCCGCCGGCAAAGTCCTCGCCTGCATCTTCGAAAAACCCTCCCTCCGCACCCGCGTCTCCTTCGAAACCGCCATGTACCACATGGGCGGAAACGCCCTCTACATCGCCCCCTCCGAAATCGGCCTCGGCACCCGCGAATCCGTCCCCGATGTCGCACGCGTCCTCTCCGGCATGACCGACGCCATCATGGCCCGCGTCTTCCAACACGATAAACTCCAAGGCCTCGCCCAATTCGCCTCCGTCCCCGTCATCAACGGCCTCTCCGATTACTCCCACCCCTGCCAGGCCATGGCCGATCTCCTCACCATCGAAGAACACTTCGGCCCCGGCAGCCTCCACGGAAAAACCCTCGCCTACATCGGCGACGGCAACAACATGGCCCGCTCCCTCATGGTCGCCTGCGCCCGCTTCCAAATTAAATTCCGCATCGCCACGCCCCCCGGCTTCGAACTCGAAACCGCCCTCCTCGATCGTATGATGCGCCAGTCCCCCGATCTCGATTTCGCCACCTCCCGCGAACCCCGCGACATCCTCCAGGATGCCGACGTCATCTACACCGACACCTGGATCAGCATGGGTCAGGAAACTGAAAAAGCCCAACGCCTCCCCGTCTTCGCCCCCTACCAGATCAACGCCAACCTGCTCAAACTCGCCCCCAGTCACGCCATCGTCATGCACTGCCTCCCCGCCTACCGCGGCGTCGAAATCACCGACGAAGTTATCGATGGCCCACAATCCGTCGTCTTCCAGCAAGCCGAAAACCGCCTCCACTTCCAAAAAGGCCTCCTCGCCGTTCTCCTCGCCGGGCAATGATCTTCCGCCCTTCACCCAAGGCCGCGCCCATGTCCCAAACGTTTCCCACCCTCCTTCGCTACACCGGGCAGGTCCTCTACATCTACGCTTACGATGTCGCCTGGGAAATGGCCCGCAAAACCATCCCCACCCTCTGCGGACAACCCGTCGCGCAATTTCACATCGATTCCAACAAACGCTCCCCACGCCAACTTTTTTTCTACCGCCCCCAAATGGTCCATCTCACACCCCTCGATCGCCTCGGTCTCGACGGCCCCCTCCGCATCGAACGCCAGGTCAAAATCTTCCCCATGGGCGCCATCTCCCTCTCCTTCCGCGTCACCTTCGATGTCCCCTCCGTCAATGACCTCGTCAAGTTTCACGACCTCCGCTACGCCAACGGCGGCTCACTCCATGACGACGTCCTCGCCACCGTCGAAGAAGTCCGCCGTGAACTGCAACCCTACTTGATCCGCCCCGTCGAAAAACTCGCCGACGAAGAAGCCTACACCGTCTTCTGCATCACCTCCCCCATGGAAAATGCCCAGGGCGAACGCATCCGCACCGAAGACTGGCTCGCCCGCAACCGCCGCGCCGTCGCCGCCCTTCTCACCGAAGAACGCGACACCGCCCACCTCTCCGATCAGGAATCCGAAGAATCCACCAGCCGCTACCTCGCCTATTACGACCACGACCTCGCCGTCATCGACTGGGATGCCGCCCTCGTCATCGACGAACCCCGCTACACCGAAGAAGTCGTCTACCTCATGGAACTCGCCAACCTCCAACTCGCCGAACTCGAAGTCTACGACCGCGTCCTCGACGACGTCATGGATCGCGCCTATCGCGACCTCGCCGTCCGCGGCCTCGGCAAAGGTAGCGGCCGACGCACCCTCGCCGAACTCCGCGAAATCCGCGTCGACCTCGCCCGCCTCCAGGATGAACTCCAAAACAGCGCCAAATTCTTCGGCGACTGGCACCTCGCCCGCATCTACCAAGCCGTCTCCGCCCGCTTCCACCTCGCCGACTGGCAAAAAACCATCGACGAAAAACTCCAAACCCTCGACGAACTCTACCAACTCCTCCAAACCGACCGCAACAATCGCTGGATGCTCATCCTCGAAGCGACCATCGTCCTCCTCTTCATCATCGACCTCCTCATGCTCTTCAAAGCCGGCACCCACTAAAACCAGGACAACCCCCTCCCCGACGCGCCCATCAACGAACGTGTCCCTCACCCTCGTCCAGATTTACGCCCTCATAAAACATTTCGCCGTCGATTCCTCCCTCTTCCTCTGACAAAAATCTCGCCACCCGCTATCCTTCAATCCCCCCAACCCCACTGCCGTCTTTCGTGTCTTCATGCCTTGGTGGCTAAAAAATCCGGAGCCAAAAATGTCATCCTTCCAAAATCTCAAAACCCGCCTCGCCGACATCCACAACCTCCACATGGCCTCCGCCGTCCTCGGCTGGGATCAACACACCTACATGCCCGCCCAGGGTGCCCCAGCCCGCTCCAAACAACTCGGCACCCTCGCCAAACTCGCCCACGAAATGTTCGTCGCTCCCGAAACCCTAACCCTCCTCGCCGCCGCCGAATCCGAAGCCGCCGCCACCCCTGGTGACTCCGACGAACGCGCCTTCGTCCGCATCGCCCGCCGCAACCTCGATAAATCCACTAAAGTCCCCACCTCCCTCGTCGTGGAAACCACCGAAGTCTGCTCCCTGGCCGACGGCATCTGGGCCCAAGCCCGCGCTGAAAATAACTACCCCGCCTTCGCTCCCTGGCTCGATCGCATCCTCAAACTCAAACGCCAATACGCCGCCGCAATCGGCATCCCCGCCGGCGGCGTCACCTACGACGTCCTCCTCGATGACTACGAAGAAGGCATGACCGTCGCCACCCTCAACCCCCTCTTCGAAACCCTCAAACAACACCTCATCCCCCTCGTCGCCAAAATCGTCCAGCACAAAGACCGCGTCTCCGACGAACCCCTCACCCGCGATTTCGACGAGCCCGCCCAGGAACAATTCTCCCGCACCGTCCTTCAGGAACTCGGCTACGATTTCACCCGCGGCCGTCTCGACCGCGCCGTCCACCCCTTCTGCACCAACTTCTCCCAGAACGACGTCCGCATCACCACCCGCTTCGAAAAAAACTGGATGCCCGGCGCACTCTTCGGCTCCCTCCACGAAATGGGCCACGCCTTCTATGAAATGGGCGTCGACCCCGCCTACGAAGCCACTCCCCTCGGCGGCGGCGTCTCCCTCGGCATCCACGAATCCCAATCCCGCCTCTGGGAAAACCTCGTCGGTCGTTCCCTCCCCTTCTGGGAACGCCACTTCCCCATGCTCCAAAAAGCCTTCCCCACGCCCACCCGCAGCCTCACCCTCGAAAATTTCTGGCGCGCCATCAACTGCGTCTCACCCTCCTTCATCCGCGTCGAAGCCGACGAAGTTACCTACAATCTCCACATCATCCTCCGCTTCGAAATGGAACAGGAACTCCTCGAAAACCGCCTCTCCGTCAACGACGCACCCGCCGCCTGGAATGACCGCATGAAAAAATACCTCGCCATCACGCCCCCCACCGATCGCGAAGGCATCCTCCAGGACGTCCACTGGTCCGGCGGCGGCATCGGCTACTTCCCCACCTACACCCTCGGCACCGTCCTCGCCTCCCAACTCTTCGCCGCCGCCCGACGCGCTCTCCCCTCCCTCGATTCCGACCTCCGCACCGGCATCTACTCCCCCCTCCGCGAATGGCTCCGCACCCGCCTCCACCAGTTCGGCAGCAAATTCCCCCCGCAACAACTCATCCAAAAAGCCACCGGAAAACCCCTCTCCCCCGACGACTACCTCGCCTACCTCCAACAAAAATTCACCGCCATCTACGCCCTCTAATTCCCCGCCGTCGTCGTCCACTTCACCCCTTCGTGTTTAATTTCCTCGTCGATGTCTTCGTCCTTTCGTGGTTCATTCCAAGTCGTCCCTTCGTGGTGCCCCCCCAACCTACACCGGCGGACGCGAAGGCTTCACCGCTCGCCCTTCCTTCACCGACAAATACAACGCATCCATCAACCACGAATGCAATATCCCATATCGCACCGGACACCGCGGCTCCGCCTTCCCCAACAAACAATCAATAAAATTAGCGTTCGGCGTGTAATGCTTCTGCGTCACCGGCGGATACTTGATCAACCCGCCCTTCTCATCAAAATGCTCCAAACGCCCCCCGTGAATCCCCGTGCTGATCCGACCCTTCTCCCCACTGATCCAAATCCCCTCCTGCCACCCCGGCGTGTTCCCCGAAATCGTCACGCTCCCCAAAATATTCCCCTCCCAACGTATCGTCATCACCGCATTGATCTCCACCGGCGTCCCCTTGTTGTCCGCCCAGCAATACACCTCCTCCACCGGCCGATCCATCAACCACGCAATCGAATTAAACAAATGCGCCCCGCTGTCATACATCTGACCTCCGCCCGATAGCGCCGGATCCTGCCGCCACGTCCCCTTCACCGCGTTCCGCCAACCCTGGCAACTGTACGCCGTCACCGTCTGCAACTCCCCCAACCCTCCCGCCTGCAATACATCCCGTATATACGCATACTCCTGCGAATACGACGCCTGAAACGCAATCTGCAAATGCCGTCCCGTCTTCTTCACCTGCTCCGCCAACTGCCGCGCATGATCGCTGCTCGTCACCATCGGCTTCTCCACCAGCACGTCGTACCCGTGCTCCAACGACAGCATCGCCTGCGGAAAATGCAGCGCGTGCGGCGTCACCAAGGTCACCGCCCGCAGCCCCTTCGGCGGATCCTTCATCATCTCCTCCAGCGAATCGTACAACCGTATCGACTCGTCCCCCTTGTACTGCTCCTTATGAAACTTCTCCAAATTCTCCCGCTTGATATCGCACAACGCCACCACCCGCGCCTCCGGAACACCCTTGTAATAATTCGCGTGCGACCGACCCATGCTGCCACAACCAACAATCGCTACATCTACCGACATGCTTGTTCCTCATTTCATTCCCTTCCACCGCGGCCGATGGAATACACAAAAAGTTGCGCCGCCCACAGATATGCCACAAAAGACTACCCCCGCGCGCCCCCTGTCGCAAGTGCCTCACCCGTCAATCGCATCATCGTCCACTCCTCCAGCGGCACCGCACCCAGCGCCCGGTAAAACGCCACCGCCGGCGCATTCCAATCCAACACACTCCACTCCACCCGGCCATACCCCCGCGCCACCGCTATCCGCGCCAACTCCACCAGCATCCCCTTCCCCAACCCCCGCCCCCGATACGCCGGCTTCACATACAGATCCTCGAGATAAATCCCCGGCCGCCCCAAAAATGTCGAAAACGTCTTGAACCAGATCGCATAACCCACCACTTCTCCCTCCGCCTCCGCCACCAACGCCTCCCCCGCCCCCCGTGAAACACCACTCCCCTCACCCCCCCTTCAAAAACTTCTCCAACCGATCCAATCCCTTGTCAATATTCCCCATGCTCGTCGCAAAACTCAATCGCACATGATCCGGAAACCCAAAATCATTCCCCGGCACCAACGCCACATGCGCCTCCTCCAGCACCGCCGTCGAAAACGCCACCGCCTCCACCGCCACCGTCCCCTTCAACCCCAGCGGCTTGCCCAAATGCCCCGCAATGCTCGGAAAACAATAAAACGCCCCCGTCGGCCGCACGCACGTCACCCCCGCCATCGCATTCAAACGCTTCCACATGTGCTCGCCCCGCACCTCAAATTCCTTCCGCATCTTCTCCACCTCCACCGCGCTCTGCGGGTTCGTATACGCCTCCACAATCGCCGGAAAACAAAAACTCGTGATGTTGCTCGTCATCTGGCTCTGCAACTTGTTCATCGCCTCGATCAGCCCCTTCGGCCCCGCCGTGTACCCAATCCGCCAACCCGTCATCGCAAACGTCTTGCTCAAACAATTGCATGTGATCGTCCGATCCTTCCACGTCGCCCAATCCAGCGCCGCCCAGCTGATCGTCTTCTGATCCCCATACAAAAGCTTCTCGTAAATCTCATCACTGCACACCCACACATCCTTGTGCGGCGCAATCACCTTCGCCAACGCCCCCAACTCCTCCGGCGTATACGTGTGACCGCCCGGATTGCTCGGCGAATTCATCACCACCATCCGCGTCTTCGGCGTGATCGCCTGCGCCAACTGCTCCGGCGTGATCCGGAAATTGTTCTTCGGATCCCCCTTCACAATCACCGGCACGCCCCCCGCCAACTTCACCATCTCCGGATAACTCACCCAATACGGCGCCGGAATAATCACCTCGTCCCCCGCATTCAACGTCGCCATGTACGCCACGTACAACGAATGCTTCCCGCCCACACTGATAATGATCTGCTCCGCCGGATACTCAATCCCGTTCTCCCGCTTCAACTTCTCGCTGATCGCACGCCGCGCCTCAATCGTCCCCGGCGTCGGCTCGTACTTCGTCTTCCCCGCCATCAACGCCTTCACCGCCGCATCCTTAATGAAACTCGGCGTATCAAAATCCGGCTCCCCCGCCCCAAAACTCACCACGTCCACCCCCGCCTTCTTCAGCGCATTCGCCTTCGCCGTCACCGCCAGTGTGATCGATTCCGCAATGTCATTCAAACGATTCGCCAGCTGCATAAAGATTCTCCGCCATCAAAAATAAAAACTGTCCATGAAATAATTAGCGACTCATAACCCGGCTGTAAACCGCTCGTCGTCCATTTACCAATGGCTGTTTCTGCCAGCCACTCATTCCAGTGCGTCACTTCCCGTCCGATACCGTCTTCACCATCGGCACCGCCTCGCCGCCACGCATCTGCAAACCCGCCTTGCTCGTCGCATTCAGCAGCGGCCACGGCATCACCCCAAACGCCACCACCGCCAGCGTGCATACCAACGCCGCCACCTTCAACGGCAGCTTCGACCGCACCACAAACGGATACAACGCGTCCCGCAAATACATCGTCGCGATAATCTTCAAATAATACGCCGCCGCTATCGCCGCGTTGATCACCACAATCACCGCAAGCAGAGTGTGCCCGTTCGCCAACGCCGCCTGAATAATGTACAGCTTGCCCAAAAATCCAATCGTCAGCGGCATCCCGATCAACGAAAACAAACACAGCATCATCAGCAACGCCGCCACCGGCTGATCTTTCGACACCCCCGCCAAATCATCCAAATCCTCCCCCGCATCCGCCTTCCCCTGCAGATAAATCAACACCGAAAAAGCCCCCAGGTTCATGATCGCATACCCACCCAAATAAAACAGCACCGCGTTCACCCCGTCCGCCCCCGCATCGCCCCGTCCCGGCCCCGCCACCAACCCCACCAGCATGTACCCCGAATGCGCAATCGACGAATACGCCAGCATCCGCTTCACGTTCCGCTGCAACAACGCCAGCACATTGCCGATCGTCATCGTCAAAATCGCCATCACCGTCAGCAACGTCTGTATCGCCCCGCCGTTCGTCCCCACAAAATTAAAATCCACCAGCGTCAGCAAACTGACGATCGCCACAAATCCCGCCGCCTTCGGCGCAAATGCCAAAAATGCCGTCACCGGCGTCGCCGCACCCTGGTACACGTCCGGCGTGTAAAAATGCAATGGCACCGCCGCGATCTTGTACGCAATCCCCACAATCGCCATCAGCAACCCGATCATCGCCAGCGCCGAAATCTCGTGCGTCATGAAAAACTTGCTGATCTCCACAAAATTCGTCGACCCCGTCGCCCCGTAAATGTAGCTGAACCCAAACAGAAAAATCGCCGCCGCCAACGCCCCCAGGAAAAAATACTTCACCCCCGCCTCTTGCGCCGCCGCCTGCCCACGACCCGTCGCCACCAATATGTACGTCGGTATCGACACCAGCTCCAGCACGATAAACAACCACACCAGGTCGTTCACCTTCCCGATCATCGCCACCCCCGCCAGCGAAAACAGCATCATCCCGAAAAACTCCCCCCGCATATGACTGTCCGTATTCGTCGGATCATTCTTCGAGGGCATGTCCCACGCAGAAAGCACCGACAAAAAACCAATCCCGCACGCCAAAATCGTGATGTACTGCGGATTAAAATACTTCGCCGCCGGCAACAACGCCGTCGCTGAAAAACTCTCCCCATTCCCCAACAACCCCAAACTTCCCAAAAACGCCGCACCCAACCCCGCCGCCGCCAGCACCTGCGTCAGCTTCCGCGTCGCATCCTTGCCCGACAAACCCAGCAGCGTCACCACGCACGCCGTCACCAATATGATGATCTCCGGAATCAAAAACTTGACGTCCAGTTCCACGCTTTACCTCTTCTTCAAGCCGCTCGGCTTCATTCCATTTTCGCGGCTCCTTGCAGCCGCCGTCTCAATCAACTTTCAATTGCCCGCTTCGTGCTTTCCCGTCTCCTGCGCCCCCGCCTCCGCCGCATTCACCTTCATCGCCGTGTGCGTCGTGTCGATCCGCATCGTCTCCACCATCTTTCTCACCGGCGCCTTCAACGTCTCCATCACCGGCATCGGATACACCCCCAACACCACCACCAGCGCCCCAATCGGCACCAGCACCGCCCATTCCCGGCCTGACAAATCACGCGCCTTCTCCTGCACCGCGTGCTCATCATCATGCCCGCTCCCCTCTTCATGCACCGGCTCCTTCAAGGGCCCAAACACCACGCGCCCCGCCCAGTACAACAAATACACCGCACCCAAAATCACCCCCGTCGCCGCCGTAATCGCATACGCCGGCCCCAAATTCCCATACACCCACGTTTGCTGCATGTCGCCCCCCGTCTTCTGCCCGCTCACAAACGTCCCCACCAATACCAAAAATTCACTCACAAATCCGTTCAACCCCGGCAACGCCACCGAACTCATCACAAAGAAAATCGCAAAGAACGCCAACGCCGGCGTCCGCCGCACCAGCCCCGAAAGCTGGTTCATGTCCCGCGTGTGATACCGCTCATAAATCATCCCCACGATCAGGAACAACGCCCCCGTCGATAGCCCGTGGTTGATCATGTACAACACGCTCCCCATCACCCCCTCTTCCGTCATCGCAAACATCCCCAACACGCAAAATCCCAAATGGCTCACCGATGAATACGCAATCAGCTTCTTCATGTCCCCCTGCACCCAACTCACCAACGCCCCGTAAATAATCCCAATGATGCACACCACCGCCACATACGGCGCATACGTCTGCGCCGCCAACGGCAATATCGGCAGCAAAAATCTCAAAATCGCATACGTCCCCAGCTTCAGCAACACCCCCGCCAAAATAACCGAACCCGCCGTCGGCGCTTCCGTGTGCGCCAAAGGCAACCACGTATGCACCGGAAACAGCGGCACCTTCACCGCAAACCCCGCAAACATGCCGAAAAACAAAATCGTCTGCAGCCCCAGCGGCAATTGGCTCCCCGTCGCATACAAATCCGTATACGCAAACGATATGTACCCCGCACCCTTCACATACTCCACCACCCGCCCCGCCTCGGCGCTATACGCCGAGTACCCGTTCGAAAACAAAAACGCGATGTACAACAGCGACACCAGCGTCAGCACGCTGCCCGAAAACGTAAACAGGAAAAACTTCCCCGCCGCCTTCCGCCGTTCCGCGCCGCCCCATATCCCAATAATGAAAAACATCGGGATCAGCGTGAACTCGAAAAACAGGTAGAAAACCAGCACGTCCATCGCACAGAAAACGCCCAGCATCGCCGCATGTAGCACCAGCATCCATGCGTAAAACTCCGGCTGCCGCTGCTTGATGTAATTGAAACTCGCCAATATCGAAATCGGCGTCAACACCGCCGCCAACACCACCAGCCATAAACTGATCGTGTCCATCCCCATGCTGAACTTCACGCCAAAACTCGGCAACCACTCGTAACTGAACTGGTGATACCACCCCGCCTTGTCCGCACCTTCCACACGGTACGCCGGAAACTTCGCCACCATCCACCCCACCATGACCAGCGGCACCAGCGATATCACAAACGCCAGCACCCCCGACAACTTCGGATTCCCCTTCGGCGTGATCAACGGCAACAACAACGCCCCAATCACCGGCACCAACACCAATATCGGTATCGTCCAGTCCTTGACCGCTGTCTCCGCCACCTGGGCTACTATGGGCATCATCATTTGCATCCGCGTGTCATCCGATATCTCGTCTTCTTAATTCTCATTTCGTCCGTCGTTCGGCTTCGTCCTGCTTGATCCTTGCTTCTGAATCCTACTTCATCAAATACAACACACCCAACACCACCGCCGTCAATCCCGCAATCATCCCCACCGCATAACGCCCCAACAACCCGCGCTGCGTCGGCTTCAACGTGTAACCCGCCAACTGCGGCCCAAATCCCACCATGAACACCACCCCATCCACCACGTACCGATCCACGATCGACAGGATGTGCCCCAGCACCCACAAACTCTTCGTAATCAGCACCTTGTAAATCTCATCGATGTACCACTTGTTATAAAGAAACGCGACCAGCGGCTTCAAATTCGCCCCCACAATGTCCGCCGCATGACGATTCATCCAATGAAAATACGCCGCAAGCAAAATCCCCACCACCGCAATCGACCCACTCAAAATCATCATCCCACCGTGACTGATCCGCTCCACATGCGCCGTCGCCTTCACCGCGACCTCCGCCCCATGACCGCCCCCGCCGAATACCGGCGCCAAAAAGTGATGTATCCACCCGCCCTGCCCGCCAGCCCCACCGAAATAACCCAGCAAACCCGCCCCCGCCGCTCCCACACACAAAATCAGCAACGGCACCCACATCAGCGGCGAACCATCCAACTTCATCTTCGTCGCGTCGCCATGACTGTGACCATGCCCAGCATCATGCCCCGCAACATGCCCCGCGTCATGCCCGTGAACCGCATGATCCCCCTGACCATGCCCCTGCTCCTCCGCCAAGGCAAACGGACTCGCCTCATGCCCCCCCGCATTCGGCGGCAAACTCACCGGACCCATGAACACCCGGAAAAATAACCGGAACGTGTAATACGCCGTCAGCAACGCCACCCCTACCCCCACAATCCCAAATACCAATCCCGCCGTCGTCTCGCTGTTCAACGCCGCGGCCAAAATCTCATCCTTGCTCCAGAACCCCGCGAACGGCGGCACCCCCGCCAACGCCAAACATCCAATCAACATCGTAAAACAGGTGATCGGCATCACCTTCCGCACGCCGCTCATCTTCCGAATATCCAACTCCCCGCCCATCGCATGCATCACCGAACCGGCGCTCAAAAACAACAGCGCCTTGAACCACGCATGGGTAAACACGTGAAACACCCCCGAAGCCGTCGCCCCCACGCCCAACCCCAAAAACATGTACCCCAACTGCGACAGCGTCGAATACGCCCAAATCTTCTTCAAGTCATACTGGCACAACGCCATCGTCGCCGCCATGAACGCCGTAAACCCGCCCACGCACGCCACCACGATCAACGCGTCCGCATGAAACACCGGCATGCACCGCGCAATCAAATACACCCCCGCCGTCACCATCGTCGCCGCATGAATCAATGCCGACACCGGCGTCGGACCTTCCATCGCGTCCGGCAACCATACATGCAACGGAAACTGCGCCGACTTCCCAAACGCCCCCAGCATCAGGCAATACGGTATCCACCCCAACGCCGCAATCTGCCCCGCCGTCAGATGCCCGTGCGCAACCATCCCAAAAAACTTCGTGTATTCCACCGTCCCGAAATTGGCATAGATCAGAAATATCCCGATCGCCAGCCCAAAATCCCCAATCCGATTCGTGATAAACGCCTTCTTCGCCGCCGCCACCGCGCTCGGCCGCGGATAGTAGTACCCAATCAACAGGTAGCTCGCCAACCCCACCCCTTCCCAACCCAAATACAACACCACAAAATTGTTTCCCATCACCAGCACGGTCATGGCAAACACAAACAAACTCAAATACGCGAAAAACCGCCAAAAACCATAGTCCCCCTTCATGTACCCCGCCGCAAATACAAATATCAGCGTCCCGATCACCGTTACAAACGTCAAATACAACGCCGTCAACTGATCAATATAATACGCCGCAGGTACCTTGAAACTCCCCGCCGCAAACCACTCATAGACCGTCTCCTGCAGCGGCCGCTCTATCGTCCCATTGCTGAACCCGCACAACAACCCCACCGACAACGCCACCGATCCCAGCATCGCCAATATCGCCGGCACCGCCGCCCCACCCTTCAACCACTTCCCAAACACCCCAATAAAACACGCCGCCACCAACGGCAACAGCGGTATCAACCAAGGCTTACTTATCGCAAACTCGATCACGAAATTCTCCGAGAAGGAGGAACCGGTTTCAGTCGCCCAAGGTCAGCGCTACTCACTGATCCCTGGCCCCTGATCCCTGGCCCCTTCGTTTATCCTTGCATCTCCGACCACGCATCCGCATTCAGCGTCTCACGCTTACGGAACAGCAACACCACCAGGCCCAGCGCCAATGCCGCCTCCGCCGCCGCGATCGACAACAGAAACACCACAAAGCTCTGGCCCGACGGATTCATATGAAAACGCGAAAACGCCACCAAATTCAACGCCACCCCCTGGAACATGATCTCCGTGCTCAAAAACATCATGATCAAATTCCGCCGCGTCATAAACCCCACCATCCCAATCCCAAACAGGATCGCCCCCACCACCAAGTAATGATAAAGTTCAATCTGCGTCATCGTTCACCAAAAATTCGCCAAAGCGTAATAATTCGTCATTCCGTAGGCAACTCGCCAGATCCCAGCACATGCGCCCCCTCACCCTTCCGCGCAATCACCACCGCACCTACCAACGCAATCGTCAACAAGATGCCCGCCAACTCCAGCGACAACGCATACTTCGAATACAAATTCACACCCACCACCTGGATCCCGCTCGGCGGATTCAACACCGACGCCTCCCGACCCTTCGGCATCGTCGCCGGACCCTCCTTTACCCCCGTTACCCCCCCACTACCCCCCCCTGCACCCCCACTTACCCCCTCTATCACCCCCAAATTAAGAGCCATCAACCGGTCATGACCCCCCAAATTCTCCTCCGCAATCACCTTCCCACCCACCGGAAACAACGCCTGCAACACCGCCCCAATCAACAAAAACGCCGCCAGCGTCGCAAAAAACGGCTCGCTCGCCCGCCGATCATACTCCGCCGCCTCCACCTTCCCCTGCCCCTGACTCGCCAGCATGATCACAAATACATACGTCACCAAAATCGCGCCGGCATAAATGATCACCAGCACAATCGCCATAAACTCTGCTAGCAACAGCACAAACATCCCCGCACCCGCCAGCGTGATCAGCACAAAATACAACGCCGCATACACCGGCTTCGGCTGCGTCACCACCCCCACCGCCCCGCCTATCATGATTAACCCAAACAAGTAAAAATAAATCGGCGGCCCACCCACCTCCACCAAATGCTGCTCCGCCACCGTTCGCAACAAATATAAAAATAACCCCACCAACGCCATCCCACCCAGCAGCAATCCCAGCCGCGCCAACGTCGCCTTCCCCCGGGGAAGCATCAAATACAGGCCAATCGCACCAAGCGCGGTCGCTGCCAATAGGGCGTAATTCATATCCGCTCGCGTCCTGAAATTCATCGCAGCGCCCGGCACATTCGTTCCCGGACGCAAGATTTCGGATTATCGTGCAAAGCAAATCATTTGCAAGGCGCGCCAACCCTCGCCCCTCACCTCCCCGCCTCACCCCAACCCCACTCCCTAACTCTCCTTCTGCGCCTCCGCCACCGTCGTCGCCTCAATCTTCACGGTCAGCACCGCCGCCGTCCGAGTCTGCAACGTCACCGTCACCGCCATCCCTACCTGAATATCCGCCAACTTCGCCGCTTTCCCATCCACCACAATTCGCGTCTGCGCCCGCACCTCCGCCTTATTCTTCCGCTCCTCCCCCTTCTCATTTTTCCCCACGTAATGAACCGCGCGTCCCTCCACCGATGTCACCACCCCCTTCTCCTCCACCAGCCCCTCCGTCGCCCCCCACGCCGCACCTCCCGCCAAACTCACGCTCCCCGCCAACACCGCCATCACCACCCCACAACTACGCCACCCGTTCCGCATCTGCATCTCCTGCCAAGAAATAATCCCACTCCCGCAATTCCCCCCCCTCCTACTCATAACCAGACCAAAGCCCTCTCCTCAAATCCCTCTACGCACCCCTTTCATCGCAAGATCCAAACCTCCCCCCCGTTTATCCCCCGTGTCTACAATTCACCTCTAACCCCAAGGAGTCCAAACCGTGCGTGAAAACCGACTCATCTGCCGCATGATGGTGGCCATCATGATGGCCACCGCCGCCGCCGCCTACGCCGCCGATCACAAAGAAGGCGACAAAGGCACCTTCGCCGGCACCGTCACCGAAAAAGGTGACAACTGGTTCCGCGCCAAAAACGAAACCGCCTCCGAACGCTTCATGCCCCAATGGCACGGCGGAAACCCCGCCGACGGTGGCGGCCTCGACAAAGACATCCTCGCCCAAATCAAAGCCCTCAAGGTCGGCGACAAAGTCGAAGTCAAATGGGAATACAGCGAGCGACTCCGTGCCCTCGAAATCACCGTCACCACTCCCGCCCCCAAAGAAACCCCTAAAGACACTCCCAAGGAAACGCCCAAGGAAAATCCCCAATAACTTCCCTCGACTTCACACCCCACCACTCCCCTGAAAATTCCCTGCGGGTTCTGACCTCTCAGAACCCGCTTTCTTTGCGCCACTCACCCCTTTTCAAGCATCCCGCTCACTTTTTCCCCCTTCCTGTCGATACTCCTCTTGTCTGAAACAGTGAGGGCCTTCAATGTCTATCTTCCAAATCTGCTACGCCAGCCGCGCCACCGCCCCCATGTCCCACGAAGACCTCACCGCCCTCCTTCTAAAATCACGCCCCGCCAACCACGCCCTCGGCATCTCCGGCCTCCTCCTCTACGACCAAGGCTCCTTCATCCAACTCCTCGAAGGTCCCCCAGACACCGTCAATTCCGTCTGCGCCAAAATCCGCCGCGACCCCCGCCATGACAGCATCCAGATTCTCTACAAAGACACCGTTGAAAAACCCGCCTTCCCCGACTGGGCCATGGGCTTCTGCGACCTCGGCAACAAATCCCTCCAACGCCTCCCCGGTTATTCCAACTTCTTCAACCCCGACTTCTCCTTCGCCGACTTCCGCCGCAACGTCGAAAAAACCCGCCTCCTCTTCCTCCAATTCCGCGATGGAATGTGGCGCCGTAAACTCGACTTCCAACCCATCAACGCCTTCACCGCCCCCCGCTCCCTCACCCCCGTCACCTGACCCCCTCACCCCTGCCCCACCCCAGCCCCTCACACCCACCGCACCATCTCCTCCAGCGGAAACCGCCCCCGCTTCGTCTTCCCCTCCGCCGAATACCCCACCGGCATCATCAGCACCACCACCTTCTCCCGCCCAATCCCCAAAATCTTCTTCACCCGGCTCTCATCAAAACCCTCCATCGGGCACGTCCCCAATCCCCCGCTCGCCGCCGCCAACATAAAATTCATCGCCGCCAAACTCACCTGCTTCGCCAACCAATACCTTCGGTGTATCGCCGGCAACTCCGGCGTCGCCGTCATCATCCGCCGCAGCGGCACCAACGTGCTCTTCCATGCCCACCCCAACCCCACCGGACCCGTCCCAAACGCCAGCGGCACAAACTTATGCAGCGATGCCCGATATTTCGGATGCATCGCCCCCTCCTTCTCCTCATGCTCGATCATCTTCCGCAAATTCCGATCCGCCACCCGCCGATCCCCCACAAAAACCACCGTCGCCGGCGCATCCTCGATCTGCCGCTGCCCCATGCACGCCGCCCGCAAACGCTTCCGCACCGCCAAATCCGTCACCACCACCAACTGCGTCGGCTGCAAGTTGTACCCGCTCGGCGCCCACCGCGTCGCCTCCAACACCTTCAGCAACAACTCCCGCGGAATCTCCTCCCCCTTAAAATTCCGTACGCTCCGCCGCCCCTTCGCCAACTCCAAAAACCCATCAATCGAAACCGCCACACCCTGCTCCTAAAAAATCGCACAATCCCCATTGTAATATCGATTCCCATTTTCCGGCGGCTACAAAATGTCACCAACTGAAATCCCTTCCCCCCTTCACTTATCTCCTCTTCGCCATCAAACACAAGCACCGCTGGCGATTACGTGCCCTACAAATAGGCCATTACGGCCAACCGATTGTCCTCTACCGCCAGCGCCTGACCCCTGCCCTCTCACCCCTGACCCCCCGACATTCGTCTTTCGCCATTTTCCATCCCGCCTCCCCCTCCACCGCGCGGTATACTACCCCCTTCACCCGTCTCCCCCTCGCGCGCTCAAGAGGCCCCTACATGACCCCCGATGAATTCAAACACATCGTCAACAACCCCCACTTCATCCCCGGCATCTTCAACTACTGCGACCGCTGGTGCGAACGCTGCCGCTTCACCGAACGCTGCTCCGTCTACGCCACCTCCGAAGCCGCCGGCGTCGGCGAAGGCCGCAACACCACCATGAAAGCCTCCATCAAACACACCGCCGAAATATTCAAACTCAGCCTCCAAATGCTCGAAGAACAACTCCAAAAAGAAGGCATCAACCTCCACGAAGTCCGCGAACAAGTCCGCGCCGAACCCGCCATCCCCGCCCCGCCCCACGCCCCCTACTGCCGCGCCGCCAAAAAATACATCACCTTCGTCAACCGCTGGTTCGACGGCCGACGCGACACCTTCCACCTCAAAGGACTCGCCCTCGCCAAAGCCGCCGAGCTCGGCCTCCCCGATACCGACCCCGTCGCCGACGTCGCCCGCCTCCGCGACGCCATCGACGTCATCCGCTGGTACCAGCACCTCATCTACATCAAACTCCGCCGCGCCTCCCGCAGCGATGACTTCGACGACGATCAAGACTCCCAAGCCTCCGCCAAAATCGCCCTCATCGGCCTCGACAACTCCATCGCCGCCTGGCACGCCCTCGCCGCCCTCCTCCCCAACCGCCAAGCCGAAATCCAAAAAACCACCGCCTCCCTCGACCGCCTCCGCAAATCCGTCGAAACCGCCCTCCCCCAAGCCCGCGCCTTCCTCCGCCCCGGCTTCGACGACCTCCCCAAACGCCCCTAACCCCTGACCCGTCTCCGTGCTTCTTGCTCCCCCCCTCGTGCCTGAACCTTGAACCTTGAACTTACCCCCTCTGCCCCCTAACCCTTCACTGGGCCCCCTCATGCTCATCGCCCTCCTCTCCGACACCCACGACGACATCCCCGCCACCCAAACCGCGCTCACGCTCCTCGCCCCTCACCATCCCGCCGCCTACCTCCACGCCGGCGACCTCGTTGATCCCCAAATGCTCGACCTCTTCGCCCACCTCGCCCCCGCCCCCTTCCACTTCGTCTTCGGCAACAACGAATTCGACCGCCCCGCACTCCAACAACGCGCCCGCGAACTCCACCTCCACTGCCACGGCGACCTCGCCCAGCTCTCCCTCCATGGCAAATCCATCGCCCTCACCCACGGCCACCTCCCCAACACCCTCCACCAACTCCTCTTCTCCAAAAACTTCGACTACATCATCCACGGCCACACCCACACCCGCCGCGACGAACGCCACCACACCACCCGCATCATCAACCCCGGCGCCCTCCACCGCGCCCGCCCCCGCTCCCTCGCCCTCCTCAACCTCGCCACAGATGAGCTCCAATTCCTCGACCTCCCCTCCCCCCGCCCCCGCTAACCCAACCCCTCGCCCCCCAAGCCTAGGGAATCAATCCATAGGTCTACGCGTGCCCTCCCCCCACTGTCCCTGTCTATCCGTGGCCCTCGCTACCCCCAACGGCGGTCCCCCTTAGCGAAACGCCGCCTTCACTTCCGGCTTCATCATTACCACCAGCGCCCAGATCCCGAACGGCAGACCCAGCAAGCAGCACGGCGAGCAACACGGGATCATCGCAATGATCGCCGCCGTCATGGCAAAACCATACGACTGCAAATTCTTCATCTTCAGCGCGCCCATAATAATCACCGCCCCCAAAATCGTCCCAATGACGTTAAACACCAGCCCCACCCCGCCGCTGAACATATTCATCATCGCCTGGTCGCCCCCCTGCGCCGCCCCCAACCCCGCCCCGAGCAGGTTAAGCATGGCGCTGATTGCCTGCACCAAAATTCCAACTATGCCCGCCACCATCAGCCCAATCGCCGGACCTTTCAGCGCCCCCGCCGGATCAATCGGGTTCGGCGTCTGGTAATTCGGTGTCATCGGAATATTCGGATTGTCAGTCATTTCCTGGCCTTCCCAAAAAAAACACGCACGAGCATCCGCAGCCAATATCAAACCGCCGCGCCCTGCGATCTACCAAAAATGTACTCGCAATCCCCAATAAACGCCACCCAAAAAATCCCCCACCTTCCCCCTTCACCCCCTCACCCCCTCATTAATTCGAAATATCTGTCCGTGTCTCCCCCCGTCTATCCGTGGCCATTCTCCAATATTCCTCTTGACAAGTTCGCCATCCATTAGGTATATTCGCAACGATCTAAAATAAAGTGTAGAGCCAAAAAAATCAGGGGGGAAAAATCCATGTCAAAAACGCTATCCCACACACTATTCGCAATAGCAATAATTCTCCTTTTGACCCTCACTTTCCTCCTCCCCAGCACTCCTCCACTCCCTGTGTCGAAGTCTGCTGAGCGCCTTACCCCAACTCCCTGCCGTTACTCAACTTACAACAAAAATACTGATGAGCGCCTTACCCCCCTCCTGATGAGCGCCTTACTCCCTTACCCCTATCCCTCCCGCCCCGATCATTCGTCATTCGTCATTCGTCATTCGTCATTCCCTCCCCTCCCCCAAAAAATATATAATCACCCCTCCAGC
>JBBRWV010000003.1:0-64565 GCA_038248985.1 Phycisphaerae bacterium
CCGTTGTTTGTGTTATTGGGTATGGAGTTTTTGATTGTCCTTTTTGTGGGGGGGGGGGCGGCGCCCCCGCCGGCGGCGGGGGTGGGGGGGGTGACGCAGACGCTGGGGGTGAAGGAATCCGTGGGGATGTGGGTGAAGGCGAATGGGTGCGAGGGGGAGGCGGTGGTGAGGAAGGAGGAGGAGGTGATTCGCGAGTCGTATGGGCCGGGGAAGGGGAAGGCGGGGGCGAGGGTGGAATTGGTGACGGTGGTGCATGGGAATCATATGTGGCCGGGGGCGAAGGCGATGGAGGGGAAGAGCCAGAAGCCGTCGAAGGCGGTGGATGCGACGGGGGAGATGTGGAGGTTTTGGGGGCAAGCGAAGGAGTAGTTGAGTTGGCAAAGCGGCAGATTTAGAGATGGAAAATTGGGAGGGAGCGCGCGGGGATTGCGAGATTGAAGTGGACGGGGGAGGGCAACCCTGCGTAGACTGACTGCGGCTGTGACAAAGTGAAAGCTGATTGGGTTTTATTTTTGGGAGTTCGATATGGGTGTGAAGGTTTTGGTGTTTGCAGGGGCGTTGCGGGCGGGGAGCTTTAATAAGAAGCTGGCGAAGCTGGCGGCGGCGGGGGCAAAGAAGGCGGGAGCGGAGGTGACGACTATTGATTTGAAGGATTATCCACTGCCGATTTTTGATGAGGATTTGGAGAAGGCGGAGGGGCTGCCGGCGAATGGGCGGAAGTTGAAGGATTTGTTTTTGGCGCATGATGCGTTGATTATTTCGTGTCCGGAGTACAACTCTTCGATTACGGTGGTGCTGAAGAATACGCTGGACTGGGTGAGCAGGCCGGTGGCGGGGGAGGCGCCGCTGGGATGTTTCGAGGGGAAGACGGCGTTGCTGGTGGCGGCGTCGCCGGGGGCGCTGGGAGGGTTGCGCGGGCTGGTGACGGTGAAGATGATATTGGGGAACATCAAGGTGCTGGTGCTGCCAGAGCAGTTGGCGATTGTGAAGGCGCATGAGGCGTTTAATGAAGATGGGACGCTGAAGGATGCGAAGCAGGCGGCGGCACTGGAGGGGATGGCGGGGAAATTGGTGAGTGTGGCGGGGAAGTTGAAGGCGTGAGGTGAGGGGAGACGCGAATTGGCGTTAAGGATTTTGGGGGGTCAGGTAGGCGGCGAGAGATTTGCAGAGTGCGGCGAGGGCGGCGGCGGAGTCTTTTTGCAGGCGGGCGAGTTGGGGGATGAGGGTGGGGCGGCGGGCGAGGAGGAAGGCGATTTTGGCAGGGCGGGGGCGGCCGAGGTCGTCGATGAGGGAGAGGATTTCGTGGTCGATGGAATGGGCGGCATCGTCGGAGATGGCGCGGAGGATGGTGATGGTTTGCGGGGCGAAGGCGGCGCGGACGGGGGCGGATTCCATATCGACGGCATCGGCGTGGGTGCGGAGGTAGTGGGCGTTTTTGGCGGCGGGGGTGGTGAGCATTTCGTCGGAGGAGATGATTTGGCCGGAGATGGTGTGAGGGAGGTTGAGGGAGGGGCTGTCGAGGATGACGTCGGCGACGTGGAGAGCGGGATTGAGAGCGCCGCCGAGGCCGAAGAGGAGGATTTGTGAGGGGGCGAAATCGGCGATGGCGGGGCGGAGGGGAGGGAGGCGGGAGGCGCGGAGGCCGATGGTGAGGAGGAGGATTTGAGAGGTGGCATAGGCGTGGGGAAGAGAGGGATGTTTAGGGAGGTGGAGGGCGGAGGCGAGGGCGAGGGACTCCATGTGGAAGGCGGCGAGGAGGAGGATTTTTGAGGGCGGGGAGGACATGGGAGGATTGTAGGGGTGTGGAAGCGGGTGCAAAAGCGTTGACCGCGTGAGGAGGGGTGTATATGTTTCGGGATTCACTCTGGTGCTGAAAGCTGGGTTGGTGTTGTAGGAGGAGTTGAAGATGCCGATGCTGCCGATTTTTTATACGAAGAAGGATGAGGCGAAGATTGAGGCGCTGCGCGAGAAATTGAGTTTGCGTCCGCTGTTGATTGAGGGGCTGGACGGGGAAGAGGCGGCGAAGGGGACGAGCGTTTCGCGTTTTGAGACGGTGCGGGCGATTTTGCGAGATGTGCAGAAGCGCGGGGATGCGGCGGTGATTGAATATACGGCGAAGTTTGACAAGGCGGTGGTGACGACGGAGACGCTGCGCGTGCCGCAATCGGCGGTGGAGGCGGCGGTGAAGGGGGCGGACAAGAAGTTGGTGGCGGCGCTGGATGTGGCGATTGGGAATTTGCGGCGTTACCAGACGGCGATGCTGCCGAAGGAGCCGGAGCCGATTGCGCTGCAGTTTGGGAAGCAGTCGGGGGGGAGGTTGGGGGTGAAGTATACGGCGATTGCGCGGGTGGGGCTGTATGTGCCGGGGGGCGCGGCGGCGTATCCGAGCAGCGTTTTGCATACGGCGATACCGGCGCAGGTGGCGGGTGTGAAGGAGTTGTGTTTGTGCAGCCCGATGCGAAACGGGGCGGTGTCGGCGGCGGTGCTGGTGGCGGCATCGCGCGTGGGGGTGAGCGAGATTTATGGGATAGGCGGGGCGCAGGCGATCGGGGCTTTGGCGTTTGGGACGGAGACGATCAAGCGGGTGGACAAGATTGTGGGACCAGGGAATACGTACGTGCAACTGGCGAAGAAGGAGCTGTACGGTCTGGTGGACATCGATTCGTTTGCGGGGCCGTCGGAGGTGGTGGTGCTGGCGGATGAGACGGCCGAGGCGCGGCAGGTGGCGGCGGAATTGTTGGCGCAGGCGGAGCATGCGCCGGGTTCGTGCTTGTTGATTACGTCGAGCGACAAGCTGGCGAAGCAGGTGCAGTGGGAGGTGGAATCGCAATTGAAGGAGTTGGACCGGGAGCCACTGACGCGGGGGGCGCTGGCGTTTGCGAGCGCGATCATTGTGACGGAGAGCACGGCGGAGGGGATCGAGATTACGGATCGATTTGCACCGGAGCATTTGCAGATCACGACGAAGGATGCGCGGGGCGATGCGTACCGGGTGAAACATGCGGGGGCAATTTTTGTGGGGGCGTTTACGCCGGTGGCTGCGGGGGATTATCTGGCGGGGCCATCGCACGTTTTGCCGACGAGCGGGACGGGACGTTTTTTTTCCGGGCTGTCGGCGGAGAGCTTTCGGAAGCGGACGAGCATTGTGGAGTTTGATGCGGCGACGTTGAATGCAGTGGGGCAGACGATTGTGGATTTTGCGATGGCGGAGGGATTTGACGGTCATGCGAAATCGGTGACGGCGCGGGCGGAGCATTGAGGGAGAGTGGAAGGTGATGACGCGGCGGGGAGTGTTGCGTCAGGTGGGGCGGGTGGGTTCGGAATTTTCGCTGAAGAGGGCTTCGACGAAGGTTTCGGGGTCGAAGGGTTCCATGTCTTCGGGTTTTTCGCCGAGGCCGACGAATTTGACGGGGAGGTTGAGCTGGTGGCGGATGGCGATGACGATGCCGCCCTTGGCGGTGCCATCGAGCTTGGTGAGGAAGATGCCGGTGACGTGGACGGTTTTGAGGAATTCCTCAGCTTGGCGGATGGCGTTTTGGCCGGTGGTGGCGTCGAGGACGAGGAGGACTTCGTGGGGGGCGTTGGGGAGGCGTTTTTCGATGACTTTGCGGATTTTGGCGAGCTCACGCATGAGGTTGTCCTGGGTGTGGAGGCGGCCGGCGGTGTCGACGATGAGGACGTCGATGTTGCGGGCAAGTGCGGCGTCGCAGGCGTCGAAGGCGACGGCGGCGGGGTCGGAGCCCATCTGGTGTTTGACGATTTGGACATCGATGCGCTGCGCCCAGATGGAGAGTTGCTCAACGGCAGCGGCGCGGAAGGTGTCGCAGGCGGCGACCATGACGGTTTTGTTTTGGGATTTGAGGTATTGGCCGAGCTTGGCGATGGAGGTGGTTTTGCCGGCGCCGTTGATGCCGGTGACGAGGATGACGGTGGGGCCGGTGCCGGGGGCGGCGAATTTGAGGTCGCGGGATTCGGCGGGCCAGTAGGCTTTCATTTCAGCTTTGAGGAAGTCGAGGACTTCGTCGCCGGAGGAGATTTTTCCAGCTTTCCAGGCGGCATTGAGGTCGTCCATGATTTTGCGGGTGGCGGTGACGCCGAGGTCGGAGAGGATGAGGCGTTGTTCGAGTTCGTCGAGGAGGGCCTGGTCGAGCTTTCGGCCGCGGAGGAGGGAGCGGAGACCGCCGACGAAGACGTCGCGGGTTTTGGCGAGTCCGGTTTTGAGTTTGTCGACGCTGGCGGAGATGGCGCCGGTGGTTTTGGAGAGGGCTTTTTTGAGGAAGTCAAAGGCCATTGTTTTCCTGTCGTAAGAGAGAGGGGATTGTAGCGTGGGCGGGAGGCGGTGTCAGGAGACGGGGATGTGTAGGTGGGGATGTGGCGTGGGGTCAACAGACCACGGGAAAGGGGGGGGGCATGTTGCGGCAAATCAACAGCGCGTTGCAGACGGGCGGAGGGTCGTGAGGGCGAGTAATTGATGTAAGTTGTGTTATTGCAGGTGGTTGTGTTAATAGGGTCGCGGTGGGGGAGGTACTTACATGGGGTTTGCTATGTGAATCTTAGCAATCATGCCAGAAGACGACGCGGAGTATTGCGATGACAGTCTTGATCAATCAAATGGTGACGCCGAAGAAGTTGAGGATTGCGATGCTGGCGATTCTGACGTTTGCGGCGATGTGCTGAGGTTAAGCGGCGGGTCAGGAGGATTGAGGCGGGATGAAGGGAAATGGGGCGGGGTTGAAAAGAATAGGGTTGGGACCAGTCGACGCGGGTTGGCCTGTTATGGGCGAGCCCGCGTTGTGTTTTGGCAGGGGGCATACTATTTTCGGCGGTTCGCAGGGGGCCCATAATGCGTTTACCCGTCCCGCGCACCCACCAACCCCTCCAGCTCCCGCACCACCCGGTCCATCTCCTCCGCCTGCCCGCTCAATTTCTTCGATGCATTCGCAGACTCCTCCGCGTTCGCCGCATTCACCTGCGTCACCTTATCCATCTCGCGCACCGCCACATTGATCTGCGCAATCCCTGTCGATTGCTCCTTCGATGCCGCCGCAATCTCGCCCAGCAACCCATTCACCTTGCTCGCAGAATTTGTAATGCTCGTCAGCGTCTTCCCCACCTCCTGCGCCATGCTCACCCCATTCGCCGCCTTCTTCACTGATCCCTCGATCAGCGCCGCCGTATTCTTCGCCGCCTGGGCTGATCGCATCGCCAGGTTCCTCACTTCCTCCGCCACCACCGCAAACCCTTTTCCCGATTCACCTGCTCGCGCCGCCTCCACTGCGGCATTCAACGCCAGCAGATTCGTCTGAAACGCAATTTCATCAATCACCTTGATGATCTTCGCCGTTTCCCCCGCACTCTTCTGAATATCGTCGATCGCCGTCGCCATCCGCCCCATCGCCGCGTTCCCCTGCTCCGCCGCGTGATGCGCCTCTTTAAACATCACCTCGGCCTGCAACGTCGTTTCCGAATTCCGCTTCGTCATCGAAGACATCTCCTCCAGCGCCGAAGTCGTCTCCTCCAAAGCCGCTGCCTGCTCAGATGCCCCCTGCGCCAGCGCCTCGCTCGATTTCGCAACCTGCCCCGCCGATGCATTCGTCTCGCCTGATCCTGCACTCAGCGCCGCAATAATCCGATTGATCGGCCGCGTAATCCCCCGCGCAACCGCCCACCAAATCCCCACGCTCGCCAATAGCGCTGTACCAATCATCCCCACCTGAATCATCCGCGACCGCCCCTCAATCCCCTCAATAACCCGCACCCCATGATTAAACTCATCCTCGTATGCCCCGACGCCAATCACCCAATCCCACGGCTTAAAGTAAGCAATCCGCACAATCTTCTCCCGCGGCTTCTCCTCGCTCGGCCCCTTCCACACATAACGAACCTCCCCCAATTTCCCTTTCTCCAGCGCCACGGCCTTCGCGCAAATTGTCTGAATAAACTTCCCACCGCTCTCATCCGTTGCATCCCAGATGTTTTTCCCGTCCGCCGCTCCATCCTTCGAAACCACGTACGTCCCCTTCGTTGACTCCATCGCATTCAATACCCACACATACCCCGTCTTCCCAATCTTGATGCTCGTTATCGCTTTATGCAAAGACTCCGTCGCATCCCGCTCCGGTATCCCTACAAACAACATTCCCGCAACTTCCCCCTTCGCATCCCGTATTGGTGAATACGCCGTCGCATACCATCCATTCACAACATACGCTCGCCCCACATAGGTTTCCCCGCGCAGCACTGCCGACACCACCGGGCTCGCCACACCGTCCGAACTCTCCGCCGCAATATACGTCCCAATCGCCCGCGTCCCCTCCTTCGTGATCACATTCGTGCTCACCCGCAGCATGTCCCCCTTCGCATTCATCCTCTGAAAAACCGTGCATGCCCCACCCGTCAATTTCTGGACATCGTCCACCAGCGCCGCTCGCTCCTGCGCGTCCGACGTCTTTCCCAGCCATGTCCTGCCCACCTGCATCCGCGGCAATTCCACTTCGCGCACATCCTTTGTCACCTGGTTCACCGCCTTCCACGGCACCATCTCTTTCTCATCCATCGCCACCGGCCCGCCCTTTACAAGCGCATCACTGGCCACACGCATCGATGTCCCGAGCAATTTCTGCAGCGCATCCTGATGCGCCTCACACATCGTCTCCACCTGCGTCGCCACATGATCCAGATCCGAATTCGCCAACTCCGTGTTCCCCGTCTTCGCCGCTTCCACCATCTGCGAATTCTGCAACCACGTCGTCACTCCCGTCACCACCAGCGGCACCACGCTCAACGTCACCCCAATCACCAACAACTTTACACCCAAACGCATCTTCATAATTGCCACTTCGTGCCTCTTTTTCTGGATATCCAAATTCACAAATGTCTCTCCCCTGAATCGGCCTGACACGCAGCGCAGGTAACTAAAATTTCACCGCTGAAGCGATTCCCTCCTCCCCTTCTTTGGTGAAAACATTGATAAAGTGCGGGTCGATCGAAAAAACGCTGCGCTACCTTGCGGGTCCGTTTGCCGGCGAAGGAGATACAGGTTGCTTTGGAAGACTAGAGGGCGTGCAAGGATTTGCCTTGGCTTGCCACAGTGATTTTCTTTCGCTACAATGCCGCGACGTTTTTCTTGCCAGTACTTACCCAGCGAAATGCGTGGTAGGGATGGGCGAAAAGCTGGCAAATACTGCCTCAGTTGCAGAGGTGAACGTTATCGTCGCTGCAAAAAGGTGTATAGGTCAAGTGTGTTCGCGGGCGTAGCTCAGTGGTAGAGCGTCACGTTGCCAACGTGAATGTCGAGGGTTCGAGCCCCTTCGCCCGCTGTTGTTTGAGGCCTGGTGCTGTGGAGGCGCTGGGCCTTGATTGTTTTTGCGGTGGGGAACTACATGACGGGGGGAACATTCCGATGGATTTGAAGGTTCACGCGACATGGGCGGGCAGGCGCTGGCGCAGCCAACGGGTCCAGGGTTCGAGGGTGCCGGTGTGGGCGGAACACTCCAGCACGGGGACGGTGGGATTCAGGTGGCGGATGTCGGCGTAGAATTGTGGGGTGTCGAAGGGGACGTGCGGCAGGAGATCGATTTTGTTCAAGAGGAGGATTTCGGCGGCGAGGACGAGGTAGGGGTATTTGGCGGGTTTGTCGGCGCCTTCGGTGGTGGAGAACATGCCGACTTTGGCGTTTTGGCCGAGATCAAAACCGACGGGGCAGACGAGGTTGCCGACGTTTTCGATGATGAGCAAGTCGACGTCGCGGAGGTTGATGCGGGAGAGGGCTTGGCGGACCTGGTGGGCTTCAAGATGGCAGCCTTTGCCGGTGTTGACCTGCACAACCTGGCGACAGAAGCGGGCGATGCGGTCGGCATCGCGCTGGGTGGCGAGGTCGCCGACGATGACGGCGATATCGACGGAGTCGGCGAGGGCGGCGCAGGTTTTTTCGACGAGGGTAGTTTTTCCGCAGCCGGGACCGCCGAGAAGGTCGATGGCGTAGACGCCGGCGTTTTGGAGATCGGCGCGGTTCATGCGGGCCACTTCATCATTGAGTTTGAGGACGTTTTCAATAACCTGCACTTGCATGGGGTCTCCTGGTTTAGGCGGTAGGGGCGGGTGAAAGGGATTCGATATCGAGCGACAGTAGTCGGAGGCGGTCGTCGCCGGCAGGGAGCGTGTCGGTGCCTCCGCAGGGGCATCGTTCGAGGGCATCGGTGGAGTTCCAATGAAGGCCGCAGGTATTGCAGATGATGCGCCACGGCAGGGCGCGATAGTGGAGGGTGACGTGGGCGAGGTCGGTATTTTGGGTGGCGGCCTGCCAGGCAAATTCGAGAGCGTCGGGATCGATGGACTGGAGGGGGCCGGCTTCGACGTGGGCATGGGTGACGCGCGTGCCGGCAGGCGTGTGGGTGCGCACCTGTTGCAGGAGGGCCAAGGCAATGGAGAGTTCGTGCATGGGTTACTCCAGGGAGGGGGCGGCGGCGTGGGAGGTGTGAGGCAACGCCTGGGCGAGGAGGGCGAAAGTTTCAGCGGCGGCTTCGGCATCGAGTTTTTGTATGGCAAAGCCAGCGTGGACGAGGACCCAGTCGCCGACGGCGAGTTCCGGCAGGAGGAGGGTGCTGACATTCAGGCGATTGCCGTGCATATCGACCAAGGCGGAAGACTCGGTGAGGTGAACGATTTTTGCGGGAACGGCGAGGCACATGGATTTGCTCCTCAAGGGACGAGAGGTTTCAGGGGCGTGCGGAGGCGCAGGACGAACGCGAGCGTGAAGACGGCGAGGCCGGTGAATGTGGCACCGGCGAGTGCGTAGATCACCTCGCGGTAGGAGAAGGCTGCGGAATCGGGCGGCAGTAGCCAGCTCATCGCGTTGTCGTGGGCGGCAAACTCATAGCCATCGGGCATCGAGCTGGCGAAGGGCAAGGCAATGACGAGGAGGAAGGCCACGACGATTGTTGTGCCGGCGAGACGGCGCGGGGTCAGCGTGGTGAGGCCGGGAGCGGATTTGATATTCAAGGCGCGGTGAATCAGGATTGTCGCGAGCAGTTCGAGGCATGCGGCGACGGCGTGAATGGAGATCATGCTGGTGGCGAAGCGGGGGAGCTCGACAAGTTGATTTTGCGGGCGCAGGAGGGCGACCTCGCCGACGATCAGGGATGCGGCGGCGATGATGGAAAGGACTGCGGAGAGAGCCACTTGAAGATCGCGCGGTTTATGGCGAAGCAGCCTTGTGGTGAGCATTACGAGGACCGCGGGCAGCAGGCCCATATTGATGAAGTTGGCACCGAGGGACGTGAGGCCGCCATCGCCGAGGAGGGCGGCCTGCAGCGTCAGGATGACCGCCATGACCAGGGGCGCGAGTGCCGGACCGAGAACCCAGGCGAGGAGAACGCCCCCGACGAGGTGGGCGCTGGAGTAGGGGAGGATCGGCAGATTGATCGTTTGGGCGGCAAACACGGCGGCACCCATGATGCCGGCGGTCAGAGTGCGGCGTCGATCAAAGCCGGTACGCCAGACGGCCGTGGCGCACGCGGCAATACCCACGGCGGCAATGGTTCCCGTGATCACGGCACAGGCGGGGGTGATGGCTCCGTTTCCTAGATGCATAAGGCACTCCATTATATATTTGACGCAGGATGATCAACAGATTCGCGGCAATTGTTCTCCGTACGGTTTGGCGACGATGCGACGCCCGCCGATGGTGGTGCGAATTTCGCAGAGTCCATCGCGCAGCTCGCCAATGTGTCCGATGGTGACGGCGGATTCAGCAAGCGGATGGGCGCGCATGGCCTGCAACACGCGGTCATGGGCGGCAGGTGCGACGACGACGACGACCTTGCCTTCGTTGGCGATTTCAAGGGGATCAAGACCGAGCAGGTCGGCGGCGTGTCGGGCTTCGGGGCGGAGAGGGATGTGTGTTTCGTCGAGCACGACGCGGTAGCCGCTGTGGGTGGCGAGGTCGGCACAGAGGCCTGCGAGGCCACCGCGGGTGGGATCGCGCATGAAGCGGATCTGGCCGGGTGCGGCGGCGAGAGCGGCGTTGATGAGTGAATTGAGGGGAGCGACATCGCTCTTGACGGGGGTGATCAACTCGGGCATTTCACGGGCCAACATGACGGCGAGGCCATGCTCGCCGAGAGGGCCATTGATGATCAGCATGTCTCCCGGTTGAACCTGGGTGGGGCTGAGGATGAGGCCCGCGGGAATGCGACCCACGCCGGCGGTCGTGATGAAAATGCCATCAGCTTGGCCGTGGCCGACGACTTTGGTGTCGCCAGTGACGACGGTGACGCCGGCCTTGCGGGCCGTGGCGGCGACAGCGTCAAGCACGCGTTCAAGCACGGGTATTGGAAGGCCTTCGCAGAGGACCAGTGACAGGGCGATACCGAGGGGCGTGGCGCCGCAGACGGCGAGATCGTTAACGGTGCCGGCGACGGCGAGGTCGCCGATGTTGCCGCCGGGGAATTCGAGCGGTTGGACGACGAAACTATCGATGGTCATGGCGAGGCGGCCGCCCTGGCCATCGGGCAGGATTGCGGAATCAAGCAATTGATTGAGGACGGCGTTGTCGAGACGGGGCATGATGCATTGGCGCAGAAGTTCATCGGTGAGTTGGCCACCGCCACCGTGGGCGAGCATGATTCGGGGGGTGCCATGGGGAGTATTCATGGCGTCACCTGCTGCATGGAGGCGGTCGCAGGGGTGGGTTGTTGGAACGACCCGCTCCAGCGTCCGCCGAGACGGGCGTATTTGAAATAGGCCTGGCAGGTACCTTCGGAACTGACCATGCAGGGACCGAGGGGATGGACGGGGGTGCAACTTCGGCCGAAACTTTTGCAGTCATGGGGTGTGGCGATGCCGGTGATGACTTGGCCGCAGATGCAGCCGGGCAATTCACGCGGGACTGGAAGGGGGAGGGAAAATTTCTGCTGCGCGTCAAAGGAGTGAAACTCCGGGCGAAGGGCGAGGCCGCTGGAGGGAATAACTCCCAAGCCGCGCCAGCGGACGTCGATGATGGTGAATACTTCGTTCAGCAGTTGCTGGGCGACGAGGTTGCCGGCGGGGTTGACGACTTCGGTGTAGTCATTGATCAATTCGGGGCGGTTATCGCGGGCCATTTGGGCGAGATGAAGGAGGGCGCGGGCCATGTGGATTTCTTCGAAGCCAGCGATGACGCAGGGAAATTTGTAGAGATCGACGATCGGTCGATAGACTGCGGAACCGATGACGGCGGAGACGTGGCCGGGACAGAGGAAGCCGTCGATCTGGACGGCACCGGCGGCGAGCAATGCGAGCATCGCGGGCACGACACGTTTGTGGCTGGCGAGGACGCTGAAGTTGGGAAACGACTGCTGCTTGGCGAGGCGCACGACGGCGGCGGTGGCAGGGGCTGTGGTTTCGAAGCCGACGGCGGCGAACACGACCTGCCGGGCGGGATGTTGGCGGGCGAGCGTCAGGGCGTCGATGGCGCTGTAAACGACGCGAATGTCGGCACCGCGACTGCGGGCTTGTTCGAGGGTGCCGCTGCGGCCGGGAACGCGGAGCATGTCGCCGTAGGTGCAGAGAATCAGATCGTCGTGCTGGGCCAGGTACACGAGAGTGTCGATGTCTTCCTGGGCGGTGACGCAGACGGGGCAACCAGGGCCGCTGAGGAGGGTGACGTTGTCGGGGAGGAGGCTATGGAGGCCGCTACGAAAGGCGCTCATCGTGTGGGTGCCGCACACTTCCATGAAGCGCAACGGTCGGTGGACGGCGGCGCTGACGGCCGCAAGCTGGGCGAGGCAATCGGAAATTATTGGGGGGCTGGTCATGCGTGGGCTTTGTGCCTTTCGCTGAAAATGCGAGCGGCAATGGCGGCTTGTCCGTAGGCGATGCCACCGTCATTGGGGGGAACGAGCTGATGTGTGAGGACCTGGAGTTTGTGTGCCTGCAGGATGTGTGAAAGGGCATCGGTGAGCAGAGTGTTGCAGAAGACGCCGCCGGAGAGACCAACGATGGACACCTGGTGCGTGATGGCGAGGCGATGGACGAGTTCGGAAAAACCCAGGGCGAGTTGATCGTGGAAGGCGCGGGCGAGCAGGGTCGTGGACACGCCTTGTTGACGGCCTTCGACGAGCGCTTTGAAAAGCGGGGCGAAACTGAGTTCGATGAGGCCGGTAGAAGATTCTTGAATGGACCAGCTGGGGGGGAATGGTGAGTGACCGGAGACGTCGGCACTGGCTGCGGCTTCAAGGGTTTGGGCGGCCTGGCCTTCGTAGCTGTTCACGGCACACAGGCCGAGAATTGCGGCAGCGCCATCGAAGAGGCGTCCTGTGCTGCTGGACCAGGGACAACGGAAGCCGCGTGAGATCATGGCGGCGAGACTTGCGAGCTCGGCAGAGTCGGGGAAGAGCAGGTGGGTGATCGGCAGGTCAAGGAAGGCCTCGCCGTATGCAGCGTAGAGCAGGCTGAGGGCGGCGCGGTCAGGGTGTTTTGCGGCGGCATCGCCACCGGGCAGACGAAGGGGCTTGAGCCGGGCGACACGTTGGAAGCGCGCGTGGCGAACAAGAAACACCTCGCCGCCCCAGATCGTGCCATCGGCGCCAAAGCCTGAACCATCGCAGACGAGGGCCAGGGCGGGTGGGGCCGCGGGGCTGAAGGCGCCGGACTCGGTCAAAACTGCGGCGGCGTGGGCCTGGTGATGCTGCACGCCGATCAAGGGAACTTGCCAACGCGCGGCGAGCTGCACGGCAAAAGTGGTGCTGAGATAAGCGGGGTGCAGGTCATGGGCGACAAATTGTGGTGTGACGGAAAAGAGACGAAGCAGGTCGTCAATCGCCTGTTGGAAATGGGTGAATGCGACGGCGTTGCTCAGATCGCCGAGATGCTGGCTGAGGATGACCTCGCCTTGGCGCAGCACCGCCACCGTGTCTTTCAGTTCCGCACCGACGCAGAGGCCGGCGATTTCCGTGGAGGTTCCGGCAAGCGGCAGGGGGGCAGGAACGAATCCCCGCGAACGACGAATGGGCAGGGGCGTTTTCTCCTGGCCACGATCAAGGAGAACGGAGTCATCGACACAACGCTGAATCGGACGGTCGTGGAGCAACAGGCCGTCAGCGAGTGGACCAAGACGGGACAGGGCCTCGGCGTTATCGATAACGAGTGGTTCGTCGGTCTGGTTGCCGCTGGTCATGACCAGGGCGGGGAGAGTTGGAAGGCGTTTGCGCAAGGCATCCCAGAGCAGATGATGAAGCGGGGTATACGCCAGCATGACGCCGAGGCGGTGATTTCCGGGGGCGACGGCGGGGGCGATGAGGCCGCTATCCTGGCGCGGGGCCAAGACGATGGGAGCGCGGGGACTGGTGAGTTCGCGGACGGCGGGGTGTGAAAGTCGTACGAGTTGGTGAGCTGCGGCGAGATCGGGGACCATGAGGGCAAACGGCTTTTGATCACGGTGCTTGCGCAGGCGGAGGCGGGAAACGGCGACGTGGTTATCGGCGCGCACGGCGAGGTGAAATCCGCCGAGGCCTTTGAGGGCAACGATTTGGCCGGCGAGGATCTGAGCCACGGCGGCGTCGATGGCCTCTTGGCCGACGGGGTGTCCGGAGGAGGAGGGCGGCGGAGAAACATCCAGAAAGGTGAGAGTGGGACCGCATTGCGGACAGCAAGTGGGCTGGGCGTGAAAGCGCCGATCGGTCGGATTCTCATATTCACGCCGACACTGATCACACAGTGAGAAGTCTGCCATCGTGGTATTCGCCCGGTCGTAGGGCACGTTGCGAATGATGCTGAACCGCGGGCCACAGTGGGTGCAGTTCACGAGCGCGTGCGTGAAACGACGATCTTGAACATTTCGCATCTCGAGCAAACACGAGGGACAGGCGGCCGTGTCGATGGCGACGTCCGCAGAGGCGTGGGGCGAGGCTATGCTATCGAGCACGCGAAAGGTTGATTCGGATTTCGCGATTGGAATACGCTCTCGGGAGAGGGCCTTCACTTGTGCCAGCGGAGGTTGATCGGCATGGAACATGCGTTCGAATTGATTCAGGGGGCGCGACGTGCCCTGCACTTCGATCCACACGCCGGCACCGTCGTTGAGCACGGAGCCGGTCACGCCGGCGCTGTTGGCGATACGATGCACGAAGGGTCGAAAGCCCACGCCTTGCACCTGGCCACGGACACGCCAACGCCATCGGGAGAGTGTTGGATTCTCCGGATCTGCTGTTTCGGCGGGCTGGGGGTTTTGCCATGTGGCCACATTTTGGAGGGTCAGCGACACCGCTTCATTTACCGCGTGCGTCACGAGGGGAGAAAGCGAATTACCGAGGGCAAACGAGTCGGCGCCAATCGTCACCGTCACGGCGCGCGGCACATGACCATAGAGTTGTTGCGTCCATCCCAGCAATTGGCCGGGCGTCATGTGATGGCCCAGCGTTCCCAGATTGCACGTTTCGGCATCGAGATATTCCCAATGCACTTCCCCCGCAGGGTGCTGACATGAGGCATCGATGAAAACCGCGAGGGATGCCTCATGCACCGCGGCGCAATGTTCAGGAAGCAGTTGATGGGTGGTGAGGCAAACAGCACCGCGCGCAGAGAGCTCTTTTTCCAGGGCATGCACGGCGACGGCACCGACGCCATCATCGGCGCGCAACGTATTGCCGATGCCCATCACCAGCACGCCGGTTGCGTCGAGCGTCTCAGTCACGTCGCACTTCATCGACGATCCGTCCTTCCGCATCGTGCAGCTCAATGTGCAACGCCATCTGCCCCAGGGCATGTGTGGAGCACGAGAGGCACGGATCAAAGCATCGCACGACCGCCTCGACGCGGTTGAGCATTCCTTCGTTCAGCTTGTTGCCATCGACGAAGCGCTCCGCCACTTGCCGGACGCCGCGACTGATGGCGAGGTTGTTGTGGCCGGTGGCGATGATGAGGTTGGCCCAGACCATCTGGCCATTGCGGTCAATCTTGTAGTGGTGGATCAGCGTGCCGCGCGGCGCTTCGGAGATACCGACGCCCTCCAGTCGATTGGGGCGGGCGCGGGCGCGGACGAAGGGGTCGAGGATGTCGGGGGCTTCGAGCAGGCCCTGCATGACTTCGAGCGCGTTGATGATTTCAATCAAGCGTGCCCAGTGAAAATGGAAACTGCTGGCAGCGGGCCAACCGGCGCGCAGGCGGAATATTTCGAGTTCCGCATCCGCGAGCGGGGTGCCGCAGCGGTCAATGACGTTCAAGCGGGCCAGTGGTCCCACCCGATAGAGTCCCGCCGGATAGCCGCCGGGCAGGTAGTAGGGGAACTTCAGGTAGGACCAGTTTTCGACGGCCTCGCCGATAAATTTCTGATAGTCGTTGGCGTGAATGTTGTCAGCCACGATATTTCCATCGGCATCGACAAATCGCAAGACGCCGTCGTATTGTTCGAGCAAGCCTTCGGGGCTGACGGTGCCCATGTAGAGGCTGGGGAAATTGGCGAATGATTCGATTTCCGCGGTGAAGCATTCGATCACGGTTTTGAACCAATCAATGGTGCGGCGGGCGATTGCCATCGCCTGCGGAATTTCCTTAGCGATTCGATCGCGGCGCTCGGCACCCAAGGGGTCTGAGACGCCGCCGGCCACGACCCATGCGGGATGGATGCGTTTTCCGCCCAGCAGGGCAATGATTTCCTGACCGAAGCGACGAAGGGCCACGCCGTCGCGCAGCAGTTCGGGGTGTTTCTGGGCCAGGCCGACAACATTGCGAATGGCCGGATCGGCATCCATGCCCAGCATGAGGTCCGGGCTGGTGAGGTGGAAGAAGGAAAGTGCATGAGATTGCACGAGTTGGGCCAGGTGCATCAGTTTGCGCAGCTTTACGGCAGTGGGCGGAATTTCGACGGCGAGGAGGGCATCGCACGCTTTGGCGGAAGCCATCAAATGGCTGACCGGGCAAATGCCGCAGATGCGGGCCATGATGGAGGGCATTTCGGTCAGAGGGCGGCCTTCGACGAATTTTTCAAAGCCGCGAAACTGAGTGACATGGAATTGCGCATCAACGAGTTTGCCATGAGCATCCAGTTGCAGCGTGATTTTGCCGTGTCCTTCAATACGGGTGACGGGATCAATCGTGATGGTGCGAGTGGCAGACATCGAGACATCTCACTTCTGGGGCGCGGGCCCCGTTTTGCAACGATGCCAGGTGGGCATCACATACCGAACCGCGTCAGCAAGCTGGGGTTGGGGATGCGGCCGGCCAGCAATTCGGTCAGCACGTAAAGGATGGCTTCGGCGGGTGGCGGGCAACCCGGCACAAATACATCCACAGAAACCAGTTCATGAATTGGCCGGGCCCGGCGTTGTAGCACCGGAATCTGTACCGTGGGACGGCGTGAGACGCCCGTGGCCGGCGGATAGTCCGCGTTTTCGTCGTAGGCGCGGGCGAAGAGTTGCTCAGTTTTGAAGGGGTTGCGCATGCCCGGCACGTTGGACGTCACCGCGCAATCGCCCAGCGATACGAGGATCTTGGTGCGAGCGCGAATCTTTTGAATCTTGTGCAAATCTTCTGAGCTGCTGACGGCGCCCTCGACCAGCGTGACGTCCACCCCTTCGGGAAACTCCTTGATATCCATGAGCGGCGAGCAGACCAGATCGACCATGCCTAGCACATCGAGCAGGCGTTCATCGAGATCGAGCAGGGACATGTGGCATCCGGAGCATCCATCCAACCAGGCTGTCGCAATGCGTGGCTTAGCCATTCCATTTCTCCCGCATGATGGTCAGATAGGGCAGGAATTGCCGGCGTTTCCGCATACCTGCCACGCTGGTGCCTTTTTGTGAGAGTGCACCGGTGGGGCAAACGTGGACGCACTTGGCACAACTGGTGCAGGACGGGGATTCACCCCACGGCTGGGCCATGTCCGTGATCACCAACGACTCAATGCCGCGGCCGGAGACATCCCATGTGTGCGCCCCTTCGACTTCATCGCAGACACGCACGCACCGGCCACAGAGAATGCAGCGGTTGTGATCTTTGCGGAACAGATCGTGGGAGCTATCCACGGGGAGAATTGGATAGCGGTAGGGCAAGCCGATATGGGTGATGCCCAATTTTTGGGCCAGCTCCTGCAATTCGCAATGGCCATTCGACACGCATACCGAGCAGATGTGGTTCCGCTCGGAGAAAAGCAGCTCGATGATCATGCGGCGATAATTCTCCAGCCGGGGAGAGTTCGTCACTACCTCCATGCCCTGTGCGGCCAGCGTTACGCAGGCGGGAAGGAGACGATTGATGCCTTTTACTTCGACCAGGCACAGGCGGCAGGCCCCGACGCCGGTAAGGCCCTCGAGAAAGCAGAGGGTGGGGATGAATATGCCATGCCGCCGTGCGACCGAGAGCAAGGTTTCATCGGCGTCGGCGTCGATATAGCGACCATCCATCATGAGCACGATTTTTGCGGTCACAACACGGCCTCCTGCGCATGCGGCGCGGAAATGGTAAGTGGAACGGCGATTTCCGGCGATGCCTTCACATCACAACGCAGGCAACGCTGCGCTTCCTGTTGGGCATCTTCCATGCTGAGTCCCATTGCCACTTCGGCGAAATTTTCGTGCCGTTCATGGGCGGGCATGTGATCCATGGCATGGCGGGGTCCGCCCATGGGCTGGGCGGGCACCGTGCTGGAGTAGCGGTAGTTGCGGCGAATGTGGGCGAAGCGGCCGGGACCCATTAATTGCTCATCAAGGATTTCCGCGGAGTGCTTGCCGTAGCTCATGGCGATGGCGACGTTGGCCGGTCCGCTGACGACGTCACCGATGGCAAAGACTTTCTCGAGATTGGTCGCCAGGGTGTGGCGGTCGGTTTCGACACGGTCTCCCCGCCCGCGTTTCAGTTGCAGGCTGCGCACGAGGTCGCCATCCACTTTTTCACCGGCGGCGACAACGATCATGTCGCAGTCAAGGGTGTCGATGGCATCGGTGAGCTCCGGCACACGGCGGCCAAAGGTGTCGAACTCGCCAAGTCGTGCGACGTTCACTTCCAACTTGCGAATGGTGCCGCCCTCGGTGGCGATGATGCGTTTGGGCACGGCCAGGAAGCGGAACTTCACGCCTTCGGTTTCGGCGGCTTCGACTTCCTCCACAATCGCCGGCATATCGCTTTTGCCGCGGCGATAGACCACGGTGACGTCGGCGCCGAGGCGGACGGCGGTACGGGCGGAGTCAATGGCCGAGTTGCCGCCGCCGATCACCGCGACGGTGCGGCCGATATCCGAGCGTTTGCCCAGGGCGACACCTTTGAGGAAGTGAACGGCGGAAATCACGCCGGGGAGATCGGAACCGGGGATGCCGAGGGCCACTTCTTTCCATGTGCCAATCGCCAGTACGACGGCGTCATTTTCGGCGGTCAATTCCGCGAGTTGCACGTTGCGTCCAAGGGAATGGTTGAAAGCGAACTCCACGCCGACGCCGGCGATCAGCGCGATCTCGCGCTCCAGCAGGTCTTTCGGCAGGCGATATTCCGGCAGTGCATAACGCAGCATCCCACCGGCCTCAGACTCCTGGTCATAGACTTTCACGGAGTGGCCAAGCAGAGCGAGATAGAACGCTGCCGCCAGGCCTGCGGGGCCGGCACCGACGAGGGCGATTTTTTTGCCGGTGGGCGCCATCTTGCCGGCGGTGAGCCGACGCGACAATTCGCCGTCGTCCATGGTCGCAAAGGCTCGATCCACAATGTGGCGGTGCATGTCGCGAATCGACACGGGGGCGTCGATCTCAGCGCGGCGGCAGCGACTTTCGCATGGATGCTGACAAACACGCCCCGTCGAGGCAGGGAGGGGGTTGTCAAAGAAGATCATCGTGGCGGCGTCGGCCAGTCGGCCTTCATTGAAGAGCGTCAGGTAGCCGGGGATGTTCATGTGGATTGGGCAACTGTTTTCGCAGGGTGAGACAAAGAGATTTTCACACACGGTGGCCTTGCAGCGCCGATCCTGAATGTGCTCCAGGTATTCCTCGCGGAAATATTTGAGCGTCGTGAGAACGGGATTCGGCGCGGTCTGGCCTAGGCCGCAGAGGGACGCGTCCTTGATAAGTTTGGCCAGTTCTTCGAGTTGCACGATGTCCGCTTCGGTGGCTTCGCCCTGCGAGATAGACTTGAGAATGCGTAATGCGTGATCCAGGCCGACGCGGCAGGGCACGCACTTGCCGCAGGATTCGGCATGGGTGAACTCCACAAAGTAGCGGGCCACATCCACCATACAGTTGTCTTCGTCCATCACCACGATTCCGCCGGAGCCCATGATTGCGCCGATCGCGGCCAGCGATTCGTAGTCCACCGGGGAATCGAAAAGTTCGGCGGGAATGCAGCCGCCCGAGGGGCCACCGGTTTGCACGGCTTTGACTTTTTTGCTGCTGCCGGTGCCGCCGCCGATGTCGTAGATGATTTTTCGAAGAGGCGAGCCCTGCGGCATCTCGATAAGTCCGGTGTTTTTCACCTTGCCGACGAGGGAGAATACCTTGGTGCCAGTGCTGTTCTTGGTGCCGGTCTGGGTAAACCATTCGCCGCCCTTGGCGATAATCGGCACGACGTTGAACCATGTTTCGACGTTGTTGATGCTGGTGGGTTTGCCCCAGAGGCCTTTTTGTGCCGGGAAGGGGGGACGGGGGCGCGGGCGGCCGGCGCGGCCTTCCAAAGACGCGATGAGAGCAGTTTCTTCACCACAGACAAAGGTGCCGGCACCCTCGACGAGGTGAATTTCGAGGCGGGTGGTAGTGCCCAGGATTTCAGTACCCACGAGGCCGTAGCTGCGGGCCTGCTCGATTGCGCGGCGCAGGCGCAGAACTGCCAGGGGATATTCGGCCCGGATGTAGATGATGGCTTCGGTGGCGCCGGTGGCGTAGGCCCCGATCATCAGACCTTCGAGCAAGGCATGAGGATCGCTCTCGATTTCGTTGCGGTTCATATACGCGCCGGGATCGCCCTCGTCGGCGTTGCAGATAATGTATTTTTGATCGCCCTTGGCGTTGCGTAAAATCTCCCACTTGTTGCCGGTGGGAAAACCCGCGCCGCCCCGGCCGCGAAGTTTGGAGAGTTTGATCTGCTCGATCACCTGCTCGGGGGTCATGTGTTTGAGCACGTGGTAGTAGGTGGCGTACCCTCCCACGGCCATGTACTCCTCAACATCCTCGGGGTTGATCAAGCCGCAATTCCGGAGCACGATTTTCTTTTGCCCGGCAAAGAAAGGGAGTTCATACCAGTGGGGCAATTCGTCAAAACCCTTGCCGTAGTCGACGGTGGCTGTGATGTGGTCCCACGATTCGATTTTGCCCATGGCGCGGCGCACGGGGAGTTTGCCGAAGGCCAGTGCCTCCACGATTTCCGCGGCGTCTTCCGGCCGTACTTTGCTGAGCAACAGGAGTGGTCTTTCCGGCGCCAACACGCTGACGAGCGGTTCGTCGGCACAGCAGCCGAAGCAGCCTACGGAGGTGACCCGTGCCTCCACACCTTTGTTGCTCAACTCTTCCATCAGTGAATGCAGGACTTCGTGCGCCCCATTTCCGGCACCGCAAGTGCCCATGCCCACCGCGATGCGCGGGCGATCCGGCAGCAACTTGGCCAGGCCGCGGGCTTTTACGGCTTGGATGGCGTCCAGCACACTCAGGCTCATGCGGGCGTTCCTTTCTTCTGCCGCAGTTTTTCCACTGCGGCCAGAACTCTTTGGCGATTCATCTGACCGCTGATTTCTCCGTCGAGATCAACTACGGGGGCCATGGCGCACTGGCCGAAGCAGGCAACGGTGCGCAGTGTGACCTTGTTGTCGCGGGTGGTGAGGGAGAGGTGTTCACTGTCTTCAGCGGACGGCTCGGGAAAATCGAGACCGCCTTTGAGGGTGTCGAGCAGGATGCGGCTGCCACGGGTGTGGCAGGCTGTGCCGCGGCAGACGGTGACGGTGTGTTCACCCTGGGGGCGGAGATTGAAGAAGGAATAGAAGCTGACGACGCTGAAAATTTGGGACAGGGGCAACTTCATGGCTTGGGCTACGGCCAGAAGGGTGGAATTCGCTAAATAGTTGTGAGGCTCGGCTTTTTGGAGTATTTCGAGCACGCTGAGGACGGCACCGGGGCGGCCACGGTGGGACGCGACGGCCTGCTCCACGAAAGACGAACCGATCACCGCTTTGGGATGTAGGTCGTCGAGCACAGTCGCCTCCCCTTTATGACAAAGATGATTTCTACACGGCATGAAAATGATGAATCTGCCGCAAGCTACGACAAAGTATGGTCAATCCTTCAGAAGAATACAAGACTAAATAGCCTTAATTTTGTTGGTGAGCATGATACCGGGGTATTGGTGGAAAAATGTGTGCATTTGTGGCGGCAAAGAGGGGTGAAGTGGCGTTTTTGACTCAAGAATGTGAGTCCGGCGGCGACGGGGGGGTTGGGGGCGGATTCAGAGGGGCGCTGATTGCGTGCCAACCGGGGCCAATTTCCAGGGGGGCGGGGGCGTGCGGGTGGCTGTTGAGTAGTATTGTCGAGGTATCCACGTTCTTTGGGAGGGTGACAGTGGCACGCATGGTATCCGGCAGATGGACGTTCATCAGCCATTTGCCGGCCGACTGCTCGACGCGCAGGTGGATCGGACCTTTCGGTGTGGGATGGACGACTTCCGCCCAGGCAAGGGTGCCGAGTTGGGGCCGCAGGTCGATGGATTGGAATCCGGGATCGCGGGGGAGGATGCCCATGAGGCGACGCGGGATGAGGTTGGCGGGGGCGGCACCCCAAGCGTGGTTCCAATCCTGGTTGGGTTTGAAGCGATTGTCCCAGGCTTCGAGGGTGATGGTGGAGCCGACATCGTAAAGCATGTGGGTCCAACTGCGCTCGTCACGCGAGGCAAGTAGGTTGAGTGCGTGATCGGCGCGGCTGGCGTTGTAGAGGGCTTCGAGGAGGAACTGTGCGCCATAGACGGAGCAAGCCATGCCGCGGGAGCAGAGGTAATCGGCGACGGTGTTGATGCGGCCGGGTGGGACGAGGTTGAAGGCGAGGGGGAACATATTGGCATGGATCGAGGAATGGGTGCTGCCGAGGCCATCGACATAGAGGCCGGTGGCGGGATCGACGAGGAGGGTGTTGATGGCATTCTGGGTTTGCTGGGCGAGGGTGGCGAAATGGGCGGCGTCATCCGTGTGGCCGAGAGCGGTGGCGATGCGGGCCATGAGGCTGCAAGCGTGGGCGTGGAAGCTACAGACGACGGTGTTGACCCAGCGCATGTTGTAGTTGTCGCACTCGGTATGGGGCCAATCGATGATGTCGCGGATGGCGTCATGGTGGATGGCGTCGAGGACGGATTTGGGGGTGGGTGGTTCTATGGTGCTGAGGAGGTGGTCAGGACGGCGCAAGCCTACCACTATTTTGTGCTTAAGTTCATCATAAAAAGAGGAGAGGCTGCGGCTGTCACCGGAGTAGAGGTAGTCGGCCCAGGCCGTCATGACAGAGTGCATGATCCACTCCGTAGGCCAGGTGGGGCGCTGGATCAGGTAATCATGGGTGTACCGGGCGAGTTCGTAATCGGCATCGCAGCAGTAGTGGCTCAGTTGATTAATGTAGGCGTCGGCTTCGTAGGCGATGCGTTCGCGGTCGCCATCGACGTAGAGGCCGCAGAAGGTGGTGGCCTTGATGGAATAGCGGCAGAGTTCCCAGACATCATTGAGGACGGGGTTGGAGGAGCGGAAGGATGCCGCGGAGTCATTAGCCATTTACTGCGATGAAGCGGGTGTGAATAGATTTGACGGTAGCAGTGCAAAGTAAGTAGCCTTTCTGGGTAGTGCCGTCGTGGTTTTGGCGCGAGCGGGCGATACAGGGTGAGGTGTGGAGCGGGATGCCGTGATAGTGGTGGAGGGTTCGGCCGTGGAAATGGCCGCCGAAGGTTGCGCGCAGGCGGTGTTTGCTGAGGAGGGCGAGGAGTGTGGCGGGGTTGCGGAGGGAGTAGGGGACGGCGCGGGAGAGAGGGAAGTGAGTGAAGAGAACGGTGGGAAGGGTGGGGTTGAGTGCGGGGAGAAGTGTGCGGAGGGCGGTGAGAGTATCGAGACGGACGCGGACGTTTTGATAGGCGGTGCCGGTGCAGGTGTCGAGGGCGAGGAACTGGAAGTTTGCGTACGTAAAGACGTAGTTGGCGGAGTTTGGGAAGACGATGTCGTAGGGGGTGCGGCCCAAGGTGGGGTGATAGTCATGGTTGCCGGGGACAGTGTGGACGGGGCAGTTGAATTGAGTCAGCAGTTTTTGGACGCGGCGGAACGCGGGTAGCGAGGCGTGTTCGACGAGGTCGCCGAGGAGCATGACGAAGGTGGGGCGAAGAGCGTTGATGGATGGGATTATGCGGGAGAAATGGGTGGCGCAGGCGGGGTCGAGATAGTGGAGATCGTTGAGGAGGATGAAGCGAAGAGGGCTGGGCATGTGGAGCGGTTGTATCGTGATCAGGTGTGTTGTGGCAAGGGGGAAGCGGAGGATTGTTACGTGGCGTGATGAAAACGAAATGGAGTTGCGGCATTCGCCATCTGTTGGTTGAACCTTCTATAATCGCACGCCATGCAAGAACTTCCCATCGATTCGTACCTTCCGCAAATTCTGGAGGCGCTGCGCGATTCTCCCAATCTGGTGCTGGTGGCGCCGCCGGGGGCAGGGAAGACGACGCGGGTTCCGCCAGCGGTATTGGCGGCGAAGCTGGTTTTGCCGGAGCATCCTGTAATACTGATGTTGCAGCCGCGGCGCGTGGCGGCGCGGGCTTCGGCGGAGCGCATCGCGGAGGAAAATGGCTGGCAATTGGGACGGGAGGTGGGGTATCACATTCGATTTGAAAAAAGGTATGGGGCCTCCACGCGTCTCCGGGTGTTGACCGAGGGCATCCTGACGCGGCAACTGCTCGCGGATCCGTTTCTGGAGGGTGTGGGGATGGTCATTCTCGATGAATTTCACGAACGCAACTTGCACACGGATCTGGCAGTGGCGTTGCTGCGGGAGATTCAGCAGACTGTGCGGCCGGATCTCAAACTGGTGGTGATGTCGGCGACTTTGCAGGCGGAGCCGGTCGCGGCCTTTTTGAATGCCCCAATTGTGCGTACCGAGGGCCGGGTGTTTCCCGTGGAGGTTTCGCACCATCCGGTGGGGGATCAACGGATGGAAAACCAGGTGTTGCGACTGGTGGAGGAGAGCGTTGAGCGCGACCTGGGGGATGTGCTGGTATTTCTTCCTGGGGTTGGAGAGATTGAGCGGGCGCGGGCGGCGCTGCTGCCGCTGGAGTCGCGTGATCGGCTGGTGATTCTGCCTTTGCATGGGTCGCTTACTTCGGAGGAGCAGCATCGGGCCTTGGCGCGGGCCGCAGCGGGGGTGCGAAAAATAATCCTCGCCACCAACATTGCAGAAACGTCGCTCACTATTGATGGCGTGCGTACCGTGATCGACTCAGGCCTGGCACGCATCAACTCCTTTGATGCGGATCGGGGGATGGATCGGCTGGACCTGCAGCGCATTTCGAAAGCGTCCGCAACACAAAGGGCGGGGCGGGCGGGTCGCACCGCGCCGGGGCGATGTCTGCGCATGTGGTCGGTGGGGGAGGACAAGAATCTGGCGGAGTTTGAGATTCCGGAAATCATGCGTGTCGATCTGGCGCCGACGACGTTGGCGCTGCATGCGTGGGGTAGTAAAGATGCCCGGGCATTTGGCTGGTTTGAGCGTCCACCGGAGTCGATGCTGGCGGCGGCGGAGGATCTGCTGGAACTTTTGGGGGCCACGCACGATGGAGTCATCACTGAGACGGGGCGGGCGATGCTGACGCTTCCGACGCATCCGCGTCTGGCTCGGCTGCTCATCGAGGCGGCGCATTTTGGTTTGCTGCGTGAAGGGGCAACGATCGCGGCGTTGCTTTCGGAAAAAGACATTGTGCGCCGCAGCGGTGATTTTCAGACGCGTGGTCCGCGAATGAAGGCGGATTCAGACATTACGATCCGTCTGGAGGCCCTGCAGAGCAATGCGGTGAATGTGGGAGAACTTGACTCGTATGTGATCAAGCAGGTTTTACGCGTGCGCGACGAGTTGTTGCGTATTGCGGAGCGTTTGCCTGCGCAGCGGAGCGGCGACACGCGTGCGGTTCTGCTACTGCCGTTGTTTGCCTTTCCGGATCGTGTGGTCAGGCGCCGCGAGAGTGACCCGACGCGCGGCGTGATGGTGGGGGGGAGCGGTATTAAGCTTGCGCCGGAATCCGGGGTTCTGGAGCCGGAGCTATTTCTCGCCTTGGCGCTGCGTCATGATGATCGTTCCAGCACGCGCGAGGCTCAGGTTACGCTGGCGTCGGGTATTGAGCAGGCGTGGCTGGAGAAATACTTTCCGCAGGCGATCAGCACAGTGGTCGTCGCGCATTATGATTCCGAGCGTCAACGTGTGGTGGGAATGCTGCGGGAACGCTATCGCGATCTGCTGTTGCGCGAAGATCCCAATGCAAATATGGATGCTGCGGTGGCTGGACGGGCGCTCGCGGCGGCGCTGGTGCCGCAAGCAGAGACGCTGTTCCGGGCGGATGAAGCCGCGGTGAAACTGCTGGATCGGGTGAGTCTGCTGAGGCAGCATATGCCGGAGCATCCGTGGCCGAAATTTGATGCGGAACAATTGGCGTTGATTCTGAGCGAGGCGTGTGCCAACAAGCGCTCACTGGCAGAGGTGCTCGCTGCAACGGGCGGACTGGCGCAGCTCCTGCACAATCAATTGCAGTACCCTCTAAACCGGTTGCTGGATCAGTACGCGCCGGAAACGTATGAAGTGCCGACTGGCAACAAGATTCGCATTGACTATGCGGAGAACCAGTCGCCAATTCTCGCGGTGCGTCTGCAGGAGTTGTTTGGCCTGCTGGAGACGCCGCGAATCGCGAATGGGCGTGTCCCGCTGACGCTGCACCTGCTCGCGCCCAATTATCGTCCGACCCAAATCACGTCGGACCTTCGCAGTTTCTGGAAGACGGCCTATTTTGAAGTTCGCAAAGATCTGCGCGCCCGCTATCCCAAGCACAGTTGGCCGGAAGATCCGCTCACCGCACCTCCGCAAGCCAGGGGGCGTTCGCGGCGTTGAGAGATGACGGTTTTGCGTTTCCGCGCCCGCTCCGCAACAATCTCTTCATGTCGGTCAATGAACTACTTATTCTTATCTCCCAAGCCATGCTGCGGGATCAACTCGGCTTTCGCCAGCGTTACGAAGCGCTGCGTGCCGGCCATGTCACGCCTGCACGCACGGATCAACTTGCCGCGCTGCGGGCGCAGGTTCAGCACTCCGTGGCGCAGCGACAAATTCGCACGCAGTCGCTCCCGCCCATCCATTTTCCGCCGCAACTGCCGGTCTCGGAACGACGTCACGAGATTGCGCAGGCGATCGCCAATCATCAGGTGATTGTGATTTGCGGTGAGACGGGATCAGGAAAAACCACACAGCTTCCGAAGATTTGCCTGGAAATGGGCCGCGGCATTTCGGGAATGATCGGGCACACGCAGCCGCGACGCATCGCCGCACGCTCGGTTGCGGCACGGATCGCGGAGGAACTGCATACGCGTGTCGGTGACCACGTCGCTTACAAGGTGCGTTTTTCCGACAACGTCTCGGAACGCACGCTTATCAAGCTGATGACCGATGGCATCCTGCTGGCTGAAACGCAGAGCGATAATTTCCTCAAGCGGTACGACACGCTCATTATCGATGAAGCGCACGAACGCTCGCTGAATATCGATTTTCTCCTGGGGTACCTGCGGCAGCTTCTGCCCAAGCGGCCGGACCTGAAACTGATCATCACTTCCGCCACGATTGATCCGCACAGTTTTGCCAATCATTTCAGTTATAAGGACGTGCCTGCTCCGGTGATCATGGTTAGCGGGCGAACGTACCCTGTGGAGATGCGCTACCATGATCCACTGGCCAAGGTGCGGGCTGCGGCGCTGGCGTCGGGTGTGGAGGAAGATGCGGATGAAGAGCAACCGGATATGCTCGAAGCCATTGCCCACGCGGTGGACGAGCTCATCAATCTGGGGCCGGGTGACATCCTTATTTTTCTGAGTGGTGAGCGGGAGATACGCGAGACGGCCAAGGAACTTGAGGCTAAGGCGCGCGGGCGGCATGGTTTTGAAATCGTTCCGCTGTACGCCCGGCTGAGCAACGAGGAGCAGCAACGCGTTTTCACCCCACACAAACTTCGCCGGGTTGTACTGGCCACTAATGTTGCCGAGACGTCGCTGACGGTGCCGGGCATCAAGTATGTGATCGATCCGGGGTTGGCGCGCATTTCGCGGTATTCGCCGCGTTCGAAAATTCAGCGACTTCCCATTGAACAGATTTCACAGGCTTCGGCGAACCAGCGGTCCGGCCGCTGCGGGCGTGTCTCTGCAGGTGTGTGCATTCGTCTTTATTCTGAGGAAGATTTTCTTGCTCGACCGGTCTACATGGAGCCGGAAATTCTCCGCACGAATCTGGCGGCGGTCATCCTGCAGATGAAGGCGCTCAAACTTGGGAAGGTCGAAGATTTTCCTTTTTTATCGCGGCCTAACGCGCGGCAGATTGCGGATGGGTATCAAACGCTGCTCGAACTGGGGGCGGTTACGCCGGAGTTTGAGCTTACGCCCTTGGGGGCGAAGCTCGCGCGGTTGCCGATTGATCCGCGTATTGCGCGCATGATTCTGGCCGGGCAGGATGAGGGCGTCGAAGCCGAGGTTCTCATCATTGCCGCGGCCTTGAGCGTGCAGGATCCGCGGGAGCGGCCGCTGGACATGGCGCCGGCGGCGGATGCGGCACACCTGGAGTTCCGGGATGAGAATTCCGATTTTCTGGGTTACCTCAAATTGTGGTCTTGGTATCACGAGACGGCAAAAAGTCTTTCCACCAACAAGCTTCGCCGGGCCTGCATCGAGCGTTTTCTATCGTTCACGCGTATGCGTGAATGGCACGATATTCACACGCAACTGCGCGAGCTTTTGGATGAGATGCGGCAGGAGGCACGGCCTACGGTGACACCGCGGAGGCCTCACCCCAGAGGAAATCCGCGACAGCGAACATGAAAATATTTTATTTTTTACATGACGATTCACAAACAGGGCGTTACTATATGTTGTAGTGCCACCGCGTGGTGACACAAAATAACGGCCTTGAATAAGGAGATTTACATGGCCAAAGGTAACAACAGTCAGAAGAAGGAAGTCAAGAAACCCAAGAAGGACAAGAAAAAATAACCCCAAAAACGAAGAAAGCTCGGAACTCTGTCCGAGCTTTCTTCTTGCTTCAAACCAATCAAGAAGTGTGGTGAGGGAAAGGGAAACGGGCGTGAGGGGATCAATCAACACGATGTCAGAAAGTGTGCCGCCGACAGCAAACCCATTTGCTCGCCTTCGGTGGTGCCATTGAAATCGGCATCCTCCAATTCGATGGATACCGCGCCTTGGTAGCTGCGGGAACGCAGGATTTCAAACGCGCGGCCCCAGCGGAAAACGCCATGGCCCGGAATCGTGTAGCGCCACGTCATCGAACCAAATTGCCGCGGCGTTCCAAAGGTGGGGGGCTGCTCTGTGCCATATTCGTAGCGGTTCTCAATCAACAACTCAGTATCTTTGCCGTGGACGTGATAAATGCGTTCCGCAAACTCTTCGACAAAGCGGATCGGATCAATATTCATCCGCAGGAAATGCGAGGGATCAAAATTGATCCCGATTGATTTTCCGTGGCACGCTTTGATCGCTTCGCGCACGGTTTCCGGTGTGCAGCACAGCGCCCCGGACCCGGGCCAGCCTTCAATGACGAGGCGAGCTTGGTGCTGTTCCAGCGTACTGGTCATGGCGTTAAGCGATTCGATCATGTATTTGAAATTTTCCTTGCGCGGCAAGGCAGGGTTCTCCGGCAGCATAACCATGAAGAAGTTTCGCACGCCGAAAGCGGAGCAGGCGGCGATATACTCGGCGTTCCGCGCCACTCCCGCCTGGCGTTTTGTTTCATCGGCGGACAGCAGGTCATTCCAAATCGGCAAATCCACCGCAGGAATACTCAGCCCCGCGTCGACCACCTGCTTGCCGATGGCATCGGCATCGCGCCCCAGATCAATCGCGGAAAAATGATTCTGCTTCGCCCAGGCGATCAGACCCGCCATATCTTTTTGCCACGGTGCCCACCCGCGCCGAAAGCCCACGGGAAAATTGCCGGTTCGCGTCATGAACATCGTTTTGATCTCCAAGCTTGTTAACAGCGCAAGAGTGTAGAGGGGTCTTTATGCACTGGCAATGCAAATAGGCAATCGCTGGCGCATGGCATGTCCGCCACGACGCGTTTATACTTCCCGCGGTCTACTAATCGGAGCACTGATCCATGGGAAAATACACGGTCGAGGCCGTCGCTGACAAAATGGTCACCCTCAAAGTGGCGGATAAAAACTACCGCAACAGCTTCGTGCTGAAAGGTGATACAGCAAACCTGGTGCAGGGCTCCAAAGTCGCCGGAACCATTCACGCCCCGGCCTGGAAAGTCGACCGCGTCGCGTTGGGCGGCAACTATGTCGAGCCGCTGTACGGTCGCCCCCGTCGCATGCAAGGCACCATCCTGGCGGTAAAAGCCGGCGTCAATGAACTGGTGGTGCAGGTGGGTTACGAAGTCACCGTGAAACTGCCCGAGAAGTACAAGGCCTCTGAGTACCAGGTGGGCGAGCGGATCGGCTGGGACAACATCGAAGTGCCAACGCTTGAACTCGTTTGACCTTCGCTTCATCGTGCGTCAGGGGATGAGGGTGGGCCAAAGAGGATGGGCAAATCTTCTGAAATGAAACCGACTTCGCTGGCGTTAATCGTGTGGTTGATTTACGGGTTGAGCGGAACGAGGCACCTCAATGACCAGCGCACAGCGTGATGTTACCGTTCCTCCCCCCGTCGGGCTGCCTCCCGGCCCGATCAATACGCCGATATGGCGAAAATGGGTCAACGTCCCGCACATTGTCACCGCCCTGTTTTTGATGGCGGGCGGAATCCTCATTTCACATCATGGCGTCTGGCGTGATGAGGCCCAGGCGTTTCTGATTGCCCGCGACAGTCACAGCATTCGCGAGATGCTGGCGGTCACGCAGTATGAAGGCCATCCGCCACTCTGGCATTTCCTGCTTTATTTTCTGACGCGCTTCACGGACGCGCCTGAAGCGATGCAGATTTTCCATCTGCTTTTGGCCGCCACGTCGGTCTATCTCGTTGCACGCTTTTCGCCCTTTCCCCTGATCGCCAGGATACTTTTTCCCTTCGGCTATTTTACGCTCTTTGAGTACGGCGTCATCGCCCGCAACTACCAACTCTTCATGCTGCTCAGCATCATTCTGTGTATCGTCTGGCTGCGTCGTGTAGGCACGCGCCAACGTCCCTATCTCTGGATCGCCCTTCTGCTGGTGTTGCTGTGTCTCACCCATGTTCTGGGTTTTATTCTTGCTGCGGCCTTTTTTGGCACCCTCCTCGCCGAGTCCGTGTTCACCCACGACGGTCGCCGCGCCGTATGCGCCAACCCCATTCGATTTGCAGCGACAATTCTGATTGTTGCGGGCGGGATGTTATTAACCGTCAAACTCTTGAAACAGCCGTCCGACGGAAATTTCAGTCCTGGGTGGCAGTTCGATCTGGAGCCATACCACATCTGGAACACCCTGACCTCCCTCTGGCGGGCCTACGTCCCCATGAGCGAGTGGCGTGTGACGTTCTGGGGCACGCATTACATCACCGCCAAAAACACCGAACCTCCCTTGGCTATCCTCGCGTTCATTGCGGTTTTTGTTTTGCTCCGCGTCTCCTGGCGGGCCAAGCTTTTCTTTCTCTGTTCGACTCTTGGTTTGCTGGTGTTTGCCCACGTGAAATACTTCGGCGGCCCGCGGCACTACGGCGCACTTTTCGTCGCCCTGATCTGTTCCTTCTGGATCGCCTGGTCCGGCTATCGCCCCCACACAATGATTATCTGGAAACGCATCCTCTGGCTCACTCCGCGCATCGCCTTCGTCGCACTACTCGCCGTTCAGGCCTACGCCAGTTTTGTCGCTGCCCATTTCACCATTTTCTATCCCTTCTCCCGCGCCCGCGATGCGGCACCCGTTCTCCGTTCCCTGGTTCAGCCCGGAGACATAATCTTTGGCGATATCACGGAGCGCAACGCGCCTCTCGCCGCCTACATGCCGGGGCAGCAGTTTTACTATCCGCGTAACGGGGGGCGAATGGGCACGTATACGATTTGGCGTCACATGCCTGGAACTCAGGACGGGTTCTACGGTGCCCAGAACCTTGCCGACAAGCGTCAGCAAGCCGTCATATTTGTTGCGGACGCCCCCCTGCGCAAGAACCGATGGAATCGCTACCGTCGCGCCACCCTCGTTGCCAGCTTCCCTTCCGGCATCGTCAATGACGAAGGCTATTTCTTCTACCGCATCGAACCTCGGCCGCCGCGTCGGTCGGGCGACTAAGTGGCGCATGGGTTAAATCCGCCTTCCCACTCTTTATTTTGCGATCATTTCCATCACTATTTATACTCCGCTTCAAACTCAATTTTGTATCTAAAGGTGTTCCCATGCCCGATGCCGCTGGCTCCCGTCCGCTCATCATCTCTTCTGATATCGCGCGGCAGGTGCGCATTCCGCCCGGCCAGTCAGAAACTAAAAAATGGCCTGTGCTGCATTACGGCGATGTCCCCAAGGTAGATCTGGCCCAGTGGGATTTTCAAATATGGGGCGAGGTGCGGCAGCCCTGGAAATGTAATTGGGACGCCTTCCGCGCCTTGCCATGGGTCAACCTCCAGTGCGATATTCACTGTGTCACCCGTTGGAGCCGGCTCAACAATCTTTTCAGCGGCCCCAGCACGCGTTCCATTCTCGACCACGTTCAACTCAACCCCGCTGCGTCGCACGTTCTCATTCATGGCGAGGGTGGTTTCACCACCAATCTCGCGCTCGAGGAGTTCAGCGCCGAGGACTGCCTCTTTGCCATCGAGCACGACGGCCAACCCCTCACGCCCGAGCACGGCTTCCCGCTCCGCCTCGTTGTGCCACGCCTCTATTTCTAGAAAAGCGCCAAGTGGGTTCGCGGCATTGAGGTCCTCAATTCCGATGTTGCCGGCTTCTGGGAACAAAACGGCTATCACATGCACGGCGACCCGTGGACACAGGAGCGCCACTCGTGGGAATAGTCGCCACACTTATTGCCATGGAACCGCAGGGTGTTGAGTCCGTCTCCATGGTTCTACTGCTCCTGCTAGCCATCGTCGTTCTGGCCCTCGTCGCCGGCAAAATCGGCGTACCTTACCCGACGGTCATGGTTATTGGCGGCCTCCTGATTTGCCTGGTTTCCAGAGGGGATCACTTACCTTTCGATCCTAAAGTTTTTACCATTGAACCCAAAATCATTTTCCTCCTCTTCCTGCCGCCGCTCCTGTAGGGTGCCGCGTGGCAAACCAGTTGGAAAGATTTCGGTGCCCATCTCCGCCCCATCAGCGTCCTGGCATTATGCTCGTCCTTCTCACCACGGCCGGTATCGCGGTTCTGGCCATAGTCTTTATCCCCGGCTTCACTTGGGCCAGCGCCTTTGTCCTGGGTGCCGTCATCAGCCCGCCCGATGCCATTGCCGTCACTGCCCTCACCAAGAAAATCCAGCTTCCCCGACGTGTCGTTTTCCTCCTCGAGGGGGAAAGCCTCGTCAACGATGCCACCGCCCTCGTGGCTCTGCGCTTCGCGGTGGCTGCGGTTCTCACCGGCACATTCTCACCTTGGCAAGCGACGGGCGAGTTCCTGCTGACCGTGGCCGGCGGGCTATTGATAGGCCTCATCGTTGGCTGGGTCGTCGGCGAACTCCACCGTCGTCTCAATGATCCCCTCACCGAAACGCTCATAACCTTTCTCACCCCCTACGCGGCTTTTATATTCGCCGAACAAATCCATATCTCGGCCGTAGTCGCCGTCGTTGTCCCCATTCCTAACCCGATATTACCCGCTGCATCTCCGCCATTTGCGCATCGAGGTCATCCCCCTCAATTGCCGCACTTTGTGGCATCCGGCACTGCCCCTCCCGCTCGGGCTCAATTCCATATTCCCCGATCAGGCCGTGCGAACGCACCAGCAGGTTGGCCCGCGGCCGCCGATGATGAAACAACGCCTGCCCGCAGCTCTCGCATTCCCGCATCGTCTCCAGTTTTTCCAGATACTTGATCACGGTATTGACCAGCGTCGCGTGCGACCACGTCAGGGGCGATACGCTCAACGGCTGATTGGTGTACGGATGCACCTGCTCCGCCAGAACTCCCGACGCCAGCGCGTGATCCGCCACCCACTCCAGAATCGGCAGCGCCGCCTGCAACTCCTCCACGGTCTGCGCCCGCGAGATCTTGTAATCCGCCAGCCAGGTCGTGCAGATGAACCACGGATTCCCCGGTACTTTTTCAATGTCGTTGGTTACGCGGTGATAGTAATCGTTCTCATACCGCGCCACGCCTCCCACCGCGGTCTTGCACCACAATCGCTCTTCGATGGCCCGCATGGTCGCGTCCACCCGCACATCGTCAGCCGGCAGCAGGTGAAACTTGTAAATCCCGTACATCGACGCATCCAGCGTCTCATCCACGTTGTACCCGCCGCTCTCAAACGGCGTGATTCGCCGCACGAACCGCCCCAGTTTCTCCGACCACATGTGTTTGCAGAATGCTTCCTGTATCTCCTCCGCGGCCTTGGCGTAACGCTCGGCACGCTCCCCATCGCCAAAACAAATCGCAAAATTCGCTGCGGCCTTCAATCCCCCATGCACTGCCGCCACCGTAAACGCATGAATCCCCCAGCGCTCTTCCCACAAATCATACGAACCTCCGGGCAATCCGGTGTGCTTGTCCCGATACGAGACCATGAAATCCGCCGCTTTGGTAATCAGCGACAGATACAGCGGCCGCACAAACTCAATGTCCCGATAGCGGAAAAAGTGCCGCCACAAGGCCCACAGCACCAGCGCTGTCTCATCTTCCTGAATGGGCAACTGCTGCTTGCCCTTGTAAACCCACGGGTGCCATGAAGAAGCCGGCGATCCATCCGGATTGTATTTGTGCAGAAAGAATCCCGCATCAGTGATCACATCTTTGCAAAAGGTATAAAACCACCGCGTCACATCCGGAAAGCCCGCGAGGTCCAGCGCGTGCGCCACAAGCGCTCCATCCCGCGGCCACATGTACGAGTACGTGTCGCGGTTGAACTGCAGGTAATCCGAATCATTGGCCGCAATGATTGCTCCGTTGTTGTTGATCTGCGTGCGCAACACCAGCAGGGATCGCTTGAACAGCGTACTGATCTTGGCGGGCAAATCGCCAAAATTGATATTCAGCGAGCCGACCCACAAACGCCAATACGACGTTGTCCGATCGATCACTCCCTGGGGCGAGGTCTTCTGCAAAAATTGATGCTGCTCCAGCAAATCCGCCCGGCTCTTCCCCGCGGCGATCACCAGGTAAAACGTCTTTTCTTCCTGCGGCCCAAGATCGACATGCAGCGCCATCGTCGAATCCACCGACCCCTGCGCGATGGGATTGCCTCCCAGTTTGCCGTCCTCTGCATCGCGCCACGTCCCTTCGGCACCATTGAATCCCGATGTTCCCGCTGCAAATTCATCGATCCGCTGTTCCCCTTCCGCAAAGAAGGTCGCCATCAAGTAGCGTTGCCCGCGGTAATGAATCAGTGAGCGAAGTTCTGGATCAAAATACGCCGTGTCCCCCACATTGTTCCCATACATATGGAAATCCTGGTGATGAAACACCGTGACCCGCCACGTGTGATGGGCACAATTTCGGAGGCGAATGCGCCTTACCAAAATCGGCCGGTGAAAATCCACAACATCGTTGCACGTCATCGACAGCATCAAGCCGCGATGTTCCAGAAGCACGTTCGTCACCAGCGTGTCATGCAAATACCTGAGCTTCTTGTCCCAACCGTCATTCGTCCAGCACAGCCGCTGATAGGATGGCTCCGTCCGAATCGTCGGCAATCCGTCCGGCGCGTCATGCTCCAGATGCACGACCGGCACATCGGTGAATACCCCAAAACGACATGGCTCAGCACCACCGTGGTTCTCCTGACCCACATGGGGATAATAAATGTCGCGTATTTGGTAATTCTGATCGTAGCAAACAAGAAGTTGACCGTTGCCGACAGGAATGTCGCGCGGCATGACGCCTCCGTGCGAGAAACGCCGCAACCGAATCGAAGCACACCGCCTCGCATTCATACCTGGACCATTGCGACTCCCGACTGTATCGGTCGTTGTCCTACCCTGCTCAAGTGCGTTCGTCTCCGACTCCGCCCTCCAAGAAACTTTGCACCCAACGCTTCTAAACTAGGCCCCTACAGACGCCGATAACTCTTTGTGACAGCCGCATTGCCGGTCCACTTTATTGCGTTTTTGCAGGTGAATGATGACCGCCACCATCACGGCCAATAAACCCGATTTGGCGACCACTCTCCAAAACGCCGTCGCCTCACTCAATCAGGTCATTCAAACCCAGCCCGATTCCGACCGCCTTCTTGCGGAAATGGTCCGTCTTTCCGGCTGCGCGCTCGGCGCTGGCGGGGCCGGTGTCTGGATCACCGACAAACCCGATCGCCCGGAACTCATCCTCGAACACAATCTTCAGCCGCTGGGATTTCTCACTTCCGAAGCTGTGCTGCCAGGTCTCCTGCGCGCCGTACGCCGCAGCGCCCGTGAAGGCAAATCGCTCATCGTCCCTCCCTTCTTCGTCGAAGCCGAGGCCGGCGATACGCCCGTCAATCCTTCGCCGCTGGAACTTCTCTTCGTCCCGATGAAGCTGCACGGAAAAGTCGCCATGATCCTCCTTGTGGCTGTCCCACCTGCGGCAGATAACGATGTCGATATGCATCGCACCTGCCTCAACTTCCTCGCCCGCATGGTCAACACCTGCGAAGCCAACCTCACTGAACGCCACCTGACCCTCATTGAAAAAGATCGCGGCACATCCAGCAAACTCGTCCGCTTCACTGATGAAATCCACAAGCACCTCTTCGTCCAGCAAACCGCCACGGACATCGCCAATCTCGGTCGCGACGTGCTCGATGCCGACCGTGTCACTGTCGAACTCTACCCCCGCATGAAAAAGAAAGTCATTGCCGTCTCAAACGTCGCCGAGCCCAACAAACGCGCCGCCGTCTTCCAACTGCAGCGTCTCCTTTTTGATTACGTTCGCGATCGCCAGGTCCCGGTCGTGCTCGATCGTCAAAGTGCTTCCCAACTCGTCAGCGATCCCATGCTTCAGGATGCCGCCACCGCGTACTTTTCCGCCACGGAGTTCGAAGCCTTCCTCGCCGCCCCCATCAAATCGGATGATGCCAAATCCACCATCCTTGGCGTCGTCCTGGCCGAGTACGTATCCACGCAAAAGGCTCAACTCAATTCTCCCACCATGGCCGACGTCGCGCGTCTCTCCACCCGTTGCGTCCTAAACTCCCTCGATCACGAATCCATTCCTTTTCGCAAGACCCTTCACGCGGTTCGCAAGCTCTTCGCTTCACCGTTCAGCACCAAGAAGAAGGCCGCAATCACGCTTGCCGCCGTCGCGCTCGTCGTTTGCACTTTCCTCTGTGTCGTCCCACTCGACAACGCCATCCGCGCCGATTGTCTCGTGCGTCCCAGTGCCCAACTCACCATCGCCGCTCCTTCTGAACAACGCATCATCGAGATTCCCGTCCGCACCGGCGAGCATGTCTATCCACTTTCCATGCGTCCCCAGCTTGGCGACAAGGTCAAGCCCCTCGCCATCTTTGACACCACCGAACTCATCGCCTCCCGCGCCGAGCAAGTCGGCAAAACTGGCGAGTTGCACGTTCAACTCAAAGAAGCCGAACGACGCGGCGAAATCGCCAAGCTCGGCGGCATCAAGTTGCAGATCGAGCAGGTGGAAAAGCAAATCGCCCTGCTCGATCACCAGATCGCTCAAAGCACCGTCTGGAGCCCCATCGAAGGCACTGTCATCACCGAGAAAATCGAAGGCAAAAAATGGAGCGTCCCGCGCAAGAGCGAACCTCTCATGGAGGTCGCCAGCTTCGCGGATTGGGAACTCGTCGTCGACGTCCCCGAAAATGAAGTCGCCTCCGTGCAGGCGGCTCTCCTCCGAGCGCAGCAGAATGGCCTCCGCGCCGGCCACGACGATCAGGGTATCCCCATCGAGTACGTTTTGTACCCGTGGCCCGATCAACGCTACTCACTCCGCGCCAAGGGCGTTGCCTCCGTCCTTCCCGCGTCCATGCAAAGCAAGCAGGCCAACGTCTTTCGCCTCCAAGTGAAGCTCGATCCCCAAAGCCTCCCGCCCGGTCTCTCCATGAGCGGCGTCACCGGTCGTGCCAAGATTCATGTCGGCACCCAACCCCTCGCCCAGCAATGGACCCGGGGGGCCGCGCGCCTCCTCCGCATGACCATCTTCTTCTGATACGTTTCCCTCAACCGCCTCACGAGGTCGCCCCCATGGCGCATGATGAGAAAAAAGATTTCCGCGTGGCCGTCGGCTCCGAGCCTTCCGATCGCCCCATTTCCCCCTTGCGCACTGATTTGCTCATCAGCCCGCAGCTTTTCTACGCCAAACTCTGCTTTGTCGTCAAAGACCCCGTCACCCTCAAATACTTCCGCCTGCAGCCCGTGGAACATTTCCTCTGCACCCAGCTCGACGGCACCCGCACCGCCCGCGATCTCCTCGCCATCCTCCAACAGCAGTTCCCCGAGTCCTCCCTCACGGTCCAGGAAGTCCTCCGCTTCGTCGGCATGCTCCACGAATCCAACCTCCTCATCGGCGAAGGCGTCGCCCATTCCGAGTGGCTGGCCAAACGCAAATCCGACTCCCGCAATCGCCAGTTCAAAGAACTCGCGCAGAATTTTCTCTTCTTCAAAATCCCCCTCTTCCAGCCCGACAAACTCCTCACCCTCATGGAAGCAGTCCTCGGCAAGCTCATCTTCAGCTACCTTACCGGCATCGCCTGCATCCTGTTTGCCCTCGCCGCCCTCTGGCAAGTCCTCATGAATACCGACCGCCTCGCCAACCTCCCCTTCAATTTGCTCGGCTGGGAAAACCTCCTCCTCATGTATTGTGTCTTCGTCGTCACCAAGGTCTTCCACGAGTTCGGCCACGGCCTCGCCACCAAGCACTTCGGCGGCGAAGTCTCCTCCATGGGCGTCATGCTCTTCATGTTCACCCCCGCCTTCTATTGCGACACTTCCGACGCCTGGATGATCCCCAGCCGCCCCGCCCGCCTCTGGATCAACGCCGGCGGCATCGTCGTCGAACTCGTCATCGCCTCCTTTGCCACCTTCGTCTGGCTCCTCTCCGCCCCCGATACCTTCCTCCACCAGATCGCCGTTGACACCATGATCTCCTGCTCCGTCGCCACCCTCTTTTTCAACGCCAATCCCCTCATGCGCTACGATGGCTACTACTTCCTCGCCGATCTTCTCGAAATCCCCAACCTCATGTCCAAGGGCAAAGACTTCATCGGCTACTACATCAAAAAATATATCTTCGGTCTCAAACCCTCCATGCCCCCCGATCAAGACCGCCTCCGCTGGCTCATCCCCTACGCTATCGCCAGCACCATCTACCGCTGGATCATCACCTTCAGCATCATCGCCGTCCTCTACTACGTTTGCGACCAGTACGGCCTCGGACCCTTCGGCGTCATGCTCGCCGTCCTCTACATCCTCATGACCGTCCTGTGGCCCATGTTCAAATCCGTCCGCTTCGTCTGGAAACAACGCTGGGAATTCACCCGCCGTGTCGCCTGGGCCTCCGCCATCACCGCCGTGGGCCTCGGCCTCCTCGCCGCCATCGCCTTCATTCCGTGGGGCCATTCCATCCGCGAGCCCCTCGTCGTCCTCACCCAAAAGGATGAAACCCTCTTCGTGCAAACGCCCGGCATCCTCCAATCCGTCCATCGCGACATCGGCGACACCGTCAAAAAAGGCGACCTCATCGCCGTCTTCCAGGACCCCGTCCTTGTCAACATGCTCGACAAAGCCACCGCGCTCCGCGATCAGGAAGTTCTCCTCTCCCGCACCGCCGCTGCCGAAAACAAACCCGCCGTCATGGCCGCTGCTGCCACCGCCATTGATGCCTACGACCATCAAATCGCCCTCATCCAGTCGCGCCTCCGCGAACTCGAAATCCGTGCCCCCATCAACGGCGTCCTCGTCGGCGAACAGCCCATCAAACGTTTCGTCGGCGACTACCTGCCCCCGGGCGAAAAGCTCTGCCGCGTCATCCGCCCCGATAGCCTCCAGGTCCAGATCAGCCTCCCCCAGCAGCAGGCCGCCCTCGTCACCCCGGATATGAAAGTCCGCATCCGCCTCTGGTCCGACTCCGGCCACGTCATCAACGCCACCGTCACCCGCATCAGCAGCACCGTCAGTGACCAACTCATCCACCCTGCACTTGCCAGTACGATCAAGGGTGAAGTCGACGTCCACGCCGATGCCGAAGGGAAAATCCGCTCCACCACCCGACGCAGCACCGTCATCATCAACCTCCCGTCCGATCTCAACGCGTTCATCGCCGATGGCATGACCGGCCGCGGCGAAATCGTCGTCCGCCAGACCACCGTCGCCGGTCGCGTGTGGCGTGCCATTTTGGATTCCACCACCCCCGACTGGCACCTCTGACCCGACCGCCCTGAATGCAACGTGCGGCGTGCCTTCCTCCTGAAAAATTCCGCCTGATTACTTACGCACTTTATCCCACTGCTTTTCCATGCGCCGCGGCGAAATTGGAAAAGGCGTTCCCAGCTCCTGCGCAAAGAGTGAAATGCGCAGTTCTTCCAGCATCCAGCGAAACAGTTCCAACTCCGGATCATCGAGGGCCAGCTTGGCGTGCTGCTGCTGCAGCGCCAGATACTGCGCCCACAGCTCCGCGATCTGTTGTGTGGCGGTCAGGTCCCGGTCGAGATTGTTCTTGTTGGGCAGCGTGAGTTTTTCCAGCCGCAGACGTATCCCCGCTAAGTAACGCGGGTAGTGCTGCAGCCACTCCCACGGAGTGTTGAGTAAAAAATTAGCCGGCAAGAGCCGGGCCAGTTGGCCCTGAATATCTGCGATGACCGCCTGCAGCGTGCGCGGGGCATTACTCAGCAGAAGCCGAAGCGTGTGATGCTCCGCCAACAGCTTCGCCGCTACGGTACACACCGTGTCGGCCGTATCGAGCAGCCGGATAGCCGCGACGGCCGATGCCGCGTGCCACTCGCCCGTCTGCCGCATGAGCGGCGCATCCGAAAAAAGCGCCCGATCGATAACCAGCGTGGTCAGCAACTCGCGCAGCTCTTCCGATTTGCCCAGCGCATAATAATGCAACGCCATCTGTTCAAAGTGCGGCAGATGCGCTGCCAGAAACTTGGTGTCCTTGCGGTGCTCGAACCGGAAAAGTCGTCGCAATCCACCGCGATGGGCCGCGTCGGCGACCTTCTTCGCAGGAAACAGACGCAAGGCACACGAGTCCGTCTGATCGACCAACGCAGTAATTGCATGAATCGTCATGCCAAAACGCTGCAGTGTGAGCGATTCGGGAAGATCCCCAAAATCCCAGGCCATGATGCCGTCGCGATGGAACTCTTTTTGATAGATCTGCGAGAAATGCGTGGCGGCCTGCGGAGCCAGCTTGCGCTGCAGGGCCGGAAGATCGCGACCGGTGGACAATATCTTTCCCGCATCATCCACTACGGTAAATGCCATCCGCAGGTGATCCGGGAGCGTCGTTTCAGGAAAATCAGCAGGCGCAATGGCCACCGACGCATGGTGAGCCAGATAGTTCGCCAGCGCCTCCCGCAGCGAAAATTCCGGTGCCTCCGCCTGTGGAAGAAGTGCCGCCGCGGCAGACTTCGCCCAGTCCGGAACCGGCACAAAGTTGCGGCGCAAGCCCCCGGGCAACGCCCGCAGCAGGGCGCCGATTTTCTCTTCCAACATGCCGGGAACAAGCCATTCGTAGCGCTCCGGCCGAAGCTGTGTGAGCGCTGCCAGCGGAACCGTCAGCGAAATCCCGTCATCCGCGTCGGTGGGCTCGTACTTGTAACGCAGCGGCAGATTGAGCCCCTCGTGACGCACCCGGTCCGGAAAATATTCCGGCGTAATGGGCGGGGCATCCGCACGCAGCAGATCGTCCTTGTTCATGTACAGCAGATGCGGATGTTCATGTTCCGCCTTTCGCCGCCACGTCTCAAAGCGGGCCCCATCATAAATATCCTGCGGAAGGCGGGCATCGTAAAACGCGTAGCGTGTGGCAATGTCCGCCAGAAGATTGCGCTGGCGAATTTTAGCTTCCAGCGTCTCCACCTCGGCAATGAGCGCCGCGTTGTGCCGGATGAATGGCGCCTTCGACTCAAAATCTCCCAGCACCAGGGCATGATGAATGAATAGCTCGCGACTGATCCGCGGGTTGATCGGACCATACGGCACCGGTCGCGCCGGGATAAGCACCAGCCCATAAAGCGCGACCTTCTCCGTCGCCAGCACCGACGCCGTCGTGTTGTCATACCGCGGATCAGAATACGTGCGCACCACCAAATGGTCCGCCGCGCGTTCGATCCATTGCGGCTGAATGCCGGCATTGGTGCGGGCGTAGAGCTTCGTCGTTTCGACGAGCTCCGCCGCCATTAGCCACTTGGGTTTTTGCGAAAACAACGCGGACCCGGGAAAAATGGAAAAGCGCGCGGATCGAAGCCCGAGATATTCGTACGTGTCCGATTTGATGCCCACATTGCTGATCAAACCCGCCAGCAACGCGCGGTGGATCGCATCGTATTTGGGATGCCGGGGCCGGCGATGTTGTGGCGGCGCGAATTCCATGCGGACATTGAAGGGCACCCGATCCCGAAAGGCAAGCGTGCGGCGAGCGCCAAAAATGGCTCGCTTGGCGAAAGCACACGCTACGGCGATGATTGGGACATGATGAAATTCATGACCTGTTTTGCAGCTATTCTTTTGCTGAGCGGCTTTGCCTTGGCATGGGAGATCGAAGGCCCGCGGCCTTCGACGCAATCACAACCGATGAACGCCCCCGACCCTTCTTCAGCCTTGCCGGCCTGGGCATCCCCGTCGCCGCCAACCACTTCGGCTGATGATTCCGACGATTCGACAGGGCCGCTTCTGATTATTTTCGTGATGTTGGTGTTCATATTGCTCGCCAGTGCTGTCGCCTTGGTGGTGGCCGCCGTGCTGGGCCTTTTGCTGTTGTTGCTCCTGATCTTGGGAATCGTTTCTGCGTCCGTCTCTATTGGCATCGCCAAACGTTCGATGGGCGCTGCCTTTCGCGCGTGCCTGGCCATGTGTGCCGGCGTGATGATGGCCATCCTGGCACCGATGGTTTCATCGGCAGCGTTGCTGTTGATCGGCAGAAACGTGCCTGGTTGGACCGTGCCGGTAGCCGCAATCACGGGTGCCGTGGCCGGGGGATTCCTCGGATATTTTGTCGCAGTGCTGATAGGCCTGATGCTGACGGGCATCGTGAATGGCGTGCGCCGGTGGACCCATCCCACCTCGCCCGTGCGCCGCGCATTTCCAGTGGCTTCTACCAGGGAGATCGTTGATGAAGACCGACCAGACGACCACCATTGAAGACCTCCGCGTGTTGATGCGGCAATTCGTGGCCGAACGCGATTGGCAAAAGTTTCACAACCCACGCAACATCGCCGCCAGCGTCTGCGTCGAGGCCGGCGAATTGCTCGAACATTTTCAATGGGTGGATAACGCCGTGGCCATGGAACGCCTCAAGACTGATCCCGCGTACAAAAAAGCCGTCGGGGAGGAGTTTGCCGATGTGCTTATGTACCTAATGTCACTGGCGAATGCCCTCGAAATTGACGTAAGCCAGACAGTACACGCGAAAATGGCACGCAACCGCACGAAGTATCCCCCCGAGGAATTCAAAGGAAAATACCAGCGCCCGCTGGAGTAGCCGGTTCCCCGTCCCCAAGAGGAACCGGCTGGAAATTGGCAACTGGCTGTTGCGCAATTACACTGCCCGCCATGCCTGATAAACCCCCCATCGCCCTGACGTACAAAGATTCGGGAGTGGACGTTTCCGCCGGTGCAGAAGCGGCCGATCAAACCGAGCATCTGGTGAAGCGCACGCACTCCTCACGCGTCCTGAAATCGTGCGGCGGATGCGCCGGCCTGTTTCGCCTCGATTTTCCCGAAAAACTCTTCGCCCGCAATTACAAAGAACCCGTCCTGATCTCCTGCGCCAACGGGGTCGGCACCAAAATAAAAATCGCCGCCGCCATGAAAAAATACGACACCGTCGGCATCGACCTCGTCGCCCTGAATATCAACGACCTGCTGGCCCAGGGCGGAGAACCACTCTTCTTCCGCAACTATCTGGCCCAGCACAAGATTGATCCGCTCGTCACCGCGCAGTTGCTCAAGGGCGTATCCGACGGCTGCATGGAAGCAGGTTGCTCTCTGCTCGCCGGTGGCTCCGGCGAGCTGGCCGAAATGCCGGACATCTATGCCGCCGGCAATTTTGACCTTTCTGGCTTTGCCGTCGGCGTCGCGGAAAAATCCCGCCTTCTCGATGGCACCACCATCGAGGCCGGAGATTCGGTCATCGGCCTCGCCTCCAGCGGCCTGCACGCCAATGGCTACGCCCTCGTCCGAAAAATCGTGCAGAAAACCGGCCTGAAGTTCGACGCATTTGTACCGGAACTAAAATGCCCCCTCGGCGAAGAATTGCTCCGCCCCACGCGCATCTACGCCAAAGCCGTGCAGGGCGTGCTGAAAAATTACCGCGTCAAAAAAATCATCAAGGCAATGATCCACATCGCCGGCGGCGGCTTACCAGGCAACCTGCCCCGCGTCCTGCCCGAAGGTTTCTCCGTACGCATCAAACGCGATGCCTGGGATGTGCCGGCGATCTTCGGCTGGCTGCAAAAAAACGGCCCCGTCGATGGCGAAGAAATGCTCCGCGTCTTCAACATGGGCATCGGCTACGTGCTCATTGTCCGGCCGACATTTACCAAAGCCATCTTGAGCCATCTGCGGGCCCTGGGCGAAAAACCCTGCTTCCTCGGAAAAGTACGCAAGGCCCCCGGTGAAGGAAAAGTGGAGTGGAGCTGAGCGCCTCCGCTGCAAAATCAAAATCCCCCTCCACGCGCCCCATGCCTCCGCCTACTTCTCACCAATACTGAAAAGATGCACCTTCCCCCGCACATACATGCGCCCCTTGCCAAACGCCGGCTGGCTGTCGATCTTCTCCCCCAGTGACGCCGTCCCCAACTTCTTAAATTCCTTGCTCACCGCGAAACGGTGCATCGTCCCCTCCCGGTCAAATATCCACAGCTCCGCACCCACGATCATCGGCGATGACCGCAAATACACCGGCTTCGTTTCCGTGCCGATATCTTCATCCCACAGCGTCTCCCCCGTGGCAAAATCAAAACACCCCAGCAGCCCGTTATCCGCCGCAGTGAAAACGAATTGCCCGTTCGCCACCGGACTGGCGCACTCCGGCATTTCCACATCATCCGATTTCCACTTGCGTTTGGCCTTCGTCACCTCGCCGCGCGCATCCAATGAAATCGCCGTCAAATCCATGCGATTGGCACACACAAACACCACCCCATCCGCCACCGCCGGCGTGGAAGCCGTATCCACTCCCAAACATTTCGCCCGCCACAGTTCCTTCCCCGTATCCGCATCGTAACCAATCGCCCACGGATCGCCCGCCGTCACGATCTGCCGCTCCCCCTTCTCGCCATGCTTGACCACCAGCGGCGAAGCCCAGCTATTCGGCACCGGCCGCGGCGTTTCCCACACCGTCTTCCCCGTCGCCGTCTCAATGCAATATAGCCGCGATTTGTTCTCCTTGGCCATCTCGCCAATGTCATACTGAATGATCGCGCGGCCCCCATCCACCGCCGGGCTCGATGCGAAACCATACGCACTTTCCGGAATCCCCAAATTGCGCGACCACAAAATCTTCCCCGCCAAATCAAGCCCCGCAATGTCGCCATTAGCAAACGCCACCACCACATGCTTGCCATCCGATGCCGGCGTCGGCGCCGCATATCCCGTATCAGACATCGGCTCCCGTTCTAGTTCCTTCGTGCCCAGTTCCACGTCCGTCTGCCATACCATTTTTCCTGTCTCAGCGTTGAGACAATACACGGATCGTTTGTTTTGATTCCCTCCCGTCAGCAGAACCTTGTCACCAATAAGTATCGGCGAGCTCTCCCCCCGCAGCGGCAGCGCCACCTTCCAGAGCACATGCTTGTTCGCGCCACCATCAAAATCCGTCGGAACAGTCTTCGCCACTTCGCCCGTCACCCGCGCCGCGTCTGGCCCGCGAAAAATTGGCCAATCCGCAGCAGCAGCAGCAGCCGAAGAAAAAAGCAGCATCCCCAGAATACATGTTCGTAGCGCTCTCATTTCGCTGGAATCTCCTGAGCAGGTAGCACAAGTACGACGTTCAGCCCCTTCGACTGGAGTTGTACCTGCCAAGCGCAGGCATTCTGATGCAGCAGCGTCCACGTGCCCGCCGCGACCCGCCGAACCATTCCCCGGCCGCCCGAGATCGGCCCTTCGTAATCAAGATACATCCGCCGATGATCCCCGATGCGCGTACACGACAGTTTAACGCCTGAACGGCCAACATCTTCCGGTGTAGTATGCACGCGCCAAGTGGCCAGTTTTTCCTGATCCGGAATTTCCAACAGCAAGTCCCAATGCGGTTCAGGCACCTCCACATGGTGCAAAAACGCAAATCGCGGCCCCTCGGTAGGGGGGCGCAACGCCTGCCTCGCTTCTGTTTCACGAGCGTCCGGTTTGATTTCATTCTTCATCATGCCTTGCCAATCTTTGGCCCGATGATACCATCCAAGAATTAATCCCTTCATTCGGAGAGAATCCACATGATGTTTCAGAAACTGACCCTGCACAAGTCCTTGTCCATTCTATGCGTGATGATGGCCCTCGCCCTCCTCGGCGGCTGCATGCCCAACGTGCAGAAGTTCCGCGAGAAGGGCATCTCGCTGTATCAGCAGGAACAATACGACCTCTCGCTGGCCGCCCTCGATACCGCCCTCAGCTACGATGAGCTCGATCCCGCCTCCAACACCTACGCCGGCTTGATCCACTATCGCGCCGGCAATTATGAGCAGGCGACTTATCACTTCAAAACCGCCCTCCAACGCGATCCCTCCAGTGAGGAAGCCAAGGCCGGCTTGACCTCGGCGTGTATCAAACGTGGTAAACCCGACCTCGCACTGGATTACCTCGAACGCGCCAGCGAGATGGCCTTGACCGTCGAAGATCCGCGCTGGCGCAAAAACATCGCTAACCGTCGCTACATGCATCAGACCGACGAAAAACTTTTTCTCGGCAAGGTCGGCGATCGTCTCCGCATCGGTTCAACTTATGAAAAACTGGGCGATTACGACAATGCCCTCGTCTACTACAAAAAAGCTGAAGAACGCGAGCCCGACAATGTGAACGTGCTCCTGTCGATCATCTCAGTGTACGAAAAGGGCGGAAATAAGGCCGGTTGCCGCGAGTACCTCATCAAAACCTACCGCGTGGACCCCGCCGCCCCCGGCCTCGCGGAAAAATTGACCAAGCACGGCGTGGCCATCTCAGAAATAATCGGATCTGGCGCGGCACCCGCTCCATTGGTTACGCCCGTGAACTAAAAATACTCCACCAAGCCTGGCCGGAATTGCGAATCAAAATGAACGAGGGATTCTCTGAACGTCTGGCGATCGAAGCCGCATCCGCACGGGATCGTTGGTACGCGCTAGCCTTCGCACGCTCGGAATCTCCTGCCGCAGCGGAACACCTTCTCTTGAAAATCGTGCGCGCAGTGCTGCAATTCACCACTGCGCAAACCGTCCGCCAGGTGGAAGCCGAACTCCTCCAACTCCCCATTCTTCGAGCCGACCTCGCCGACCCAGCCGAATCCATGCCCGCTGACGTCTGGGCACGCCTCTCCGCCGCCATTCAGTTTGAAGTCGCCCAACGCCAAAGTATCACCGCCGACGGTAAAAGCGCCGCTACCGATCCGCTTCTCGTACCGAAAAAATCTGCCCCACGCGCCGACGATGAAGATGGCCTCGCCTGGTCCCCCTCGATACGTTTCCTTATCGTAACCGGCACCGCCCTCGTCCTTGGCATCGTCCTGACCTTCTATATCGTTACGCGAAAATCCTCGAATCCGTTTCCTGCCACCGCCCCTCAATCCTCACCCGCCACCGCCCCGGCCACAACTCCGGCGATGACCGCACCCTGATTGTGTCGATACAGAATAATCGACACTCTGCACCCTGCTTTTATCGTGTACAAAATTTTGGGAGTCATAATGGACGACATTCACATTCCCCTCTCCAGCCCCGACATCACCGACGCCGAAATCAACGCCGTCGTCGACGTCCTGCGCACCCGCCACCTCTCGCTCGGCCCCAAAGGCCCCGAATTCGAAGACTGCTTCCGACGCTACCTCGGCGTCGATCACGCCATCGCCGTAAACTCTGGCACCGCCGGCCTCCATTGCTGCCTCCTCGCCTTGGGCATCGGCCCCGGTGACGAAGTGATCACCACCCCCTTCTCCTTCATCGCCAGTTCCAACGTCATCAAAATGGTCGGCGCTAAACCCGTCTTCGTCGACATCGAAAGCACCTCCCTCAACATGGATGTCACCCGCGTCGAGAAAGCCATCACCGACCAAACTAAGGCCGTCCTCGGCGTCGAAGCCTTCGGCAACCCCGGCGAAATGGACCGCCTTGCCATGCTCGCCGCTCGCTACGAAATCCCCTTCGTCGAGGACTCCTGCGAAGGCCTCGGCTCCTCCCACAAGGGCCGCAAAGTCGGCACCTTCGGCCGCTGCGGCGTCTTCGGCTTCTATCCCAACAAGCAAATCACCACCGGCGAAGGCGGCATGATCGTCACCAACGACACCAAGCTCGCCGACCTCTGCCGCAGCTATCGCAATCAAGGCCGCGACCCCGGCAGCGCCGGCGGTTGGCTCAGCCACGACCGCCTCGGCTACAACTACCGCCTCTCCGACATCAACTGCGCCATCGGCATCGTCCAGATGCAACGCCTCGAACACATCGTCGATGCCCGCCAGCGCGTCGCCCACAGCTACATCAATCACCTGCTCGACGAATCTCACATCATCCTCCCCACCATCGATGCCCAAACCGTCATGAGCTGGTTCGTCTTCATCGTCCGCCTCACCGACGAATTCGATCGCTCCGATCGTGACGCCATCCTCCTTTACCTTCGCAACCATCACATCGGCTGTTCCAACTACTTCCCACCCATTCACCTCCAACCCTTCTACGCCCTGGAATACGGCTACACTCGCGGCGATTTCCCCGTTACCGAATATGTCTCCGACCGCACCATCGCCCTCCCTTTTCACGGCGCTGTCAGCGAGGAGGACATCGAAACCGTCGTCCATCACCTCAAACAGGGCATTGAAATTCGCTTAAAGGCCAAAGTCGCCTGATCGCCCGCGCTTACCGGCGACCTCACCTTCTCTAGCCTTCCTCCCCGTTTAGGGAGTTGCCCCAAATCAGGTTTTCGTGGATAGTTCAGGGGCCTCATCTCCAAATGGGTCCCTTGGGCTTACGATGATGACTAACGGTGAAAAACCTTCGCCAAGCCGTGCGCTGATGCGCCACGCTGTTGGACCGCTCACCATTATTCTGGCCTCTGCGATCGCCTTGGGACTCCATGCGCTGGATATTTACAGCGTTCCCAACCCGGGGACCTTGCTCACCCTCTTCCTCATGCTCGTCGCTCTCCTCGCACCGCCCGCGTCCGCATGGCTCAGTTTCGTCACGGCCTCTGCACTCATCTGGCCCCTGTTGCACCATCTTCAACCCCTGGGCAATACCGATTCTCCCACCCTGTTTGTGAACATAATCTTGGTATTTGCCGCGGTCGTCGCCATCGGCCAGTTCTTTCGCCGCCGCTATGTCCGCGCCTTGTCCGCCCCGCGCCATGCTGAACAGGAACTCTTCAAGGCCATCATGGCCTCCCTGCATGATGCCATCGTCGAGACCGACTGGCAGGGGATCCGCAGCGTCAATGACAGCTTCTGCACCATGACCGGTTTTTCCCGCGCAGAACTCCTCGGTGCCAAACCCCCTTTCCCCTTCTGGCCCCCCGAACAATACGCCTCCATCGCCACCGCCCTCGAAAGCTCCATGCGCGGCCAGCGTCTCGATTTCGAACTGGTGCTCATCCGCAAAAATGGTCAGCGCTTCCCCGTCTTACTCAGCGTCTCGCGCATTCTGGATGGTTCCACAACCGCCCCCCGAATTCTCTACAGCTTTCGCGACATCACCGAAATCAAGGCCGCTCACCAACAGATCCAGGACTTTCAGCAGCGCTTCGCCATGCTTGTCGAACGCACCCCCCTCGGCGTCATTTTTTGGAACATCCGCGGCGAAATCATGGAATGGAATCCCGCCGCCGAACGCATCTTCGGCTACTCCTCCGCCCATGCCGTCGGGCAAAGCTGGAAAATGCTGGTCCCCGTGTACCTTCAGAACAAGATGGCCGCCACCTGGCACCAGATAATTGACCAGACTGGCCCCAATCGCACCGACTCCGAAAATCTCCATGCCGATGGCCGTCGCCTCTTTGTGGAGTGGTACACCTCCGTCCTCGTCGATGCCCAGGGCCACGTCGTGGGTGCCGCCTCCCTCTGCCACGATGTCACCGAACGCCGACGCGTCGAACGCCTCCTCGCCGCTCAGGGCGAAGTGCTCGAACGCCTCGCGCTCGGTGCCGACCTCCCCGCCATCTTGCTCCTCCTGGTCAACATGGTCGAAGAGTATCTGCCCGACGGAAAATGCGCCGTCCTCCTCGTGAATCCCGATCAAAAAACGCTGCACGTGGCCGCCGCCCCCAATCTCCCCGCCGACTACAACGCCGCCGTGGACGGCTTTGCCATCGGCCCCGACCTAGCCAGTTGCGGCACCGCCGCCCACACCCGCCAACGCGTCCACGTCAGTGACATCCCCACCGATCCCAAATGGGCGCCCTGGAAAGACCTCGCCGCCCGCCACAACCTGCGCGCCTGTCATTCCGAACCCATCCTCGCCCGCGTTGGCACCGCCCTCGGCACATTCGCTATCTACTTCTCCACCCCCCGCCTCCTGACCGCCTGGGAAATCACCGGCCTCGAAACCGCCTGTCGCCTCTCCGCCCTCGCCATCGAACGCCGCCGCGAAGAAGATGCCCTCCGCCACAGCGAACTCCTCCTGCGCCGCCTCGTCGATTCCAATATCATCGGCGTCACCGTCTCCGATGCCCACCGCATCCACGACGCCAACGACCTCTTCCTCGCCATGGTCGGTTACACCCGCGCTGAACTCCTCCACGGCGACTTGCAACGCTCCCGTCTTGTACCGCCCGACGCCGCCGCCGTTGAACAACTCGCCGTATCCGAAATGTCCTCCCGCGGCGCCGCCAACCCCGCCAAAAAAGAGTATGTCCGCAAAGATGGCTCGCGCGTCCCCGTGCTCGTCGGCGCCGCCACCATCGCCGTCGATCCCTTGAAATGGATCGCCTTCGTCGTCGATCTCTCCGAAGAAAAACGCATCGCCGCCGAACTGCGCGACGCCCGGGAAGTCGCCGAAATCGCCAACCGCACCAAGGATCGCTTCCTCAAACTCCTCAGCCACGAACTCCGCAGTCCCCTCACTCCTATCCTCACCCTCGCCGGCCTGCTCAAGGACGACAGTCGCCTCCCGCCCGACACCCGCGCCGACATGGAAACCATCCGCCGCAACGCCGAAACCGAAGCCCGTCTCGTCGACAACCTCCTCGAACTGGTCCGCATCGCCCAGGGGCGACTCTCACCCGATATCGCCCTCACCCTGCGCAATATGCACGGAACCATGCGCGACGCCGCAACGGTCGATGCCCCGTCTGCCCCTTCCCAGGAAAACCTCGCCGCCCTCCGCATCCTCCTCGTCGAAGACCACGAGGATACCTCCCGCGTTCTCGCCCGCGTCCTCACCAGCCGCGGCCACCACGTCGTCAAGGCCGCCACCTGCCGCGCCGCCCTCGCGGAAATCTCCGCCGTCCCCTTTGACTTCGTCATCTCCGACATCGGCCTCCCCGACGGTTCCGGCGTCGAACTCATCCGCGAAATCCTTAAGCGAAAAACCATCCCCGCCATCGCCCTCTCCGGCTTCGCCAGCGAAGACGATGTCCGACAGTCCCGCGAAGCAGGATTCATGGAACATCTCATCAAGCCCGTGGATTTCGACACCCTCTACGCCGCCATCGCCCGCCACACCAACCCCGCCAAGTAAAAACTCCCGCCCCCACAACTTCCGCGCGCCGTCGCCTACCCCCTCACCCCTTATCCAAATTGCTCCCCAAATTATTCCCCAGGATGCTCCCTGTATCCAGCGGCTCCACCCTCACCCCCTCCGGCGTTGCCGTCAATTGCTCGATCCGCTTCTCCGCCCGATCCAGAATCCCCCGGCACCGCTTCACCAGTTCCATCCCCTGCTCGTATTTCGCCAGCGATTCCTCCAGCCCGATCTGCCCCGACTCAATCGCCACCACGATCTGCTCGAGCTGCGCCACCGATTCTTCAAACGTGATCTTTTGTTCTTTTGCCATATCCCTAAGTCTCAAGGTTCCCGTGAAAACTTGCAAGTCCAAACCAACGCCCTAATCCTGCGCCCCAATCCCGCTCCTTCAAAACAGCCTCTGCTGCTTCAGCTTCCCCACCGTCGATTCAATCGTCCCGTCCGCCACCCGCGTCCGCAAAATATCCCCCGTGACCACGTCCGCCGCGCTCCGAATAATCTTCCCGCCCTGATCCGTCGTAATCGAATAGCCCCGCTCCAGCACCGCCTGCGGACTCACCATCCGTAGTTGCTCCGCCAACGATCCAACCCGCAACCCCACACCACTCATCCGCCCGCCCACCGCCGCGCCCAGCATCTCCTCCAAACGCTTCACCCGATCATGCAACTGCGGCAACCTCCGCCCCGGCGACGCCCGCTCCAGTCGCCGCCCCGCCCCGCTCAGCCGCTCACTCCCCGCGCGCCTCGCCGCGCCCACCACCTCCCCCAAATTCCGCTGCGCCTCCTCCACCCGCCGCCACCCCTGCGCAATCGCATGCCGCGGCTCGATCCGCTCCACATTCCGCGTCAACTGCTCCAGCCGCACCATCCGCCGCCGCAACGCTTCCCGTATTCCCTGCGTCATCGCCCCCGCCAGCGCCTTCCCCTCCGCCCCCGCCAGCTCCACCATCCGCCCCATATCCCGCGTCAGCAAATTCCGCATCCCCTCGATCTCACCCCCAATCGCCCGCACATCCGGTATCGTCAACTCCGTCACCCCCGTTGGCGTAGCACCACGCAAATCCCCCACCAGATCCGCAATCGTCGTGTCCGGCTCATGCCCAATCCCCGTCGCAATAGGAATCCGTGACGCCACAATCGCCCGCGCCACCGCCTCCTCATTAAACGCCCACAAATCTTCCAGCGATCCCCCGCCTCGCACCAGCAAGATCAAATCCGCCTGCAGCTTCTCCTGGTGCCGATTGATCTTCTGAATCGCTCTCACAATCTCCGCCACCGCCTGCTCCCCCTGCACCCGCACCGCATACAGCATCGTGTGCAATCCCGGATACCGCCGATACGCCGTCGTCAACACATCATGCAGCACATCCCCCGTCCGACTCGTCACGATCACCACCCGCTGCGGCAACCGCGGTATCGGTCGCTTCCGACTCGCCTCAAACAACCCCTCCTCCCGCAACTTCACGCACAATTGCCGAAACGCCAGCTCCAATGCCCCCGCCCCCAATGGCAACAACGTCTCCACGTACAACTGCAACTTCCCCTGCGGCTCATACAATTTCACATTCCCCCGCGCAATCACCGTCATTCCATCCTTCGGCTTAAACTTCAGCCGCGCCAGCGCATCCTTCCAGATCACGCACGGCAACTCCGCCCCCGGCTCCTTCAACGTAAAAAAAGCATGACCCCGATCATACGTTCGAAAATTCGAAATCTCCCCCTGGATATACATCACCGGTGGCAGCGTCGCCGCCAGCAACTGCTGCAGCATCGCGTTGATCCCCCGTATCGACAGCGGCCGCTCCGCCGTCCCCCCCGGCAGCGCAAATTCCTCGAGCGCATCCTCCAGCGCATCGTCGATCAAATCCTCATCGAGACTCTCATCCTCCCCGCCATCATCGCCGGCATTTCCATCAACACCCTTCACTCGCGAATCTCCACCTGCGTGCCCAGCGGAATGATCGCATACAGCTCCTCAATATCCTCGTTGCTCAGCGCAATGCACCCCGCAGTCCCCGATCGCCCTTCCGCATGTCCATGAATAAATATCTCGCCCCCCAATTTCGTGTACCACAGCTTCTTCTGATTCTCCTCCCGCGTCAGATCGCTCTCCAGCGCCTTCAAAATCTGCTCGTATTCCCCGCGCGAAATCAACCCCTTCGTCATCCCCCGCTCCGCATACTCCCTGTTCGGATAATCCAACCCCATCGACAAATGAAACTTGCTGTCCGGATTGCGGAACACCACCCGGAACGTCCCCAGCGGCGTCCGCCGATCCCCCTCCTCTTCCTTATCCCCATCGCTTTTGCCCGTGATACAACTGTATCTTTTCACCAGCGCCGGCCCATCAAACAACTCCAGCGTTCCGGTCTTCTTGCTGATCAAAATTCGCGGCGACTGCAACTTCATGCTTTCTCCCTTGGCCGGCCTGTAATCCGGATTATAGGTATACACCGCCAGCCCCACTATTTCCCGCAACACCGCCTTGGGCTCGCTCGTAATCCACGCACCACGCACCGACGGCACAAGATAACACTCCATCCCCACCTCCTTGAAACTCAAGCCTACCCGCGCCAGGTGCGACTCCGACGAAACCGCCGCCACCGTCCTGTACCCTCGCTCCATCATGAACCGCTTCGTGTTCGTCGCCGTCGCCCGCGTGTTAAACCCGATCGGATCCAGCGTAATCGCTGACTCCGGCACCCCTTCCTTCACGCACAACCACTTCATCGCCGATGGCTCATCATAAATCTCCCCGTTCGGCTCCACACGCATCGCCCCCGACAACAGCAAATGCCCCGCCATCCCCTCCTTGTACATCTCAATCGCCGCCAGCGTTCGATCCCGCAGGATCGGCGACGGACGCCCCTCCGGCGCATACATCCCCAGCACCACCGCCACATCCACCCGCTTGCTCGGCACCCGCGCCGCACTATGCACCAGAAAATACGCCGCCCCCGCCACCATCACCGCCCCGCACCAACCATACAACGCCATCTGCCGCCACCGCGTCGTGCCACCCGTCGCCGCCAGCTTCCTCGCGATCCTCAGCCACCGATACGACCCGTAAATCCATACCGCAAAAATCGGCGCCAGCATCAGCGACATCGGTAGGGGGGGTGAAAAATACCGCTCCCCTCCAAAATGCATCCACAAATAACGCAACCCATCCACCACCAGCAGCCCCAGCATCACCACCGACGGCACCAGCGCCCTCCGCCCCCACTTCGCCGACATCGCCTCGTTCCGCCACTTCGGCCGCCACAGCCCCGCCAGCACCGGCCCTCCCAGCAGCGGCACCATCAGCACCGACAACACCCACCCAATCTGCACCACCCCGCCCATCACCCATCCCATCCACCGCAAATCAATCCACAAATCAAACCGCCACGTCAGCAGCGAAAACACCGCCAGCACCGATACCAGCACATGCAGCATCCACGTAAAAATTCTCAATCTCTGATCGTGTGACTTCATCAAACCGCGCATCCCTGCCTCTGAATGAACCTCCTCAAGTATACCCGCTCCCTTTCATCGGCGCTTCCCCCCCAATCCCTCAACCGCCCCCACGCAAAAGTCCTCCCCCTTCAAGCGCACCGCCGCACCGCCGCGTCCGCCAACCCCGAGCGCGTGGAACGCTATTGGCCCGGCGATCCCGATGGCTCGATCCTATTCGCCCTGCCGTCTTACTTCGGATTCGCCACAAACGGCCCGCCCCGGCAATTCTTCAAATAATTCAACGCAAACACCTGACCCGTCATTTCCTTCTCGCCGCAATACACCGGATCATGCCACCCTTCAATATCGATGCACCCCGACCACTTCGCCATCCGCAACATGCTGATCACATCCGTCCAATTCGTGTCGCCAAACCCCGGCGTCCGATGCCACACAAACTGCTTGCCGCCCCGCAACCCATACGTCTTCAGCACATCCCACGCAATCGTCGCATCCTTGCCATGCACGTGAAAAATCTTCCCCGTCTCCAGCAGCTTCCGCAACTGCGGCAACGGATCGATCAAACTGTTCATCTGGTGGCACGGCTCCCACTCCAGCCCCACGTTCTCGCTCTCAAACGCATTGAACATCATCTCCCACGCCGTGGGCGAGTGCGCAATGTTGTACTTCGGTGCCTCCCACCGCCCGTTCATATCGCAATTCTCAAACGCAATCCGAATCCCCTTGTCCTTGGCCTTCTTCGCCAGCGGCTCCCACACCTTCTTGTACTGCTCCATGCTCTCATTCACCGGCCGGTCTTCCAACGCCCCCGCAAACCCGCTCACCATCTTCGCCCCAAACAGATGCGCCTTGTCGATACACTCGCTGAACCCCACCGCATGTTCCGGATTCTGCAACGGATTGCCAAAAAATCCAATCGTGCTGATCACCGCCTTGTCGCCGCACACCTCCAAAACCTTCTTGGCCGTGCTCTCTATATCGCAATTGATCTTCTCCCAGAACGTCAGAGAAAAACTCTCAAATCCATGCGGCAATATCTGCGGAATATTCTTAACGCTCTCGCTCATCGCCACCAGCGTTCCAACCCGAATATCTAACTGCGACATGTTTACTCCCAGTAAATACAGGATAACGACCAATTCGTCGGAACCTCCCAGTCTACCCGCTCTCCCCCCTGCCTCCAACCATCCCGCCCGCACTGTGGTCGCCTGGTGATGCAGGCCACCCGCCCGACAAGATGCCCGCACGACTGCGGGCGAGACACCAGCGCGAGACGCCTGTATCACGGACGGGGACGGGTTATTTTTTCTTTTTGCTGAGGGCGGCGAGGGCGTCCAGGGGGTTGTTGGGGGTGGGGGTTTCATCCTCTTCTTCGACTTCCTCAAGCTCTTCGACTTCTTCGAGTTCGGCGCTGGCTTCGACGTCGACGGTGCCGTCTTCCTGCTGGGGTTGGTGGATGGGTGCGACGGTGCCGCCTTCAACGACGGTGCGAAGAGCTTTGACGTCTTCGGGCTGGCCGTCGATGACGACGGTGAAGATGACGGGGCCGAGGACGAGGGTGTCGCCGGCGACGAGGGGGGATTCCTGAACGCGTTTGCCGTTGACGAAGGTGCCATTGGAGGAGCCGAGATCGCGGACGGAGAGGTTTCCGCCAACGAGGTTGATCTGGCAGTGGCGGCGGGAGATTATGCCGAGGGGGATTTGAAAATCGCAATCGGTGTTTCGGCCGAGGACGGCGGATTCTTTTTTGATGGCGAATTCGCGTTTTTGACCATCCTGTTTGAACATGACGAGGGAAATATCCATGATCGAAACCTCAGACAAGGAAAGAAATACCGAGTGAGCCGCGAGCGGGCGTGTTGTGGGGAGGCCAGCGCGCGGGGTACGATTGAACCTTAACCATTGAAGCGCGGACGATCAAGGGAAAATAGATGGCAGATGGAAAGGTGGAGCTGGTGCAACTGGGCGGCGGGGCGGCGCGTCCGGCGTATGGGGAAATGCCGCAGGTGGGGAAGGGGACGCGGGTGGAGGCGGTGTATGTGCATGTGCCGTTTTGTTCGACGAAGTGCGATTACTGCGATTTTTACAGTGTGGCGGGGCACCTGGGGGAGGCGGAGGGGTATTTGGATTTGATGGAGCGGGAGGCGGAGTTGCAGTTGGGGCATTTTGGCAAGGCGCTGCCGGAGACGATTTTTATCGGCGGTGGAACGCCGACGCTGCTGGAGGCGGGACAGTTGGAGCGGCTGCTGGGGATTTTGCGGAAGTGGCTGGATGTGAGCGGGGTGGTGGAGTGGACGGTGGAGGCGAATCCGAACACATTTGACGGGGAGAAGGCGCGGGTTCTGGCGGCGGGGGGGGTGAACCGCGTGAGTTTTGGGGCGCAGAGTTTTTTGCGGAACGAGTTGCAGGTGCTGCAGCGGGATCATGATCCGGAGAGCGTGGCGACGGCGTTTGCGGCGGCGCGGGCGGCGGGGATTGAAAATTTGAATGTGGATTTGATTTTTGGGATACCGGGGCAGACGGTGGGAAGCTGGGATTATTCTTTGGGGCGGGCGCTGGAGTTGGGATCGGATCATGTGAGTTGTTACTCGCTGATGTATGAGCCGAACACGGGAATGACGGCGCGGTTGAAAAGGGGCGAGGTGGCGGCGATGGGGGAGGATGCGGAGTTGGAACTGTTTGAGCATGTGTACATGCGGCTGCGGGAGGCGGGGTATGCGCGGTACGAGGTGAGCAACTATGCGCGGCCGGGGAAAGAGTGCCGACACAATGTGCATTACTGGAAGGGGAGCAATTGGTTGGCGTTGGGGACGGCGGCGGCGGGGCATGTGGCGGGTTGGCGCTGGAAAAATGTGGCGGGGCTGGGGCATTATGGGGAAGCGGTGCGGGCGGGGATTTTGCCGGCGACGGGGATGGAGCGTTTGAGTGCGGAGCGGCGCGCGGCGGAAATCGCAACGTTTTGGCTGCGGCTGGTGGAGGGGTTGGAGTATGCGGAGTTCAAGGAGCGGATGGGGGTGGATGCGCGGCCGGTGCTGGAACAGGTGCTGGGGGAGTTTGTGGAGATGGGGCTGGTGGAGTTGAGTGCGACCCGGGCGAAGCTGACGGAGAAGGCGGTGGCGGTATCGGATGCGATCTTGCGGAAGGTGGTGGGGGCTTTTTGATTGGGGGCGGCGAGTTGAACCATGAGGGGACTAATGCACGAAGGTGTTGGAGGAAGGCGACGACGGCGGTGACGATCATGACGGAACCATGACGATGTGAAGATGATGAGGAACCACGAAGACGATAGGGGGAAGAATAACGCTGGGGTATGGGCTGTTTGAGGGGGCGCGGGAGTGGCGCAAGGCTTATAAGTGAGCGGGGGCGGGGTGATGTTGGACGTGAGGCGCGGTTATTTGTCGGCGGGTTCGGTGGTGGGTTGCTCGACGGTGGGGGTGTCGGTCTGGTTCTTCAGCTCGGTGCGATTGCGTTGTTTGTTGACGAGGGTTTCGACTTCCTTGGGGGAGAGGCCTTCGGTGTTGTAGTCTTCGAGGAAGCGGTCGTGTTTGAAGGAGCGCGCGGCGACGAATTTGAGTTTGTTGGCGTTGGGGGCGACGGAGTACATGCTGACGGTGGAGGAGTCGACATCGAAGATGTAGAAGCCGAAAACGGAGGGGGTGAGTTGGGCGGGGGTCATGTAGAGGCCCCGGGCGCCGAGGAGGGGTGCGGGGGATTGGGCGAAGGCCGAGGGGTTGAAGGAGAGATCGGGGGAGCGGCCGGTGAGGTGGGTGTAGAGGGAGACGCTGGCGTTGGTGAAGAAGGCGAGGGCGAGGAGGTAAAGGGCGGGGCGGAGAAGTTTGATCGTGGAAGTGGACATGAGGCACCTCTGGGTAAAGACACTGGGCGGGAGGATTATGCAGCACACATGGGAGGACGGGGGAAATTCGTTACGGGGTTTAAGGTTCGGGAGCGCATTAGTATACTACGAGGCATGATTATGAAGAACTTAAACGGTGTTGAAAAACAAACGGTGACGATGGCCGGGGCGGTGAAGGTGCAGATGCAGCTTCTGTGCGGGCCGGACGACGGGGCACCGACGTTTGCGATGCGGAAGTTTATTGTGGCACCGGGGGGCTGCACGCCGCTGCATCAGCATGATTACGAGCATGAGGTGCTGATCCTGTCGGGGGAGGGAGTGGCGTTTGGCAATGGGAAGGAGAATGCGGTGAAGTCGGGGGATGTGTTGTTTGTGCCGGCGAATGAGGTGCATCAGTTTCGGAACACAGGCGGTATCCCGCTGCAGTTTATTTGTTTAGTGCCGGCGTTTGTGCACAAGGCGGGAGCGCCCGTGCCGGTGGCGGTGAATTGTGCGTGTGATCCGGTGGCGGCGAAGTGAGAGGTTTTTGGGAGGGGAGATTTACGGTACCGGAGTGCGCGGGGAGAAAAAGTAATGGGCGGCCTGGAGTTCGCTGGGCTGGAGTTGGGTGCGAATGAGTTCCTGTTGAAGGCGGGCGAGAGGGTAGGGAAGATGATGCATATGGATATGGCCGTCGATGATGGTGATGTAGTGCGAACCCTGGTAGGGGTCTTCGCGGTGGCGGTAGGAGATGGAGCCGGGGTTGAGCCAGAGATGATGGGGCGAGAGGTGATGGATGGCGGGCAGATGGGTGTGGCCGAAGATGAGACGGAGTGGAGAGTCGGGAGGCGACAGGTGATAGCGCTGGTGGATGAAGGAATTAAAGGCGGGGGCGGAGTGGAGGGTGTCGTAGCCGGTGTAAAGGTGGGTCATGGCGTAGGGGATGGCGTCGATAGAAAATTGGAGGGCTTGGGGGAGGGATTCGAGGAAGGCGATTTCATCGGCGTTGAGGAGGGCGGCGTTGTGGTGACGCCAGGCGCGTTCGTGCGCGGGGATGGCGTGATAGGCTTTCGGGATGTCGCCTCGGCCGGCGGTGTGGAGTTCCTGCCAGGTGGCGGCGACGGCGGCGTCGTGGTTGCCCTGAACGGTGGGGATTTTGTGGTGGCGGATGAAGGCGAGGACTTCACGGGGGAAGGGGCCGTACTCGACGAGATCGCCGGCGCAGTAGATGACGTCGGCATCGGATTCTTTCTGGCAGACGGATTCGAGGGCGACGACGTTGGCGTGGATGTCGGAGAGGATGAGGGCTTTCATAGGTTTTCCAGAAGGATCAGAAGGCGGCAAGTTTGCCGTTGATTGAACGGCATGTGCGTGTAGGATAGCCGTGGAATGTTTTTTTTGAAAAGGAAACGGGCATGAGTGCAAAATCAACCATGACATTGGGGTTGGTATTGGTGGCGGGATTTGTGAGTATTTCGGGATGTCAGAGCACGTATTTTAGCGCGTGGGAAAAACTGGGGTATGCGAAGCGGGATATTCTGGTGGAGCGGGTGCAGGATGCGAAGAAAGATCAGGAGGAGGCGAAGCAGGAATTCCAGACGACGCTGGATCAGTTCAAGACGGTGACGGGATTCGCGGGCGGTAACCTGGAGGCCAAGTACAAGAAGCTGAACTCGGATTACCTGCGGTGCGAGGCGGCGGCGGGGGATGTCAAGAAACGCATCACGGCGGTGGAGACGGTGGGGGAGGCGATGTTCAGCGAGTGGAAGGATGAGATCAAGCAGTATTCGAGCGATGAACTGCGGCGGGCAAGCCAGTCGAAGTTGCGGCTGACGCGGGATCGTTACGATCAATTGATCGAGGCGATGAAAAAGGCGGAATCGAAAATGCACCCGGTGCTTCGGGCTTTCAAGGACCAGGTTCTTTTTCTGAAGCACAATTTGAATGCGCAGGCAATCGCGAGCTTGGAGGGGACGAAGGTGGGGCTGGAGAAGGATGTGGGGCTGCTGATCCAGGAGATGGAGGCGAGCATCCAGGAGGCGAACAAGTTCATCGAGGGGATGAAAGACGCGCCTAAATGAAAAATACGTTCTCGTGATACCGGCGGACAATAGACGATTGGAGGCGTCAAAGGCTTTGGGATGATGAGGCAAAACGGTACAATTCATGTCCTATAAGTAGTCATACTTCATTGCGTTTTTCTAGGGATGGGTACATGCGAATTGATCCGCGTTTTCAAGTCGAGAGCGGAACCGAGATATTTACCGGCTCCGAGTTATTGCTGAAGGGTTGTCTGGAGACACCGGGGGGCGTGGCGCTGTTGACGGGGTATCCGGGAAGTCCGGTGGCGGGTTTTTTTGATTCGTGCCATGACATCGCGGATCTGCTGCGGGAAAAAGGGGTTGCGGCCAAGATGGCCAACAACGAGGCGTTGAGCGTGGCGATGGTGAACGGCGCGCAGATGGTGGGCGTGAAAGGGATCGCGGTTTTCAAGAGCGTGGGGTTGCATGTGGCGAGCGATGCGCTGTCGCTGGGAAATTTGGCGGGGATTCCGCATGCGACGGGCGGGGCGGTGATTGTGAGCGGGGATGATCCGTGGAGCGAATCGACGCAGGTGCCGGCGGATTCGCGTTTTTTGTTTGAGCATATGCGCGTGCCGGTGATCGAGCCGAGCACGGCGCAGGAGTTGAAGGACTGGATTGCGCACGCGTTTGATTTGAGTGTGGCGTCGAAGCTGTACCTGGGATTCAGCGTGACGGTGCAGTTGGCGGATGGCGGGGGAACCGTGGAGTGCCGGCCGAACCAGTGGCCGGCGGTGTCCTCGGTGCAGCGGATGACGATGGATACGAGCGTCATTCCACTGGAGACGACGGTGCTGTTGCCGCCGCGGAGTTGGCGGCAGGAACAGACGTTTGAAGATCGGTTTGTGCTGCTGCACAAGCGGGCGCGGGAATTGGGGCTGAACCGGTTGATGTACCCGGTGGAACGAAGCTGGCGCGGCGGGCGTTGCGAGAAGGCGCCGCTGGGCTTCATCAGCAGCGGGCCGAGCCACGCGATGCTGTGCGATGCGCTGCGTGAGATGGGTTTGATGGGGGAATTTCCGATGTTGAAGCTGGCCATCAGCTATCCGGTGGACATGCAGATGGTGGATCAGATTTGCACGATGTGCGAACGGGTGGTGGTGGTGGAGGAACGGCGGAGCTTCATTGAGAAGCAGATTGCCGAGCACATCAGCAAGATCCGGCAGGATGACGCGAACGACCCGCGGGGGAAGGTGGAGTTATGGGGTAAGAATTTTCCACGCGGTCATGCGGGGATACCGGCGACGCGGGGGCTGCATCCGAGCATGTTGATCGAGAAGCTGACGGAATTTCTGCGGGACACGCCGAACATTCCGCATGAGTTGTCGAACGGGCGTCTGACGGAAGAGCTGAACACGATTGAGCTGGCGAGCCGGATGAAGGCGAAAGTGTCGATACGGACGCCGGCGTTTTGCCCGGGCTGCCCGCATCGGGATTCGTCGAACGCGCTGCTGGAGATTCGCAAGAATTTGTTGAATGCGGATTACATGCTGGCGCAGCACGGGCGGACGCCCGTCGATCTGGTATCGCACGGGGACACGGGATGCTACACGATGCTGATGTTTGAGCCGAACAAGCCGCTGATGCACAATTACAGCGGCATGGGCCTGGGCGGGGGCACGGGGGCGGGCGTGGATCCGTTTATTACGAACAAGCAGATTGTGTTCATGGGCGACGGAACGTTTTTCCATTCCGGTCAACTGGCGATCGGCAATGCGATCACGCAACAGCAGGACATCACGTTTATTATTCTCGAGAATCGCACGACGGCGATGACGGGGCACCAGCCGAACCCGACGCTGGAAGAAGACATCATGGGCAACAAGATTTTGAGCCATGATATTGAGCGGATCGTGCGGAGTCTGATACCGGAGGCGGCAGGGCCGCTGGGGAAGAACGCGCGGGAGAACAAGGAAGTGCCGCGGGCGCGGGTGATCCGGATGGATCCTTCGCTGCGGGAGGATTACAAGGACATGCTGGAGAAAGTGATCCTGGAGGACGGGGTGAAGATCGTGATCGCCGACAAGGAATGCGGGATCACGTTTCATCGACGGAAGCGACGGGAGGAATTTGCGAAGAAAAAAGAAGTGGGTTTTGTGCGGCAGAAGACATACATGAACATCACGGATGAAGTGTGTGAATACTGCATGGAGTGTACGAATCAGACGGGATGCCCCGGTCTAAAGATCACGGACACGGATTACGGCAAGAAGATGCAGACCGACTTTACGGGCTGCGTGAACGACGGGGCGTGCGCGCGGATCGATGCGTGCCCGAGTTTCGAGCAGGTGATCGTGACGCGCAAGCGGCCGCCGCGGCTGCCGGATGAAGTGGTGGATTTGCAGGGGATTCCCGATCCGCCCGCGGTGGCGAGCACGTTGTGGCAGACGAAGGATGTGTATCGCGTGTACCTGGCGGGCGTGGGTGGGATGGGAATTGGCGTGGCGGGGGATATTCTGGTGAGGGCTGCGCACAAGGATGGGTTGTTTGTCGGGTTCATCGATAAAAAGGGATTGGCGATTCGCAACGGGGGCGTGTTTTCGCAGATCCAGTTCAGCAAGCAGCCGATCGGCGGGACGCCGGTGACGCCGTTTGGCAAGGCGGATTTGCTTATTGGCGTCGATGCGCTGGAAGCGGCGCGGGCGTGCAGTCCGCAGGATTATTTGCGGGTGGCAAGTCCGAAGTTCACGCACGCGGTGGTCAATACGGGGAAGACGCCGACGATTTTGACGCTGCTGGGGCGTGATGATTTTGAGCCGGACGAACTGGTGGGGATGATCAAGGGGCAGTGCAAGCCGGGGCAGTTTTTCAGCTTCAACGTGGGCGATTTGTGCGAGCGTCTGCTGGACAGCAAGTTGTATGCGAACATCATGATGATCGGCGTGGCGTACCAGTTGGGTTTTTTGCCGCTGAGTTACAAGAGTTTGACGCTGGCGATTCGGCACGCGGTGGGCCGGGAGTTTGAGCGGAATTACCGTGCGTTCAACATCGGGCGGAAGATTGTTCTGCGGCCGGATTTGTTTGGCGTGGGGGCGCGCAAGGAAGTGGAAAGCGTGGACCAGGCGGTGGAGCGCAAGGCGAACATTCTGAAAGTGAGCAGCATCTGGGGCAAGGGGAATGCGGATCAATACCGGAAGATCTGCGCCGAGACGCTGGGGCAGATGAGCGGGCTGGATGATGCGAGCAAGCGGGATTATGTGATCCGGGTGTTTGATGCGATTCAATGGGGAACGCTGCGATATGGGCGAAGCTACGCGACGCGCGTGGTGAAGACGTACATGCAGGACACGGCGGAGCGGAATTTCGCAGCCACGCGGGCGGTCATCTGGAACCTCGCGAAGGTGATGATGATCAAGGATGAAGTGTATGTTTCGATGCTGTACACGAGCCCCGAGAAATACAAGCGCGACCGGCGGCGGTACAACGTGAACCCGGCGAACGGGGACAAGATCACGTACTTGCATTTGAACCGGCCGGAGTTTGAATTTGGCGGAAAGAAGATTCGGTTTCATTTGAAGGGGCGGGATTGGATGTTTCGGGTGATGCGCCATTGCCGGTGGCTGCGGACGCTGTTGCCGGCGTGGCACGCGAAGGAGCGGGGGTTTCGGGAGTGGTACACGAAGCTGGTGGATGCGTGCGATTTGCATGCGCCGCATGAGCCGTGGAGCTACAACCTGTGGCTGGAAATTTTGCAGAGTCCCGAGCCGGTGACGGGGTTCCGGGAGGTGCGTTATCCGAAGCAGGATGTGGTGATGACGAAGGTGGCGGAGTTGCAACACGCGCTGGCAAATGGCGGCACAGATGGGAAATTCCGGAATAATCGGACGGTGAGTTTGAGCGGGCAGGTGATTACGACGTTCCGCGAGTAGGGCGATTTTTCGGCGCGATGGCGGGGGGGA
>JBBRWV010000004.1:0-60040 GCA_038248985.1 Phycisphaerae bacterium
CCCCCCTCACCAGCGACCCCCTCTCCGACACCGCGCTGGCCAACCAAGCCGCCGACAACGCCGCGCTTGCGCCATTCTCTGAAGATATCGAGATTTCCGAGACATTTCTGCCGCCGGCGAAACTTCGTGAGCCGACCGGTCGCGACATGATTATCAATGTTGTGGAAGGCGAAGAAGTGCGTATCGCCATCGTGCGGCGCGGCATTCTGGAAGAACTTTACATGGAGCGTTCCAGCACGGAATCGCACATCGGCAATATCTACAAGGGTCGCGTCACCAACGTGGAACCCTCTATACAAGCGGCATTTGTGGATTTTGGCATCGGCAAGAATGGCTTCCTGCATATATCCGATCTGCACCCGCAGTACTTCCCCAAGAGCAAACAACCGCGTGCGTTTCAGCCGCGGCCAGAGAATCGTTTTGATCGCCGCCCCCCTCAGCCGGTGCAAGCCCCGCTGACGCAATCGCCTGTGCCGACGACGGAATCTGCAGGAAATATTCCTGCGTCCATCAGCGGATCCACCCAAGAAAATCCGCCGGTACCGCAGCCGCAACTTCTGGCCGAACCGACCCCGTTGTCATCCGATTCGGGCGGCGGTTCCGGTTCGGGGCTGTCCAATGAAGCAGGGCTCAGTTCGGAGATAAGCTCCGGCATGCTGGCACACAATACATCGGCGGATTCGCCCGCGCAGGCACTCGAGCAAACGCTGGAAATGTCGCCCAGCGAAGTCTCCACTCCCCCAATCTCCGACAGCGTTGCGGCACCGGTTGTTGAGAATTCTGTTTCGCCACTGGCCACCGCGGAATCCGTGGCAGAGCCGTCGCCCATCGTCGCCACGGAAGCCAACAGCGAAGCCGGCCCCACCAATGATGCGACCGATGGTGTCGAAACGGAGAGCTCGGCAGAATCAGCCACAGGCACTGCCACGGCTGAAGTGGAAGCCGAGACGGAAGAAGAAGACGAGCCCACCGACTTCGGCAACGCCTACAACAACGATCTGCGCGATGATGAAGAGGACATGGAAGAAGCGGACGATGGCGATGATCGGCACATGAAGCCGATGGAAAAAGTTGGCCGCAAAACACCGCGGCATGAGCGGCCGCCGATCCAGCAGTGTCTGCGTCGCGGTCAGGAAGTTATCGTTCAAGTCATCAAGGAAGGCATCGGCACCAAGGGGCCGACGCTCACGTCGTACGTTTCGTGTCCCGGGCGCTATCTCGTGATGATGCCCGGCATGGCGCAGTTAGGTGTCTCGCGAAAAATTGAAGACCTGGAACTGCGGCGTGAACTGAAGCGTACGTTGATGGAACTGAATCCTCCGAAGAATCTCGGCTTCATCATTCGCACGGCGGGCACGGAAGTCGCGAAGAAGGAATTGCAGGGGGATCTCGGTTATCTCGTTCGCATGTGGAAGGTCATTGCCAACCGCATCCGCACGCAGAAGGCCCCGGTCGAGCTTTACGAAGAATCGGATCTGGTCATCCGCACCATCCGCGATGTGTTCAATGACAGCATCGACCGCATCATCGTGGACAACGAGCAAGTCGCCTCGCGCATCCGCGATTTCCTCTCGATCGTCGATCCGCGCTCGGCGGGCATGGTTGAACTTTACACCGGCACGATGCCGCTTTTCCAGAAATTCGGCGTCGAGCGAGAGATTGAGAAGATCAACTCGCGCCGGGTTGAAATGGCCAATGGCGGCTCGCTGGTGATTGATTCCACCGAGGCGCTCGTCGCCATCGACGTGAACTCGGGCCGCTATCGTGAACAGAAAGATGCGGAACTCACGGCGTTCAACATGAACAAGGACGCGGTCAAGGAAGTGGTCCGGCAGCTTCGACTGCGGGATTTGGGCGGGGTCATTATCATCGACTTCATCGACATGCGTGAGGAGCGTCACAAGCGCGAGATCGAGCACCTCCTGCGACTGGCGCTGGAAGACGACCGCGCCAAGACCAAAGTTTTACGGATGTCGCAATTCTGCTTGATTGAACTGACGCGCCAGCGCGTCCGGCCTTCGCTCAAGCGGTCGATTTATATGGATTGCCCCCACTGCCGAGGCAGCGCACTGATCAAGACACCGGAAAGCGTCGCGCTCGATGTGATGCGTCGTCTTGCGGCTGGTGCCACGCGATTGGACGTGGCCCGCCTGGAAGTCCGGGCTTTTCCCGCGGTTGCAACTTTCCTGCTCAACCGCAAGCGCAAGGCGCTAGTGGAGTTGGAAGAAAAATCCGGGAAGCGGATTGGGATCAATCCTGACCCACACCTCGCGGGAGATCAGGTGCAGATCGAAGCCTTCACGCCGACGGGCAACATGATCAACATTCCGCTGTAAGGTGGTTACGTTGACGCGGTCACATCGTTGCTGCGTTTCCGTCGCCCGCCCGCTTCGCCGCTCGGTTCCGGCAGCGCGGCCAACCGCTTGGCCGACAAGGGTGCGTGGCGCGACCCCATTTCACGTTGCATCGAAACCAGTTGCGTATGGACCCGGCGGGCCAGTTGATCAGGGCTTAAGCCGCGCCATTCCGACGCGGGGATGGGCTTGCCGTAGTAGATGCGTATCCCGCGCGGTCGGGGCAGTTTGCAGTGTCGAGGCCAGGCGTCAAACGCCCCGTCGATCACTACCGGCTGAAGTGGGATGTCTTTTTTGCAGCGGTTCAAGATGAGGGTGAAGCCCGGCATGATTTGCTGGATGGCTCCGTCTTCGGAACGTGTTCCCTCCAGGAAAATATTCACCATGAATCCTTTTCCAGTCGTTCCACGGCGGTGCGGATTGCTGTCAGATCCGCCGCGCCGCGCTTCACGGGAAATGCGTTGAGCAACTCGAGCAGATACCTAAAGATCGTTCCGTTGAACAAGCTGTCGCGTGCCATCGAATGGATTTGGCGCCCCGGTGCAATCCCGATCAACCAGGGGTCCAGAAACGACTGATGGTTGGTCAGCATCAGGACGCCGCCGTTTGCGCCGGCCGGGGGAATGTTGCTGGTGCCGCGCGCATGGAACCGAAAGAGGAGCATCCCGAGCACGCGCGACAGGAGCTTTCCCATTCCGTAGGCGGCGCGTTGAAATAGGGATGTCCTTTCGCCGCGAAAGGTGTAGGCGATACGAGTTTTTGTGGGGAGTTCAGACATGCCGCCCAAAAATCAGTGCCGGGAACCCGACACGGTACGTTCGTGAATCAAGCTGACCATTTTTTCAACCACGTCATCGAGGGATACATCGGTGGTATCAAGGATGATCGCGTCGGCCGGCCGCGCGAGCGGGCCATGTGCGCGACCCTGGTCGCGCATATCGCGGCGCACGATCTGTTCAAGGACATCGTGAATGTCCGCGGAAATACCTTTGTCGGCCAGTTGCGATATGCGCCGCTGGGCTCGCACTTCGGGATGGGCATCGAGGTAGAATTTGAAATCGGCCTTGGGAAAAACGATGGTGCCCTGGTCGCGGCCCTCGGTCACCATGCCGCCGCGAATTTCCACACATTTTGCTCCGATGATTCTCTGGCGTTTGACCAATTCTTCGCGCACCCAGGGATTGTCGGCGGCTTGCCAGGTGATGGCGGTGATGTGCGGCGTGCGAATAGCTTCGGCGACATTTTTGCCATTCAATAAAATGGGGGCATTGGGCTGCGACCAATCAAAATCCAAACTGAGCAAACGGCACCGATTGGCGATTTCTTCGGGGAGGTCGAGGAGACCCTGTTCATAGAGATCGAGAGCCACCGCCCGGTACATAGCCCCCGTATCCAAATGCGGATAACCCAACTGGCCGGCGATCTTCAGTGCTGCGGCAGATTTGCCGGAACCCGCTGGGCCATCAATAGTTATGATCATGTCGTAACTCCCGATCGGGCACTATTAAATATCTCACCAACGATAATAAGTTGCTAATTTGGGCAATCTGGTGAAGAAATTCTTGAAAACGGACTCATTTGACGATAAGTTATAGCATTCGGGTTGGAATTACAACATTTCCTAATCCAACCTTATGAATTTCAGTCGCCGTTTTACCTCGCTATTTTCTCCCCTCCGGTAGGCGAAGTTCCATCCCAGGCCTTCGCCTACTTTTTTTATCAGTCCTTGCCGCCTTCCCCCTCGTACCGTTTGAGGCTTCGCCAAACGGTGGTTATTCTTCACTTACCGTAATTTAGACTCTGTTGATGCCCGGTGCGTCAGGTGCTTTCGTTTTTTCTTCGGAGTTTCCCCCCATGCTCGATACCGTCCTCCTCTGGATTTCCCGCAACGAAAAGCGGTGGCTCGGTGATCTTAAGAACTGGCTTTCTATTCCGAGTGTCTCTGCCCAGCCAGATCATGCGACGGACATACTTGCCGCCGCGGATTGGGCGAAGGATTATCTGCGTACCATCGGCATGGACGTCGAAGTCATACCCACCAAACGCCACCCGTGCATTGTCGCGACGACACCGCCGAAACTCTGTGCCCCCAACGCCCCTCACATCCTCATCTACGGCCACTACGACGTGCAGCCCGCCGAACCGCTGGATTTGTGGGAAAGCCCGCCATTCGAGCCCACAGTGCGCGATGGCCATCTTTTTGCGCGCGGTGCCAGCGACGACAAAGGCCAGGTTCATTGCCACCTGGCTGCGCTGCTGGCGTGGAAGGAAATCAACGAGGGTTTCCCGTGCCGCATTACGGTGCTTCTCGAAGGGGAGGAAGAGATCGGCTCACCCAATCTCATGGATGTGGTGCGGGCGAAAGAGGACCTTCTCAAAAGTGCGCAGGTTCTCATCATCAGCGACACCAATCAGTTCGCGGAGGGTGTGCCGGCGATTACCTATGGGTTGCGCGGGCTCGCTTACTTTGAAATAAAACTTACGGGGGCCAACTCGGATCTGCACAGCGGGATGTATGGCGGCGCCGTGGTCAACCCCGCGCACGTGCTGGCGTCGGTACTGGCGCAGTTGCACGACTCTCACGGCCGCGTCACGGTGCCGGGATTCTATGATGATGTTGAGCCGCTTACCGAGCGTCAACGTGCCGAATCGCGTGCGCTCCCGTTTACGGAAGCACAGTTTGCCGCGGACCTGGGGCTCACTCTGGAGGGTTTGCAGGGGGAAGAAGGATTCACCAGCCTGGAGAGAAAATCGGCCCGGCCCACGCTCGAAGTGCATGGGCTCTCCAGCGGCTATCAGGGCCCGGGGGCGAAAACCGTTTTGCCGTGCGAGGCGAGCGTCAAGTTCTCCTGCCGACTGGTTCCGAATCAGAATCCCCAGAGGATCTCAGCCCTGGTTGAAAAATATGTACGTTCGCTGGTGCCGGCCGGCGTATCGCTGGAGTTTCATTCGCATGGAACAGGCAACCCTGCGGCCATTACTCCGCTGGAGAGCCCCGCGATGGTCGCCGCTGCCGAAGCGATTGAATTGGGATTTGGCCAGAAGCCTGTATTCACGCGTGAAGGGGGGAGTATTCCGGTTGTCGGATGGTTCAAAGAAGCGCTGAACCTGGACTCCGTTATGGTGGGTTTCGGCCTGCCCAATGACCGCATCCATGCCCCGAACGAGAAGCTTGATCTGTATTGCTATTATGCGGGCATTCGCACGGCGGCGGCACTTTATCAGAAACTGGCCGATCACCTACAAAAGAGTTGATTGGAAAATTGTATGTGGGTCGAAACCCGCTTTATCGAGTTCCTGCAGAAGTGCTGTAAACATCTCCCGCGGATCAGTTGCATATTTGCTGGGACAGTTTGCGAAGTTGATTGAACTGCTTGAGGGTTAATCGAACACCTGGACGAATTCGCATTATGTGTGTAACCGCAGCTTCCGCATCCGGCACGATGCGGCGGGTAATTAACAGCATCGCCATCAAGACATTGTGACTGCCCGTGACTGAGTCGCAGAAAAAGGATGCCTCGCACTGGGCGAGGCATCCTTGACTTGAATTGGCAGCCGCGTCGCCACGCGTTATCCCCAGCGAATCAACCCCGGCTCCATGCGCAAATTGACGCTGGGATTTTTCGGCAATACGCGAACCTGGAAACCCTGCTGGCCACAGGCTTTGGCCTGCAGTGTTCCGCGATAGGTATGTACCGGGTACTCCGGCGGTTTGCCAACCTCGGCGAGCTTGGGTTCGGTCGAGGATATTTTTTCCATCATGGTGCGCGAGGCGTGGGATATGCCGCCTGTGGTATCCAAGGCCCCGTGGTAAAGCTCCACGAGTACATCTTCGGCTTTGATCGCCCCCAGCGCCACTTTCGTGTCGACACTGAAGCTCTCACCGGCCATGAGCGGTTCATCCGTGCTGGGCTTGATGTCAAAGACCCAGACCTTGCTCCATTCTTTCGCCAATTTTTCTTTCCAAGTGGCCAGGTCTTTTGCACCCTGACCATGCTGACTCATGAGCTTCGTGTGCAGCTCATTGGCCGGATTGTAAGCGAGTTCAAAATATTCCTGCACCATACGCGAGGTATTGAAGAACGAGCAGCACGTTTTGATTGAATCTTTCATGCGCGAAATCCAGCGTCGCGGCAGGCCATCGGCCCCGCGATCGTAAAACTCCGGAATGACTTCCTTCTCGAGCAACTCAAACAGCGATTCCGAATCCATGTGATCCTGGTACTCGTCGTTGTTGAACTCTTCTTCGGTGCCGATCGCCCAGCCTGAATGGGCGTTGTTCTTGTAGCACTCCACCCACCACCCGTCCAGAATCGACAAATTGATTCCGCCGTTGATCGGACCTTTCATGCCGGAGGTACCCGATGCTTCCATCGGCCGGCGCGGCGTGTTGAGCCAGATATCCACGCCCTGGACGAGGTAGCGTGCGACATTCATATCGTAGTCTTCGAGGAAAACCATACGCACGCGCACATCTTCGCGTTTGGCGAAGCGGATAATGTCCTGGATATAGCGTTTTCCACCGTCATCCCGTGGGTGGGCTTTGCCGGCGAAGATGAACTGCAGAGGACGATCGCGATTGGTCAGCAATTTAATCAGCCGGTCCTGGTCGCGGAACAACAGAGTTGCGCGTTTGTAGGTTGCGAAGCGGCGGGCAAAGCCAATCGTCAGCGCCTCAGGGTCCAGAATTTCATTGATGCGTCCCACATCCGCCGAGGAGGAGCCGCGTCGTTTGAACTGCTCCGTGAGGCGTTCGCGCACGAAGCCCACGAGGTGTTCGCGGCGACGTTCGTGGGAACGCCATAGTTCCGCATCCGGAATGCGGGTGATCCGGTCCCACATCTGGTAGTTCGTCGGTTTGTCGGACCAGTTGGCGCCGAGGTAGCGTGAATACAGCGAGGAAAACTCATCGGACAACCAAGTCTGAGTGTGCACGCCATTGGTGATCGCCTTGATGGGCACTTCCGGAATCGGCAAGTCGGGCCAGATGCGATGCCACATGTCGCGGGAGACTTTTCCGTGCAACTGGGACACGCCATTGCAGTGCCATGCCGTGCGCAGGGCCAAGACCGTCATTGAAAAATGTTCATGGGGGTCGCCGGGGGTAATCTTTCCCAGATCAAAAAATACTTCTCGGGTGATTCCCAGGCGTGGATAGTACGAACCGAGGTATCGCTCAATGATGTCGGCGTGGAACGCATCGTTTCCGGCCGGCACGGGGGTATGCGTCGTAAAGATATTCGATGAGGCCACGAGTTCGATGGCTTCGCGGAAGGTCATCTTCTCTTCTTCCATCACGAGGCGGAGGCGTTCCAGCGACAAAAAAGCGGCATGGCCTTCGTTCATGTGGCAAACGGTCGGCTTGATTCCGAGTGCCGACAGAGCGCGCAGCCCGCCGATCCCGAGCAGCACTTCCTGGCGTACGCGCATATCCTGATCGCCGCCGTACAGACGGGCGGTGATCTCGCGGTCTTCGGGCCGATTGCTGGGCACGTTGGCATCAAGCAGATACAACGGATTGCGTCCCACCTGGAGCCTCCAGATGTACGCTTTCACGGGGCCTTCCGGCATAGACACTTCAATGGTGACCGGCTGCTTCTTCTCGTCCATCATTTGCGTGATGGGCAGAGTGAAGAAATCATTTTCAGGGTAATTTTCCTGTTGCCACCCCTCGGAATTCAGGGCCTGACGGAAGTATCCAAAACGATACAGCAACCCCACGCCCACCAAGGGCAAACCGATGTCGGAGGCTGATTTCATATGATCGCCCGACAGCACCCCCAACCCGCCGGAATAGATCGGTACGGACTCGTGGAGCCCGTACTCGGCGGAAAAATAGGCGATCCGCGCCTTGTTTCCAGGATAGGTCTGGGTGTACCAGGTCGGAGTCGACATGTAGTGTTTGAAGTCCGCGGAAATGCGGTTCATGTGCGCCAGGAAGCCTTCATCAGCGGCCGCCGATGCCAGTTTGTCCTGCGATATCAGGGACAAGACGCGGACGGGGTTATGATTGGTCTGCTCCCACAACTCGGAATCAAGACGGCGAAAGAGACCTGTGGCGTCATAGTTCCACAACGTCCAGAGATTGTAGGCTAGCTCGGTTAGGGGCTTCAGTGTCTCCGGGATGGCCGGAACAACGACAAATTTACGCACTGTGGGCATTCTCACTCCTTTGAAAAACCCCTCGCTTGTACTCGTCTTGAGTTCCAAAACGTCGCCTAAGTGTAAACGAGCCGCAATGTTTTGAAAATGATGCATTTGCCGGTAAAAGTTCGCATCCATCTTTGCGCGAACTTCTTGCTCCCCAAATGGTTTCCCCTATGCTGGGCTTCGACCTTGGTTTCGCAAAGGATGCCCGTCATGCTTCGACGTATTGCCGCTCTCTTCTGGTGGCTCGGACTCTCCCTCTGGTTTGGGGGCCTTGTCGCGTTGGGAGCGGTCGCCGCTCCGCCGATTTTCCACACCATCCGCGACGTGAACGCCACACTTCCGGGCACACCCGAATGGCTCAATGCCCAGGATCAACTGGGCGGCGAAATCTTCGGCGAAATTCTCCGGCGTTTCAGCATTCTGGAGGGCGTCTGCTTGGCGGCCTTGCTTGCGGCGCTATTTATCTCCCTGCTGATGCGGCGTAATCTCTGGCTCTGGATTCGGCTGTTCATGGTGCTGGCGCTGGGCTCCCTGCTTTACTACGACTCCCGAGTGCTCACGCCCGAGGTCTGGAAAACTCGGACGCTCACGCGGGGCGTTCAATCCGCCGAGCTTGAAAACCGTTTTCAAGTTCTGCACAAACGCGCAGAGTTTCTCGGCCAGATCAAAGTCTGGATCCTCGTTGGTCTCGTGGGCGTCAGCGCTTCGACCTCCAACCCGTCCCGCAAACTGCAAGGCGAGCAGCCAAGCCATGATTAAAGAATCGCTTACCCACAAAAAGCAGAGGGCATCGCTCATCATTAACGAGCTCAAGAAGCTCTATCCCCATGCCCATTGTGCCCTCCATCACCGCAATCCTTACGAGCTTCTGGTCGCCACGATCCTCTCGGCGCAATGCACCGACGTTCGCGTGAATCTCGTCACTCCGAATCTTTTCGCGGAGTTCCCCACTCCCGCGGCGATGGCCGGGGTGCCCGTCGAGAAGATCGAAACTCTGATTGCGTCCACCGGATTCTTTCGCAACAAGGCCAAATCTCTCAAGGAATCCGCCGCCGATATTGTCAGCAAGCACCACGGAGAGGTCCCGCAATCCATGGAGGCGCTCACCGCACTGCGTGGGGTGGGTCGCAAGACGGCCAACGTTGTGCTCGGTAACGCCTTTCAACAGAACGTCGGGATTGTCGTTGATACGCACGTGTCGCGGCTCAGCGAGCGCCTCCATCTCACGCGCCATGCCGATCCCGTCAAAATCGAAAAGGATCTTATCCAGCTCGTACCCCAGAACGAATGGACCCTTTTTTCTCACTGGCTCATTTTTCACGGTCGCCAAATCTGCGTCGCCCGTAAGCCGCGCTGCACTCAATGCTCGCTGCTGAAGCATTGCCCCTTGGGGAAAAAGCTGATCGCCACCAGTTCCTGACCATGCAAGGAAACTTCTTGCGAGTAAGATTCACCCTATGCTCGATTGGCTCCGACAACGCAAACGCATGACCGGTGGACTCCACTTCGGCCCCCCCGGCTGGTCTCCCCATGAGATCGAGAACCACTCCATCCCGCCCGCGTCTCCCACTGCGGAGCGCCCCATCCCGCCGGTCGCCTCCGCGAACGACACCCGCGACTGCAAGGCCTTTCTGGAACTCCTGACCCGTGCCGGCATCACTCGCACCAGTACCATCATCCCCTCCATTTCTGAGCAAATCGCCGACCTCTCTGATCGCCGCATCCGTTCCCTCGTGCTCAATCTCCTTCCCACCCAGCCCGATTTCGCTCTGCCTGCGGCCCTTTCCATCGCTGCTTTTGACGAACTTCGCGAAGGCATCACCGCGCTGCAGAACTTCATTCGGGCACGCCGCCTCACGCTGGTGATTGATCGCCAAGATCATATTACCGCGCGCCGCTGGAAAAAAGCCAGGGCCGATTCACTGGTCAATTTCGAAATCATTTCGCTGCTCAACCGCTATCCCCAGTCTCACCACACGGTGCTCCTGCGCACTCTCTTTGGGAAAAAGCTTCTCCCCTCCGAGCTTCCGACACGAGCCAACCGCTTCGTCGTCGATCCCGTGGCCTGCTGGGCACTCGGACGTTTCCTGCGCACATCCCAGCCCCTCAGTCACCGCCCCGTGCAGATTTTCATCTGTGAATCCCCCCGGCGCACCGTGGCACCCCGTGTCGTCATGGCCCGCCTTGGTGAGCCCGTCACCGATCTCCTGCGCCGTCTCGGTGTCACCGTCGCCAACCGACAGATCATTCTCAATGGCATGCTCACCGGCCACGAAGCGTTGCCTGATGCCGCCATCGCCTCAGATACGGAAAGCATCGCCGTTCGACTTCTCCCGCTCGAAGAGCTTGCTTCGCCATGCATTGCCTGCGGTTGGTGCGTCGACGTATGCCCCACGCAGCTTAACCCCGTCGGGCTCTTCGATCTGGCCCGCACGGCACAGGGCAAACGGGGCAGTGGCGTCGTTACCACTATCACTCCCACCGACGGAGAAAGCCTGGGCTGCATCGGCTGCGGTCTTTGCAGCTATGTATGCCCGACGCGCTTGCCGCTCATGCAGGAGCTGCTTGATCTGCGCGCTCAGGCCGAGATCGCGCAATCTCTGGTCACCAAAGTCAATCCTGGCCTGACAGAGGATACCCTCGGGGAGGATGCGCCATGACCACCGCCACTACTGCATTTTCTGGCGTTGAAAAACATGCCCCCGCGCGAGCGCCCTTCCTCGTCTGGCCGGTGGCACGCCGCGAGTTCTACACCTCGATCTGCGTCGCACTCCTGCCGGCTCTCAGCTGGGGCATTGTCGTTTTTGGATGGCGTGTTCTGGCGGTCCTCATCGTCGCGCTGGCGGGCGCAACGTTGGAGCATTTCATTCTTTTCCGCTTCACCCGCCGCGGCAAATGTCTGGTATATGCCCAAACTGCGCTGGGCGTCCTACTGCTCGTGGCCCTCATGCACCCCCTATGGCCCGGCTGGATTGTTGCCGTTAGCAGTTGCCTGATTCCACTCGGCTGCTGGATCATGGGCGGACCCGGCCGCGAATATCTTCACCCGTCGGCGCTGCTTGCCATTTTTCTGACGGCGCTCGTACCGCTCATCATCGCTCCGGCACTTCAGCGTGAATTGCCGGATGCTGTCCTTGCCCGCGACCGTCTATTTATGGGCGACATCCGTTCCAACATCGATGTCGGGGCTGCACGGTGGCTCCGTGCCCGCGATCTCGACGGCAATGATGCGATGCGCGCGCCCCGCCCAGATGCCTCCACTCGCGATCTTTTTGCCGATATGTCGGCCCTTCTCACCCAGGCTCCCATGACCGGCCAGGGCGGCAACGCTCCCGCCATCCAGTCACGCGAGTTCCTGCGTCAAATGCTCGACGACTCTCTCATCCGCAAGCTCCCCTCCTTCGACCTCTTCCTTCTCGGGGTTCGCCCAGGACCCGTCGGCACAGTCGGAATCCTGGGCATCCTCTTCGGCGGCCTCTACCTCGCGTACCGTCATATCCTTCGTTTCCGCTCGGCGGCGGCGTTCCTTGTCTGGTTCTCCCTTGCGCAGCTTTTCACGATTCTGTCGTTTGCCGCGCTGCGCCATCTGGGCCTTTGGGGAGCCGCTTCGGTGCTCTCCGAATTCGGCGGGGACCTCTTTATCCTCTGGATTTACAGCACCCTGAGTTCCGACATGCTCTTCGCTGCGGTTTTCATTTTGGCCCTCCCCGGCACTGAACCGCTCACTCCCGGTGGGCGCCGCTGGTTCCTCGTCGTTGCCGCCCTGCTGGCGGCCATCCTCCATCGCATCAACCTCCCGATCCTTCCGGCCACCACAGCGCTTCTGGTGTTCATGCCCTTCCGTCACCTTTTCGACCGCCTCTTTGCACACAGAAGCTGGCTCGCCCGCTGATCGATTTGCTTCTACAATTCTCTCGACACTGCTCTCCCGGCTGACTCGGACCACTCGCCAAGGAGCCTCATGCAAATCGCCGCCGCCCTCAGCAGCATTGAGCCGCCCTCCCGCCTTGCCGAACACCTCGCCATGCAACTCGAATCACTGCACACGCACCCGGCGGATCTCATCACTCTCTTTGTGTCGCAACAGATCCAACCCAGCTTCTATGAAGTCATGGCCCACATCCGCACAGCCATGCGGCCCCGGCATCTGCTGGCCGTCACTGCCGAGTCCGTTATCGGCAACGATCAGGAACTCGAACGCATCCCCGCCGCGTCGGCACTCGTCATGCACCTGCCCGGTGTGGAGGTCGACACTTTTCACATTGCCGAAGACGAGTGGCCGGAAATGCTCAACGACGATGACCGTCTGCGGCAGCGCATCGATCGCCCCAACCTGCGCGGCATCATTCTTCTGGCCGAACCGTACACCACGCCCATCGTCCAGTTCCTGGATGCGTGCGCCCGCATCCTTCCCCATGCCCCGGTCATCGGTGGGATGGCGTCCGGCATGACGCAGGCCGGCGAAGCTCGCCTGGCTGCCGATGATTTTGTCCACTCGACAGGGATTGTCGGTTGCACTTTCTCCGGCAACATTCAGATCGACACCATCATCTCGCAGGGGTGTCGCGCCATCGGTCCGGAGTTCACGGTCACCGCGTGCCATCGCAACGTCATCGAAGAACTCGACCACCAGCCTGCCTTCTCCACGTTCCAGCAGATGGTCGCCCTCCTGCCGCTGCACGACCAGAACCTCCTCAACAACTTTGGCCCGCCACAAATCGGGCGGAAAGTCACCGGCGTTACCGGCAGTCTCAATCGGGGCGATTTTCTCATTCGCGCAATCGTCGGGGTGCGCCGCGACCTCAACCAGATTCTCATCGGCGATGTACTCTCCGAAGGCGACATCGTCCGCTTCTATGTCCGTGATGCCCAAACTGCCGACGAAGAACTGCGACTCCTGCTCGAAGGCGAAACGCTCCTCGGGGCTGATCCTCTGGGCGCCATGCTCTTCAGCGGTACCAGCCGCGGAACGCGCCTATTCCCCCAGCCCAATCACGACGTCTCCATCGCGCGCAATGTCCTCGGAAAAATCCCCATCGCCGGCTTCTTCGCCGCCGGTGAAATCGGTCCGGTCGGAGGAAGGTCCTTTATCCACGGCCACACCGCAGCGCTCGCCCTCTTTCGCAAAATCGAAGAGTAGCCCCCCGATCACCCCCAGGCCCTTGCCCCCTGCATTCTCAATACGCGCTGGGTTCTTCCAAGTAGGTATACCCGCGCATTCCATCCTCGTAATATCGCATCAACTGCGTCGACTCTTCCAAGGTCAGCTTTTTCTCGCGCACGGCCGTCTCAATCTGCTTCCGCATCTTGCTGACCAACTCTTCATGATCGAACTGCACGTACCCCAGCACTTCTTTTACGGTATCCCCGCGCACGACCTCCTCGATGATCGTCTCCCCCTTCTCATCGATGGTCACATGCACGGCGTTCGTATCGCCCAGCAGGTTGTGCAGATCACCCAGGATTTCCTGGTAGGCCCCCACCAGGAAAGCGCCAATGTAGTATTCTCGTCCATCGTATTCGTGCAGTTCCAGCGTCTTCTTCACGTCCCGCATGTCAATAAATGAATCAATTTTCCCGTCCGAATCGCAGGTGATATCGGCCAACACCCCCCGGCGCGTCGGCTCTTCCTTCAAACGATGAATCGGCATCACCGGAAATAGCTGCTTGATGGCCCAACTGTCGGGCATGCTCTGAAACAACGAAAAATTGCAGAAATACGTATCTGACAACTGCGCCTCCAGCGATTCGAAATCATCCCCCACGTAATCCGCATCCTTGAGCAGCTTCAGAATCTTTCCGCAAATCCCCCAGAACAGCTTCTCCGTCAGTGAGCGCAACTCCAGCGACAAGTATCCCAGGTTGAAAAGATTCAATGCTTCATCGCGTTGCTGAATCGCATCGTGATACATCTCCTGGAAATTCTTCTTTGTCACTTCCCGGTACGCATCGAAAAGATCCCGCACGGGTTGAGGGATTTCCTCCCCTGCCGCTGCCGCCGGTAGTTCCTTTGGGATATCGAAGAAATCAAACCCGCTCACCCCGAGCACGTTGAACACCAGGACCGAGTGGTACGCAACCAGCGCCCGCCCGCTCTCCGAAATAATCGTCGGATGCTTCACGCCGGCCTCATCGCACACGGTCTTGATCCGGAAGATCACGTCGGCGGCATATTCCTGCAGTGAATAATTAATAGAACTTTCAAAATTCGTTTGCGACCCGTCGTAGTCGACTCCCAGTCCGCCGCCCACATCTATGTACTTCATACCTGCGCCTGCCCGAGCCAGTTCCGCATAGATCCGCGCCGCTTCATTGAGCGCCGTCTTTACCGTGCGAATATTGGTGATCTGGCTGCCCAAGTGAAAGTGCAATAAATTCAAGCAATCTTCCATGCCCCGGGCCTTGAGATAATCGAGCGCCTTGAGCACCTCTGCGACAAACAAACCAAACTTGGAACGCACCCCGCCCGAGCTCTCCCACCGGCCGCTGCCCTTGGTCGCCAGCTTTACGCGCACCCCGATCATCGGCCGGATGCCGTGCTTCTCGGCATACTTCACGATCAATTCCAGCTCGGTGAATTTCTCCACCACCGGAATCACTTTTTTGCCGATTTTCTGCGCCAGTATCACCGTTTCAATGAATTCATCATCCTTGAAACCGTTGCAGATGATCGGCGCATCCCCGTTGTTCATGAGCGCCAAAACGACAAGCAACTCCGGCTTTGACCCCGCCTCCAGCCCGAACCCGTAGGGCTTGCCGAAATCCACGATTTCTTCCACCACGTGCCGCTGCTGATTCACTTTGATCGGATAGACGCACGAATAGCCGCCCTCGTACCCGTTGTCCGCAATTGCCTGTTTGAAGGCATCGTTCAAGTCCCCCACGCGATGCTTGAGAATATCCGTGAACCGCACCAGCACGGGCAGATTGATGCCGCGCAAGATCAACTCATCCACCAGCTTCTTCAAATCGATCGCCTGCTCCGGCCGCTTGGTCGGATGCACCACGACGTGCCCATCGCCGTTGATTCCAAAATAGCCCTTGCCCCAGTTGCTGATGTTGTACGTGTCTGCAGAATCCTGCACAGTCCACTGCTTCATGTCTTTCATCAATTCCATCTGTGTCATCGACCCCTGCACGAGTAAAACGCGTCGCGCCGCAAATTTCCACGCGAGACGAATATCATACGCGTTAACCTTGAGGAAAACAGCGCAATTATCCGACTCTTTCCCCTGTCCCCCTTTACCTAATCTTCACATTCCGCATAACCGATAGCCACCACGGAGGCACTTTCATCATCAAAGGGAGATTCCCCGTGCCTGCCAAACCCGCTGCGCAACCCCTCGCCAAGCCAGCCGAGGATCTCATCAGTGTCGATTACCTCTCTGGCGTCTGCATCGTGACCCTCCTCACCCACGAGCTCAATTCCTCCACATCTGAAGAACTTTCCACGCAACTCCTCGCCCTCCTTAACAACGCTAAATCCTATAAATTCGTCCTCGACTTCGACTCCGTTCGCTACATGGAGTCCTCCTGCTTTGGCACGCTCGTCACTTTCCTCAAATGGCTCTCGCGCTTCGACGGCCAGGTCGTTCTCGCCAACGTCTCAGAAAACATCCGCTTCCTCTTTCACGTCACCGCGCTGGACAAGGTTTTTCCCATCCACCCCACCACCGAGTCCGCCCTCAACTTTCTGACCCGCGGAGAACTGGGCTGACCCGGCCAGGTGCCCAGCCGCTCGCACGGCAGCCCAAAAGCAGCCACCAACAGCTCTATCCTCCCCTATAATCCATCGCGTTGATTCTTCCGTTGCTCCTGCATGAGGCATCCCCCATGTGCGGCCGCTATACACTCATCCGCCACGATACCATTGTTGGCATCTCCTTCAATCTCACTGTTCTGGCCAATCTGCGGCTCATCGCGCGCTACAACATCGCGCCGACACAGGAAATTCTTGCCTTCGCTAGGCGCCCGGAACTCACGCCCCAGCTCATGCGATGGGGCCTCGTACCCTCCTGGGCAACGGATCTCTCAATCGGCAACCGCATGATCAATGCCCGCGCTGAAACTTTGGCCCAGAAACCTGCCTTCAAAAAGGCCCTCGAAGCCCGCCGCTGCATCATCCCCGCCGACGGCTTCTACGAATGGCGAAAGAATCCCGATGGCTCCAAGACTCCTTTCTACATCCAGCTCAAATCTCAGGCCCCGTTCGCCTTCGCCGGCCTCTACGAAAACTGGAACACTCCCGACGGCCAGCTCATCACCAGTTGCACCATCATCACCACCACGGCAAACGCCGTCATCCGCCCCATCCATGACCGCATGCCCGTCATACTCTCCGCATCGGCCGTGCCCCAATGGCTCAATCCTCAGCCCCAGAGTCCCGCCGATCTCTCGTGTGTGTTGATTCCGTACGACGCGGAGGAAATGACCGTCCACCCCGTCTCCCGCCGCGTCAACTCGGCTGCCGCCAACACCCCCGACCTCATCGAGCCCGTCCTTGAAACTGACTTCGTTACGTCACCGTCCATGACCAAATCCGCTGGCCGCACCAAGCCGCCCGACCCTCACCAAGGCTCACTCTTCTAGCGTGGCCCTGTGATATTCTGTCATGCCCCCCACTCGATCCGGGCCATGTCAGCGATAAAGCCGAACCTCAAATATCCGGGCATGGTCCAGCCCATGCGTGGCCAGAACGGTGATCCGCAAAGCGGCAAATGGCTTGAGCACATCCAATGTATGACGGCGCAATCGCTGATAGTTGCCCGTGACCTGCAAAATATCCCGTCATTGTCCGTTAATCAGGACTGAAACGGCGTAATCGCGCACCGTTTCGGGTTGTGGTTGCCCCCAAAGTTGCTGGGCGTTGCAGCCATCCGATTGCGAAAGCGTCAGCTCGCAATGCAGGCCGGTATCAAAAATAATTTGCAATTGGCTCGCCGAAGTTGGGTTCATGAATTCCAGTTGTAGATGTGCCGGAAAGCCCGCTGCCGAATCGGACATCCAACGATGGGCTGTCTGATTGTCATGAGCGCGTCCGACCGGAGCGCGCCGTTCGCCGTGGACACAACGCGTTTGCCCCGAGGTCACGCACGTCGCCGGCCCCAACGGCTGTTCAGATGACGCAGTAACTTTGGCGGTACGCGCAAGATCTTTTGCATCCTGATTAAGCTGCCCTACCAGATAACAATCGTCCCGCAGAAGTTGCTGTTGTAGCGCGTGAAGCGAATTTGGATCGGATGTAAGCGACGCCGGGGAAGTTTCTGGCTAATCGCGTATGCCGCGACCGTTCCAACCCCCTGCCCAACCACCGCACAGGTGGCCATAACCCGCGTCGAGGCAAACGCAACGTGGGTTGCCGATATGTCGCGCCCCGCGAAAAGCAAATTGGGAACCGTGCTGCTGATGCACGACCGGAGAGGAATGTCATACACGCACGGAACGGGGTAAGGGGTATAGGGCGGAAGTTCGGGACGGTCCACACCCTCTGGTGGGTGGATGTCTATGGCCCAACCGCCATAGGCAATTGCATCGGGCTGGGGCAAGCCTGAAAGTACGCCCGACTCATGCAAAATATGTTGTCCAATGAACCGACGGCTTTCGCGCTTGCCCGGAATCCACCCGAACCAATCCAAAGCCCAGTTGGTGGCAAGTTCTTTATCCGGTCCGTTCTTAAAATAGTCCCAGATGTCTAGTGTGATGGCGAGGCATTCTTCCTGGATGGGGGCGTTGTCCTTAATTGTGTGGAGTTGTCCTCCCCACTCCGCCCACAAGTATCCGTATTCAAATCCCATATTTGGGCCGCTGCCTTTGTAGGGGCGGAATTTGAAATCTTCTGGCTTGAACTTACGAACCCACGGCGAGGCGACGAAGGGAAGCGGCCGGTCATGTTTGCGGGCGGTAAAGAGAATCGTCGAACCCAGGGTTTTGTGATCAGGAACGGATTGGGCGTATTACTCACCGAAATCCGTCTGGCCTTCGCGACCATGACGGAAAGACGCGGAAGCTTCGGCGCCGAGGCGGCCGTCGCCAGTGCAATCGACGAAAATCGTCGCCGCAATACGAAAGCGATCTTCGGTGGACGAGCGATCGGCCAACGCCGCTTATGATCGTATCGCCGCTCTTTTCAACCCCGACAACCGTGGTATTGAGCAGGAGCGTGATATTGGGCTCCGCACGAACTTTTTCATACAGGATAAGGTCGAGCAAGGAAGCCGAACGCTGGGGGTTACGAACGGCCAGTTCCAGGCGGATTTCTTCCATGATTCCGCCTTCGCGCGTTTCCGTAAGCAGAGCGCGGTTGCGTCCCCGGCAGCCGTGTTGATCCGCCCCCACAATATGCATGCGGATTTCGGACGAGGCATTTCCGCCGAGAACTGGTCGATCCTGAATCAGAACGACCGAAGCGCCGTTGCGCGCCGCCGCAATGGCGCACGGGACGCCGGCCGGGCCTCCGCCCGCAACGACGATATCGCAGGAGAGGAGCTGGAGAGTAACGAGCGGCGTAAGGTCTTCGCGCATGTGGAAACCTAGGGAGATGGGAGATGTTAATGAAGGATTGACTACGTTAGCCACTGAAAAAAACCACTGTCCAGCCGCTAATTCGCTTTGTCCTGAAAACGGCGTGCTACAATCACACGCGACCCCGCGCATTTTGGAGCCGAAGAGATGAGTGTCGTACCTATCACCAACGTTATTCGCCGACTGAGTATCGTTCATGCCACAACTTACAGCTATGACCAGACGGTGACCAAGTCGGCCCACCGACTGCATCTGCGGCCGATCAACGATTGGCGACAGCACGTCAGTGCCTATTCCCTGACAACGAATCCGCCGGTGGACGTCGTGGAATTTGAAGATGTTTTCGGCAACTTCATGGCCCGGTTTGACATCAACACACCGTATGCCGAGCTCTCAATCCGCGCCGAGAGCGTCGTGGAAGTGTTGGATATTGATCCCTTTCTATTCACGAAGAACCTGGCGAATCGACCCACGTTGCCGCTGGTGTGGATGCCGTGGGAATTAAAGATGCTGCAACCCTATCTGACACCGCAGGAATTGCCGGATACGCAATTGAAGGAGATATATGATTTCACGACAGGGATCGCGGCACAGAATAATCAGGACATATTGGAGACATTGTTCGCGATCAACCTGACGCTATTCAAGGATTTCAAATATGTGCCGGGATCGACCACGAATGCGACGACGCCCTTCGAAGTGTTGATGAACAAACAGGGAGTATGCCAAGATTTCGCGAATCTGTTCATCACCATGGCCCGGCTGCTGAGCCTGCCCGCGCGGTATGTGTGCGGATACATCTACACGGGGAACACCGGAGAGGCCCGGGCACAGTCGGACGCCTCGCATGCGTGGGTGCAGATTTACATTCCGAATGCGGGCTGGAAAGACTTTGACCCGACGAATGGCAACATCCCGCATCTGGATCATGTGCGCGTCGGATACGGACGGAATTGGCGCGATACTGCGCCGGCGGCGGGGACGCTTTACTCGCCGGCCAATGAATTGATGAAAATTGATGTGCAGGTGATAGACCTGGCGAATGATCAACGAATGAAAACCCCGTTCACGCAAATGACCAATCATGCATCAGGTTCTGCACCGCGATCAAGCACCACGGCGCAGGCACAGCAGCGCGGCCCCGGTGCTTCCGTGAAGGGGTGATACACGGCCCACTGTTACGGGCAATCGGACACGGATTCTGTGCTGGCATAGCGGGGAGGGGTCTGCTATTCTTTTCAGCGGCGAGAGAAAATCCATTCAAGGAAACGTAGGGACTTAGTCACACCGTAGCTTGCGCGCGGTGGATGCATTGTTTTGTCTGGAGTTTCCGACGCATGGCCATACATGTTGCACTCAATCATGTCACCCATTACCAGTACGACCGCATGGTCAACATGTCGCCGCACATCGTGCGTCTGCGTCCGGCGCCGCACACGCGCACGCCCATCCATGCGTATTCACTGAAAATCACGCCCGAAGCGGGGAAACATTTCATCAATTGGCAGCAGGACCCGTATTCCAATTATCTAGCCCGGCTGGTTTTTCCAGAACCTGCCAAGGAATTGCGCGTGGAGGTAGACCTGGTCTGCGAAATGACGGTGATCAACCCCTTTGATTTTTTTGTGGAAGCATCGGCGGAGAAATCGCCGTTTGTTTATGAGCCGATTCTGCGGAAAGAATTGCTGCCCTATTTTGAAACGAGTGCGCCGGGGCCTTTGCTGGCGGCGCTGGTCAAGAAGCTGAAACGCAAGGACATTCGCACCATCGACTACATCGTAGAGATCAATGCGACACTGAACCGGATGCTGAAGTATCTGATCCGGTTGGAACCGGGTGTCCAAACGCCGGAAGAAACGTTGCAGACAAAGCTGGGATCATGCCGGGATTTCGCCTGGCTGCAGGTGCATTTGCTGCGGCATTTGGGCATGGCGGCGCGTTTTGTGTCGGGATATCTGATACAACTCGTGGCGGATGTAAAGTCACTAGACGGGCCGTCGGGGACGGAAGTGGACTTCACCGATCTGCACGCCTGGGCCGAGGTGTATCTGCCGGGCGCGGGATGGATCGGGTTGGATGCCACATCAGGGCTGTTGACCGGCGAGGGGCATATTCCGCTGGCCTGCACGGCGGAGCCAATCTCCGCGGCGCCCATCACCGGTGCAACGGACACCTGTGAATCAGTATTGAAGCATACGATGTCCGTGCGGCGTGTGTATGAAGATCCGCGAGTGACGAAGCCCTATACCGATGAAGAGTGGTTGGAAATTGAAGCGCTGGGGCACCTGGTCGATCGCAAGTTGAAGGCTGGGGATGTGCGTTTGACGATGGGTGGCGAGCCAACATTCATTTCGATCGATGATATGGATGGCGCGGAGTGGAACACGGCGGCCATGGGGCTGCTGAAGAGAAAACTAGGTGGGCAGTTGTTCAAGCGCCTGCGAACGCGATTTGCCGCGGGCGGCTTTTTGCATTTTGGACAGGGGAAGTGGTATCCCGGCGAATCTTTGCCGCGCTGGGCGCTGGGATGCTATTGGCGGAAGGATGGCCAGCCGATCTGGCAGGAGCCAGCGTTGATCGCCGACGATGAAACGGATTACGGCCATGGCGAAAAGGACGCGAAGCGTTTCATCACTGAGCTGGCGCATCGCCTGGGGGTGGCGCCGGAGTATGCACTGCCCGGATATGAAGATGCGTTTTACTATCTGTGGAAAGAGCGGAGATTGCCAACGAACGTCGATCCGTTCGACAGCAAGTTGGAGAACCAGGAAGATCGGGCGCGACTGGCCAAGGTATTTGAACAGGGGCTTGAGAAGGTGGTGGGTTATGCCCTGCCGTTGAAGCCGACCGGGCGGTCTGCGGCGCGATGGGCATCGGGGAGTTGGCGCTTCCGTGCAGAGCGAATGTATTTGTTGCCGGGGGATTCGCCGATGGGATTCCGGCTGCCGCTGGATTCACTGGCCTGGGTGACGAAGAGCGACTATCCGTCGGTGTACGAGCGTGACCCGTTTGAAGTCGTGCCAGCATTGCCTGAACCGCGCTTGGCGCGGCAAAGATACATAGGAAAACCTACGGAGACGAGCACACCTGAAGGCGATCGCGAGCAGAAGTTGGATGGCCCCCCCACCACACTTGATCGTGCGGCACTCGAAGGTGTAGGGATGGCGCATCCGCATGCCATCGGAAAAATTGCATCGGGAGGCTATGAGGAACCTACCAGTGGCGCGGCGATGGGCGTGGGGAAATCCGCGATCTTGACGCTGGGAAAATCTGCGCCGAACGCCATTCGCACGGCGTTGTGTGTGGAGACCCGAAAAGGGAAATTGCACATATTCATGCCCCCGATGCGCTACATCGAAGACTACATCGATCTGGTGGAAACCATTGAAGAGACGGCGTCAAAACTGAAAACGCCGGTGGTGATTGAGGGTTACACGCCGCCCCACGATCCACGGATCAATCATTTGAAGGTAACGCCTGATCCGGGCGTGATCGAAGTGAACGTGCAGCCGGTACACACGTGGGACGACGCCGTGAAGGTGACCAACGGACTGTATGAGGATGCGTACTATTCGCGATTGGGCACCGATAAATTCATGGTCGATGGGCGTCACTCGGGAACGGGTGGCGGGAACCATATTGTGGTCGGCGGGGAGGTGCCTCAAGATTCGCCGTTTTTGCGGCGGCCCGATCTGCTAAAGTCGCTGGTGGCATACTGGCACAATCATCCTTCCTTGTCGTACCTCTTTTCCGGCCTGTTTATTGGTCCGACCTCCCAAGCGCCGCGCGCCGATGAAGGGCGATCGGACAATCTGTACGAGTTGGAAATTGCAATACAGCAGGTGAAGCCGGGCATTGCTCCGCAACCGTGGCTGGTAGATCGATTGTTCCGAAACCTGCTGATCGATCTGACGGGCAATACCCATCGCGCGGAATTCTGCATCGACAAGATGTATTCACCGGACTCCTCGAGCGGGCGGTTGGGCCTCGTGGAATTCCGCGGTTTTGAGATGCCACCGCACCCGCGGATGTCGCTCACGCAGCAATTGCTGTTGCGTTCGCTGATAGCGCGGTTCTGGGAAAAGCCCTATGACGCGCCACTGGTGCGCTGGGGCACGGAATTGCACGACCGGTTTCTTCTGCCGCATTTTGTTTCCGCCGATTTTGAGGACGTGCTTTCGGGCCTCAATTCCGCGGGATTTCCCTTAATGAAAAAGTGGTTTGCGCCGCACTTTGAGTTTCGGTTTCCCATTCACGGATATGTGGATTTGGCACATATTGGGGGAATCCACTTGGAACTCCGGCAGGCAATCGAGCCATGGAACGTGCTGGGCGAAGAGCCGGCCGGCGGCGGGACGGCGAGATTTGTCGACTCGTCGGTGGAGCGGTTGCAAGTAAAAGTGACCGGCCGCGTGAACCCGCGTCATGTGCTGGCGGTCAACGGTGTGGCGGTTCCTCTGCACAACACCGGTCGTGTGGGTGAGTTTGTCGCCGGGGTGCGCTATCGGGCGTGGCAGCCGCCCTCGTGTCTGCATCCGACAATTCCAGCCCATGGGCCGCTGGTTTTCGACCTGGTGGATACGTGGAATGACAAGTCTGTCGGGGGATGCACGTATAATGTGGCTCACCCGGGCGGGCGGTCTTACGATGATTTCCCGATCAATGCGTTTGCTGCCGAGGCACGGCGCGTGGCACGATTCTTCAAGTTTGGCCATACTCCGGGAACGATCAAGGTCCGGACGGTGACCCCTTCGCTGGAGTTTCCCCTCACGATGGACTTGCGCAGGTCATAGGTCAAAAAAACTACGGAATTCTGACTGCAGAAATCAGAAATTTAGGTCGATCTCCATTATTCTGAATCTCATGGTTCTGCATCATGCAGAACCCTTGGCCGCCGGACCCGAACTCTATGCAAACTGACCTGCCCACCAACATGGAAGACGATTCGCCCCCACCCGGGGCGGCCGAGTTGCCACCACGGCAGACCCAAGACCGTCCCACGCACTCCGGGTTATGCGGCGCGTACGTCCCGCCAGCAACTATCTTCGATGAAATGGAAGAACGTGATGGCTCGGTGCGGCCGCACTGGAACATGTTTGTCAACCTGCTCGATGATCTGGGGCCCACAGAATTGCATCGGCGGTGGGACACGGCCCGGCAGTTGATCCATGACAACGGCGTTACGTACAACGTATATGGCGATCCTGCGGGGATGGATCGCCCATGGAATCTGGACGCAATTCCCATGCTGTTTGGGCCGGAAGAATGGCAGCGGCTGGCCGATGGGTTGACGCAGCGGGCACGCTTGTTTGACGCAATTCTGTTCGACATTTACGGGCCCCAACGCACTCTGCATGAGGGAATACTGCCGCACGAACTCATTTTTTCCCATCCCAATTTCCTGCGCCCCATGCACGGCGTGCAGACGCCGGGATCGCGGTGGATGCATCTATACGCGGCTGATGTTTGCCGAGGTCCGGACGGGAATCTGTGGGTAATGGGCGATCGGACGCAGGCGCCGTCGGGGGCGGGTTATGCTTTAGAGAATCGGCTGGTGATCAGCCGGGCCCTGCCGGATGTATTTCGCGATTGCCGCGTGCGCCGATTGGCTACCTACTTCCGCACGATGCGCGAGACCCTCAAAGCGTTGGCGCCGCACGATCGCGATAATCCGCGCATCGTCCTGCTGACTCCGGGCCCGTACAACGAAACATACTTTGAGCACGCCTACCTGGCTCGATACCTGGGGTACACGCTGGTGGAAGCCGGCGATTTGACGGTGCGCGATAACCACGTCTACCTGAAAACGCTCGGAGGTTTGCAGCAGGTCGATGTCGTATTGCGGCGTCAGGACGATGATTTCTGCGATGCGTTGGAATTGCGAAATGAATCCACCCTGGGCATACCGGGGCTCGTGCAAGCCGTGTACGCGGGGAACGTGGCGATCGCCAATGCCCTGGGGTCGGGGATTCTTGAAACGCCGGCGCTTCTGGGATATCTGCCGCGACTATGCAAATTTCTGCTGGGCGAAGAGTTGAGAATGCCGTCGGTCAACTCCTTCTGGTGCGGCGAGGCGACGGGGCGCAGCCATGTGCTGGCAAATCTGCATCGAATGGTAATTAAGCTGTTTTGTCCGGGGCCCAAGCGCGAAGTGCTTTTTGGCAAACAACTCAGCCAGAGGCAATTGGAGGATCTGCGGGCACGAATTCTGGCTTGCCCGCGCGAATTTGTCGGTGAGGAGCAAATCACGCTGTCCACGGCGCCGGTGTTGGTGGGGAATAAAGTGGTGCCGCGGCACGTCTCGATCCGGGCGCACCTCGTGGCGACTCCGGATGGTTACGCCGTGATGCCGGGTGGGTTGACGCGATTCTCCGCGTCGGCCGACACGATGGTGGTATCGATGCAAAAGGGGGGTGGGTCGAAGGACACGTGGGTGTTGTCGGGCGGGCCGGTCGACCCGTTTTCGTTGCTTCAGCCGGCCGGTCAAGCGGTGGAAATCAACCGATCAGGCGGTGATTTACCCTCTCGAGTGGCGGATAATCTCTATTGGTTGGGGCGCTATATGGAGCGTGCCGAGGGACTCGCTCGCGTGTGCCGGGGAACCTTGGCGCGCCTGGCGGACACCAACCTGGAAGCCGCGCCGGAGCTGCTGACATTGCTGACCACGCTGTCACGCGAAGGGTCGGGCGAGGGCACCACCGAGAAGGCAGATCTGGCGGCGCACCCAGAGCAGCGATTGGCCCGCATTCTCTTTGATGAAACGTATCCCCAAGGCCTGCAGTCAACGCTCGGATCGATCTACCGGATCGCCAGCCTGGTGCGTGACCGCATCTCGGTCGATACTTGGCGAATCATTAACCGCTTCGACGAGGACTTTCCGTCAACCGGAAATCTAGATGTGCAGATCAACGAAATTTTGCCCGCGCTCGACCGCCTGATTATCACCTTCGCGGCGTTCGGCGGTCTGGCGATGGAATCCATGACGCGCGGACATGCGTGGCGCTTTCTGGACATGGGCCGTCGAGTTGAACGTTCCCTGCAGCTGATCGCATTGTTGCGCGGCACGCTGGCCCAAAGCATTCGTCGCGAGTCGGCGTTGCTCGAAGCCGTGCTCGAAATTGCCGACAGCGCCCTGACTTATCGGCGACGCTATTTGAGCACCTTACAGGTGGCACCGGTGCTCGATCTTCTCCTGTGCGATGAATCCAATCCGCGAGCGGTGGCCTTTCAGTTGAGCTGGCTGACGGAGCATGTCGAAGCATTGCCGCGTGCGGGAGGAACCACCAAACGCAGCGCCGAGGAACGCATTCTGTTGCGCATTTTGACCGCCGTTCGCTTGCTCGATGTAAACGCCGAAGCCACCGTGGATGCCAGCGGCCGGCGCCCGCGACTGGAGCATTTACTTACCGCTTTGAGCACAGATGTTTATTCGCTCTCGGACATGATCAGCCAAAGCTACCTGAGCCACGCAGTGGCGAGTCGCCAGTTGGGAACCATGATACACAACATAAGACATGACACGCATTTTCAGATCGACACATAGAATCTGGGTTGAAAGGCGCGGCATTCATGCCCCAATATCGCATACGTCATCTCACCCGTTATACATACGAGGAACCCGTGTCGGTCTGCCACAACCTGGCACATTTGCTGCCGCGCCAAAGCCCCCGCCATTTTTGGTCGTATGCCGATCTGGAGATTTCCCCGGTGCCCGCCGTTCATTCGGAACGAATCGATTACTTCGGAAATCGCCTGACTTTTTTTGCGATTCAGGAGCCGCATCGCGAACTCAACGTTCTTGCGAAATCGATTGTCAAGATTGAACCCACAGGCGAAGAAAATATAAGCCTCTTCGGCAGCCCCGCGGCTGCGTCGTGGGAATCCGTTCGTGACCACATGTGCGAGCGGCTCTGGGGAGACGATCTCGAGGCGTCACAGTTCGTGTATGAATCGCCCGGCGTCCAGGCCACCCCCGAAGTCCATGATTATGCCCAAGTAAGCTTCACGCCCAACCGGCCCATCGGCGAGGCCCTGCTCGACCTGACCTCGCGAATCCACCATGAATTTGTCTACGATACCAAAGCGACAACGGCCACGACGACTCTCCCGGAAATCATGAACGCCCGTCGCGGCGTCTGTCAGGATTTCGCCCATCTGCAAATTGGCTGCTTGCGATCCCTCGGGCTTCCCGCACGTTATGTTTCCGGATATCTCCTGACGGTGCCTCCGCCGGGAACTGCCCGGTTGGTCGGGGCGGATGCTTCCCATGCGTGGCTCAGTTTGTATATTCCCGGCCATGGGTGGCTGGACATTGACCCGACCAATGATCTGATTCCTTCGGAAAAGCACATCACCATTGCCTGGGGACGGGATTTCGGCGATGTTTCACCATTGCGCGGGGTGATATTGGGTGGCGGCAAACATACCATTCATGTTTCCGTCGATGTTTCTCCGTTAAAGTAGCTCCGCCAATGCGTCTAAGGAGTCCGAGCGTGAACCCCAAAGAATCCACTGATGATCAAACACTCGACCTGCTGGCGCACACGCCCTTTCCCAAGCTGGCCCAAGCCCTGCGCGTTCGCATTCCCTCCGTCATCCTCAAGTGGGAAGCGGCGGTGGTGGTTATTTTACCCAAGGCCGACACCCTGACTCTGAAAGAATTGCGCAACTCCCTGCCCCAGATTCTGGTGAAGATTGCGGATGCCTTGGAAACGGATGAGGCCGGCCCAACGCAGGACCTGATCGAAGGCAGCAAAATTCATGGTATTGCACGAATTCATGATGAATACAATGTGTGCGAATTGCTCGTAGAGTACCGCCTCCTTCGACGAATTCTTTTTGAACAAGTGGCCGAACAACTCGATGAACCCGTCAGCAAGAACCAGATGATCGCGCTGAACATGGCCGTTGACACCACCATTCAGAGCGGAATAGTGGCCTTCACTGATTTTCAACGGGGGCAAATCAAGGCGGGGTCGGAGGTTCAAGCTAAATACCTTTCCTTTCTTTCGCATGACCTGCGCAACCATTTGAACCATGCAACGTTGACCCTGGAACTTCTGGGGCGACGCCTGGAACGAAACCCGGGGTTCACCGAAAGCGTCAAGGACGTCGTTTCAATTCAGCGGAGTATTTTCCAGACCATTGCGGGCATGGACCGTTTGCTTAGGGCCGAACAGTTGCGCAATCAAAGCATCAAACTCAACCTCGGGCCCGTGGACCTCCAACGTATGTTTGCGGAAGTCGTCAGCATTGCTTTTTCAGAGGCGCAGGCCAAGGGGCTTTCGATCGACGCCATCACCCCCTCGGGCGCACAAATAGTCAGTGATCGCGACTTGCTGATGCTGGTCTTGCACAATCTGGTGGGCAACGCCGTCAAGTACAGTTCTAGGGGCAAAATTCAAATTAGCGCCGATGAAGCGCCGGATCCTGCGCGTGGCTGGATATTGAGTGTCAGTGATCAAGGTCCGGGGATCGCTCCGGAACACCTGCAGCATCTGTTTGAAGCATTTCGACGTGGTGACACGCATGGGCAGTCCGGACTGGGTCTGGGCCTATCCATCGCGTCGCACGCGGCGAAATTGCTGGATGGACGGCTGGAGATTGATTCGACCGTCGGAAAAGGCTCGACATTCTCACTGCATCTCCCGGCCGCAAAATCTACGTAAGGCTGGGATGCCGCTCAACTGCGCATCGCGGCCCCCCTTTCCCGCGCCAACTGCCTAATGTCAAGGCACCACTTCGAGTAATATCCCCATTATCCTGCCAAAAACGACGGCGAAAGTCGGAACTCGCTTTGCGGTGCCTGGTTCCATTATGATGCCATTTCAAACAGCAACGGCGGACCTGAAACCTTCACGGATGTCCATGACGAAGCTCGACTTTGCGAATTACGCAACCGACGGCTACTTCGACGAACTGTTCGAAGCAACGGGGAAACCGCGCGCTGGTTCAGCGTTACTCACCCAGCGAATTGCCTCCCTCCCGGCCGGAGAGTTGCTGGCGCGCCAGAAGGCAGCCGAGGCGGCCCTCCTGCAAATGGGAATCACCTTCGCCGTCTACGGTGACAAATCCGGAACGGAAAAAATCTTCCCCTTTGACTTGATTCCTCGGGTCGTGGAAGCGGCCGACTGGGCAGTTCTGGAACGTGGTCTCAAACAGAGAACGCACGCGCTCAATTGCTTCTTGACGGATATCTATAACGAGCAAAAAATTGTCAAGGACAAGGTGATTCCTGCAGAACTAATCCTGTCAGCAACCACCTTCCGCCGACAGATGGTGGGCTTCACGCCGCCCAAAGGCATTTGGGCGCATGTGACCGGTACCGATTTGGTTCGCGATACCGACGGACAATTTTACGTGCTTGAAGACAACATGCGCTGCCCGTCCGGCGTCTCTTATGTATTGGAAAACCGGGAGATATTGAAACGTACGCTGCCAAAAGTGTTCGAAGCCTGCGGCGTGCGTCCGGTGCATGAATATCCGAATCGCCTGCGCGAAATGCTGCAATATCTGGCGCCCGAAGGCCTGACCAATCCGAACGTGGTGACGCTGACGCCAGGGATCTACAACTCCGCATATTTCGAGCATTCCTTTCTGAGCCAGCAAATGGGCGTTCCATTGGTCGAGGGGCGAGATCTGGTAATTCGCGAGGGGTACGTGATGATGCGTACAACCAAAGGATATGAACGTGCGGATGTAATCTACCGCCGAATAGATGATGATTTCCTGGATCCCAAGGCCTTCCGTGCGGATTCGTTGCTGGGCGTGCCGGGAATCATGGAGGTCTACAAGGCGGGTCGCGTAGCGATGGCAAACGCGCCGGGGACTGGCATCGCCGACGACAAGGCGGTTTACGCGTTCGTCACCAAGATCATTAAGTATTACCTCGGCGAGGAAGCCATCCTGCCCAACGTACCCACGTTTGTATGTTCCGACCCCAAGGATTGCGCCCACGTGGTGGCCAATATCCAAAACATGGTAGTCAAAGCCGCCAATGAATCCGGGGGCTACGGCATGCTTATCGGCCCGCACTCTTCCCGACAGCAGTGTGAAGAATTCAAGCTGAAGGTATTGGGCAATCCCCGGAACTATGTGGCCCAGCCGATGGTGGCGCTGTCGCGCGTGCCGGTGATTGTGGACGACCATTTTGAGGGCCGTCATGTGGATTTGCGGCCGTACATCCTGAACGGAAAGGATATTTACGTGATGCCGGGGGGCTTGACGCGCGTGGCGCTGCGCAAGGGCTCGATCGTGGTAAACTCCTCGCAGGGCGGAGGATCTAAAGATACTTGGGTGCTCAGCGATGCACCCGCCAGTGATAAACTGAAGAGTTCCAGTCAAAGTCAATCTCAGCACCAGGCGATGGGCGATGATGAGTTCTGATTGACAAATCAGCAATGATCGATGGCGGAAGGCTTTGATCCACCAGTCGTTTACACCGGAGGGTTCATGCTCAGTCGCGTGGCAGAATCAATTTACTGGATGAACCGCTACATTGAGCGGGCGGATAACGTGGCGCGCTTCGTTCTCGTCAATTTGCACCTCATGCTGGATATACCCGGTGGCGGCGTAATTGGCGTCGGCGGGCAATGGCAACCCTTAATCTGGACGACGGGCGATGACAAACTTTTTTTGAAGCGCTATCCAGAACCCGGCTCCGAAAATGTCATGCAGTTCCTCACCTTCGATGGTGAAAACCCCAACTCGATTATCTCCTGCATTCGCAGTGCCCGTGAAAACGCCCGGACGATCCGCGAATCCATCTCCTCCGAAATGTGGATCACGCTCAACCGCTTCTATCTGCTGTTGACCGATCCTGACGCTCCCACGCGCGCCGCCAACGATCCCCATGCTTTTTATTCAGACATCCGCACCGCATGCTCGCTTTTTGCGGGTGAAGCGGAAGGAACAATGTCACACGGCGAGGGATATCACTTCGGCGAGATCGCCAAGATGATTGAACGCGCAGACAAAACCTCGCGCATCCTCGACGTGAAATATTTCATTTTGCTGCCGAAAGTAGAGAACGTCGGCATGCCGATTGATACACTTCAATGGGCGGCATTATTGAAGTCCGCCTCCGCGTTGGAAATGTACCGCAAGCAATACGCCACTATCACTCCCAAACGCGTCAGTGAATTTCTGCTGCTCAACCGGGAATTCCCTCGCGCTGTGCGCTACTGCCTCGGTCGCATCGAGGATTCCCTGCGCGCCATCACCGGCACATCCCTTGAAACTTTCTCCAACCCCGCAGAGCAAAAACTGGGGCGGTTACTTGCGGATATGACGTACACGAATATTGATGAGATCACCAAAAACGGCCTGCACGAATACATTGATTCGCTGCAACTTCGCCTCAATACACTTGACGATGCGATCTACCACACGTTTTTTGAAGTAAAGCCAGTGGAAACCGTGAAGGTGGGATCCGAAGAGGAAGTTACGATTTAGGGGCGGCGAAATTTCCAGAGTGTGCCGTCACGCCTAAAACGATGGGCCGACGGGCACCTGTCACACTGGTGACATTGCCTGGCCAACCATCGAGCGTGGCAGCGCCCAGAATTGCAAAGCTGGCCGCTTCTTTTGCTTTGTTGGGTATGCTAAATTCTTCAATGCGACGGATCCGTGCAGGAGCGGGTTTGACATAGGCGGACGTGAGTTCTGCCAGTTCTTCCGCAAGCATCTTCATCAGGGTGGGGTTGTCGGCGCCCCCGCCACACACGATGACTTCGTCAGGCGGTTCGGGCAGAAAGTTTATGTACGCGTCGACAATCGACCACGCCGTCCAGCGGCACAGGGTGTGTAGAAGATCAGGAACAGCGATGGTGGGATTTTGTTGCATAAGCTCGCGAGCAAACGCAACACCGAAAACTTCGCGTCCCGTGCTCTTGGGAGGCCTCCGTTCAAAATAGGAATGAGCTTGAAGTTCACGGAACAATCTTCCCTGAAGCGTTCCCTTTTGCGCCATTTTTCCCCCACGATCGAAATGCAATTTTTTCTCGCCGCTGGCAGCGGTTGCCGCAACAATCACCGCATCCATCACCATGTTTCCTGGCCCCGTATCAAACGCCAATATTTCACCCTCGACGCTGCGCGGCAGATAAGTGACATTCGCAATGCCGCCGATGTTTTGCACACAACGAATGACTCGTGAATCACTCAAAAGAGCGGCATCAGCAAAGGGTACAAGGGGCGCGCCTTGCCCCCCCACGGCCATGTCGGCGGGGCGAAAATTTCCGACGGTCATTATGCCCGTGAGAACGGCAATCACCGACACATCACCCAACTGCAGCGTAGAACCCATTTCAGTCACACGTTTTCGCTTGCTGTCGAATCGCGGCAAATGACAAACCGTCTGCCCGTGCGAAGCAATCGCCGCAATCTTCATCTTCGCTATCCCCGACCCGGCAATGCAGCACGCGGCGGCATCGGCAAACACTTCGGCGACACGAACATTCAACTCGCATATATCTTCCATGGTCGCGGTCGCCGGGGCCATGACCTTGAGCAGCCGTGCCCGCAGCTTCTTCGGCCAGGTATGCTCGTAATGATGCAGAACTTTCGCTTTATACTTTCCCGCGCCGCCCCGAATGCGCACCAGCGCCGCATCCACTGCATCGACACTCGTCCCCGACATCAGCCCGACAATCAGCCTTTCGCCCACGCAGTCATCCCTTCATCCACGCCATGGACAAAACATAAAAACTCCCGTGGATATGCATTTTTCATCGCGCCCCCGCCAGCACCGGCAACGTCGTGGCCGTCGCCCAGCGCGTTTCCATAGCCTCCAATTCCTGCATCGCCGGTGAAACGTTGAAATTCACTACCTGCGCTTGCTGCCGCAACTCGGGCGGCACCTCGCACATAACCCGCACCGCAGACATCACATCCTGCGCCGTTATTTCTTCCGGGAGCCGCGCCAACGCGTAAGAGTGCTCGAGGGTGACATGGACCAGCCCGGCTTGCACCAACGCGACCAGCAACTGTTCGCAAATTTCGTTGGGTATCATGAGTTCCTCTGCCGCTTCGTGCGACCGCAGAGCCTTCCCCTCGCGGAAACGACGGTACAGGACCACGGCCAGAGACAGGGCCCATTTGAGGTCGGAAAGGGGAACAGGAGTCTTGCGCATGAAAAAATAGCGCCGTTTGAGCATGTACCAATATTGATGCATGTAGCTGATCTGCAGCCCGATGAGGATGAAAGTCCACGTAACGTATATCCACATCATAAAGAGCGGGAGAATGGCCAGCGAGCCGTAAAAATTACTGCCCCCGATGGAGCGTTCCACGTAAAAGCCAAAACCCGCTTTTCCACCTTCCCACAGAACCGCCCCGACAAATGATCCCATCAGAGCCGACTTCCACTGCACATGCGTTTCAGGAACTATCTTGTAAAGCAGCAGAACCAGCCCCCACGAAACCAGAAAACTCGTCACCAGGTTAATCGTGCTGACCAGCCATCCAAAATGGGCATACGAGTCCGCCGTGGAAAAGGCGAGGCGGCCGAGCGTCAGAGATACACCGACACCGATCGGACCGAGCGTCAGCACGCACCAGTAGAGCAATATGCGGCGCGACCAACTCCTCCCCTTAATGACACGGTAAATCTGGTTGAACGCGCCTTCGATCACCACCATCAGCGATATGGCCCCGTACAGCAGGATCGCCAACGCAACCAGCCCCGTGACTGTGGTCTTGGAAGTCACCGAATTCTTCGCTTTCTCGAGCAGCGGCCGGATGGAATCCGACAGCATAAGCGGGTCGCCATATTCATCGAGCGCAGGCTTGCCGTCCTTGTCCAGCATGGGCATTTTATCAAGCTGCAACTGCTCAAAAAGTTTCGATTGGACAACTCGGTCCAACTTGTTCTGGCTGGATATCGCCCCCAATACCAATAGTGCCAGAACCAGTATCGGCAGCAGCGAAAACAACGTCTTGTACGCGAGGGCTGCGGCCTGTTCGAAAGTTTCTTCTTCGTCAAATCGCTGCTTGAGAATATTGAAAATCAGCAGGCCTCGCGGCCACAAACTCTTGGCGATTCTCCGCCGACGCTGTTGCGTCTCACGTTTCCAGTTCTCGGAAACTCCGCCACCTTCAGCGCCGCCGCCCGGTTTCTCATTCATAGTCTTTCCCACCATTTTCAAAACCCTCCCTTCAAGCAACTGCAACTGCCAGGTGGGACGTGACACGCGTTATTCCGGCAGATCCGGTGATGGCTCCGCCTTGATCGTCGATCCTTCTTTGGCGGGTGGATCCGCGTCTTTACGCACCTCGCGCGCCATCGAAATCGCGCTGACCTTGCCCGCTTCAAACTTGACCAGCACAGTGACCTTGGCCGATTTTATTGCCCCTTCGGCCTTGGTGCCGGCAGAATCCTCAACGGTCGTGATCTCGTCGCCGCTCGGTATCGCACCGGCTTCACGCGCGGCGGCTAGCACCAGCACCGCTTCGGCAATCTTCCCCCGATCCCCCGCTGTGGTCGCCGGACCATTCTCCGCCTGCATAAACTTCACCAGTCCCGCATCCGTGCCCACCACCTGCACTTTCCCGTCCGCAGCAATCGCCAGAACCACGCGCGACGTAATCCATGCCGGAAGTTTCAACTTGGCCCCGAATTCTATCGCATAAAAAAGATGATTGGCAAACAACTCCCCCAGTAACCCCGCGGTGATCCGCTCCTGCTTGCACTTGAGCCCGTCTGCATTTTTCTTCAACCATTTGAAGATCACCTCGCGCGGCTTGATGCTGTTTTGCAGTCGAAAAGCCGCTGTCTCTGCCACCACACGTTTCACGCCCGTATGACGTATCGCCGCATCGCGCACCACATTCGTTGCCGATTTGCCCAAAGCAACCAGTTGGTCCTCTGCCGCATCGCGCTGCTGCGCGGTCGTATTTTGCTCCGGCAAATTACTGAGAACATTCTCCACCTGCCCCGTCATGGGATTGTTCGGATCTGAAACACCGTCCGGACTTTCCGACGGCATTTCAATGAACACATCTTCTACTTGTGGCATCGGCCCATCGTCTACTTGCATAAGCCACGCGTTGGCCGGCAGCAGACATTTTTCCGCAAATACGCTTCCACCAAGTGCCATCAAGGTGCCCGCGCAGATCACCATGCAAGCTAATCGTCTCATCGTCGATGTCCCTCAAATCCATTGGCAGAACGTGCAAAACACCCTTTTCAGCACTCACAATAACCGATTGTTTCGGAGACGCAACGAATTCTTTCCTGGTTCAAGCCCGTCCGCATTGCCCGCCCTGAAAAGTCTTTCCCTTCCACTTCCGCGACGCCCCTCCTTCACTTTTTGTTCGCGGTTTTTGTATTCCGTCATCGCTTACGATAAAGTGCCCATGCCGGTATTTTGGAGTTCTGCAAGCAAAATTTATCGGGAGTGGTGGCTTTCGCGAAATTACGCATTGTTTCTCGACCTCCTTTCATGGATGCCCTTGTTATGTCCCGTCGTTTCTTTAAACGTCTCCTTCCCTGCCGCAATCGGCTCGCCAAAGAGAAATTCTTCATGGGCCGTTTTTCGCGCCTCCTGGCGCAACCCAATTACTGGCATCTCAATCGCAACTCCACTGCCCGCGGCATTGCCTCCGGTGCGTTCTGGGCGTTTATTCCCATCCCCGGGCAAACCATACTTGCGATCCTTACCGCCATTTGTATTCGCGGAAATATCGGCCTCGCCATCGTCCTGACCTGGCTCTCCAACCCCTTCACAATGTTCTTCTGCTTCTACGCCGCGTACCGCTTGGGCCTTCTGGCCATGTTCAGATCTCCCAAAGAAAACTTTTTCGAGAACCTCACCCAGGCGTTTAAACTCCCTTGGGCTGATTTCTTCGCCTGGTGCAGTTCCAATCTCGATGTCCTGATCCCCTTCCTCATTGGCTCCGTTATCCTGTCCACCCTCTCCGCCATCATTTTTTATGTACTCTCCCACGCCTTCTGGCGACTGCTCCTAACCCTCAAAATACGGCGGCGTGCGACCCGCCTCCGCGCCGCTTTGGCGACGGCTTGACATTCCACACTCCCAAACGCCTTGACATAAGCTGCCAAAACCGTATTCTATTACGTTTCCCGCTGTCGAGCCTCCCGTGTGCCAATTGGCCTTGCCGTCAGCGTGCTAAACAGCATCCTCAAATGTTCCGGAAGGACTCAAGTTCCCATGACGACTGCCACCGATTCACCGACACTACCCGCCGCATCCAAGCCTGTCCGGCGCATCCGCGCCACGGCTGGCCGCACCACACTTGCCAAGGTTGGGCATACCGATGCCCGCTGGTTTGTGGTCGATGCTGCAGACAAAATTCTGGGGCGCCTCGCTTCCAAGGTCGCCATCCGCCTGATGGGCAAACATAAGCCCATCTACACCACTTCGGTGGATACTGGCGATTTTATCGTCGTCCTGAATACCTCCAAGATCAAAGTCACCGGCAAAAAGGCCGAGCAACGCATCCAAGAATATTACACCTACTACGCCGGTGGCCGTAAAACCAAGCCGCACAAAGAGCTCTTGGCCCAGCATCCCAACAAGGTGTTTGAGCTGGCCGTCCGCCGCATGCTCCCCAAAACCAAGATGGGCGAACAGATGCTCTCCAAGCTCAAGTGCTACAAGGATGAAAAACATCCCCATGTCGCCCAGCATCCGGAAAAACTTGAACTCCTGAAGTAACCCGCAGCGGCCAATCTCCCGCTTTTTGATTCTAAACTGATTCTTAGTCGATTTTCCGCCACTACACTCTTCCGAGGAAATCATGGCAGCAGAAGCAACCGTCACCGCGACAGTTCCCGCCACGCGGGGCAAGGTCGTCCTCAAAGGCAAAACCTGGTTCTGGGGCACCGGCCGCCGGAAGAAGTCCGTTGCCCGTGTGCGTATCACCGCAGGCGAGGGTAAGTTCGTCGTCAACAAACGCGAAGTGGATAACTTCTTTCAGGAAACGAAAGATCGCCACTACGTCCGCGCCCCGCTCGTTGCCGCCAATATCGCCGGCACCATGGACATTGCCGTCACCGTCGATGGTGGTGGTTACACTGGCCAGGCTGGCGCGATCGTGCAGGGTCTGGCGCGTGCTCTGGTTCTCATGAACGATGAACTCCGCCCCAACCTCAAGGCCGGTGGATTCCTCTCCCGCGACAGCCGCATGAAAGAACGTAAGAAATACGGCCAACGCGGTGCTCGTCGTCGCTTCCAGTTCTCCAAGCGCTAAGCGATCGCTACAATTTTTTGTCTATACGAAGACGGCGATCCGCAAGGTTTGACGTCTTTTTTTCGCGCTCGATTCCTCCGTGTGATAATTTTGAACAAGGTAGTTGCATCGTGAAACCAATAGTATTTGTCGATGGTCAAGAAGGCACGACGGGCCTGCGTATCCACGAACATCTTGCGATGCGCAATGACTTGGAAATTCTCAAAATTGCCCCCGACAAACGCCGAGATCTGGCGGAGCGGGAAAAACTGCTCAACGCCGCAGATGTCGTTTTCCTCTGCCTCCCGGATGGCGCCTCCCGTGAAGCCGTCGGACTCGTAACCAATCCTCGCACCATTATCATTGATGCCAGTACCGCTTTCCGCACAGATCCCGCCTGGACCTTTGGCCTGCCGGAACTCCATCCGACCTATCGCACCAAGCTCAAGACTTCCAAGCGGATCGCCGTTCCCGGTTGCCACGCCACCGCCTTTCTCCTCCCGGTCGCTCCCCTCGTATCCTGCGGCGTCATCGCCCCCTCCGCCCCCCTGACCTGCTTCTCGCTCACCGGCTATTCCGGCGGCGGCAAAAAAATGATCGCCGAATACGAGTCGCCTGCCGCCCCTGCCAGTTTCAAAGGGCCGCGCCCCTACGCCCTGACCCTCGCCCACAAGCACCTTCCCGAAATGAAGACCCACTCCGGCCTGAATCAGCCGCCGCTCTTTCAACCGGTGGTCTGCAATGTTCACAGCGGCCTCACCGTCGAAACATTTCTGCCGGCCCCCCTACTCTCGGGCAGTGTCACGCCGCAGGAAATCCATACCCTGCTTTCCACCCACTACCAAGACGAACCCTTCATCCGCATCCTGCCCTTTGATCCGGACGCGACCGGTACTCAACTTACTAACGGTTTCTTTGACATCACCGCCAACAACGGCACCAATCGCGCCGACATCGCCGTCTTCGGTAACTCCCGCAGCGCAGGAAATGTCCTCTTGCTGGCCCGTCTCGACAATCTGGGCAAAGGTGCTTCCACCGCCGCCATCCAATGTATGAATCTCGCTCTGAATCTAGATGAAACCATCGGCTTGGCGAGCTGACGGCTTGGGGGGCTGAGCTTACAACCTCCGACCAACAAAAAACCCCAGGCACACGCCTGGGGTACTTTCTCCATCATCAGCCAGTCGTCCAACTGCCGAGCCGCCGCTTACAGTCCGGCCTTCAACTGCCGTTCGGCTTCAGCCCAATCCGCCGCCGGGTTGCCCGGGGCATAGCCGCGGCTGGCGTAGATCTCAAACGCCCGCTTGGCGATCAAATCGTGCGTCAACACCCGTCCTGGCGTCGCTGCAGCTTTCACTGCGGTGCCTGAACCTTTGACTTCCGATTTCTGAGACGGGACGAGTGGAGTCGCCACCACCGCAGGCTTCACGGCCTTACTTGCGGATTTTGTGACTTCCGGGTTCTTGGTTTCTTTACGTGGGGGCATGAGAATTCTCCATAAAAATATTGGTACATGATGAACGTTCCATCGCCCATCATTTGATTATCCCGCCTATACAAGGCAAGATTACTTTCTACCGTATTAATGAATATCCTCGCCGTTTCTCTACCCAGAACCGGCCAAGGACACCTATCGCAACTTACAATGGTTTATCGTGTTACCGGACGTTTGTCAAGAAACTCTCAAAATCACTTTTATGACCAGAATCGCGCCCCCCTACCACCACCCGTCAATGCGTGGACAGCCACTCCTCCGCATAGCGCGCCAGCAACTTGTCCTCCCGCCGCTCCAATGCGCTCGCCAGCTTCCTGCGAAAAGGCTCATCGCTCTTCCGCGGATGAAGAACCGCGACAACTTCGCGGGCCCGCGGATGCAGGTCATGTTCGATAAGCTCCAGTAGAAATTCCGTGGTACCGTCGATACGCAGTTCCACGATGGCCGTAAGCGCCGCCGTACGCTGCTCCGCCGTGAGGGCAGACTTATACAGGCCCACCAACATGGCCAATGCCGCGGGATGGCGACATTCGGCTAGCGCCGATATCGCCACCTGTGCTGGGGGTGATTGCGGATCATCGAGAAACTGTGCCAGAAAACCCGCGTGCTTCTCCGCGTCCAACTGCAGCAACACCGCACAACATTCGCCCAGCACCACCGGCTCGTCATCCCCTGCCAGCAACTTGAGGCGAACCAGCGCCGGCGCATCATTGGACGCCACCGCCCCGGCGGCACGCACGGCACCCACCCGTGCCTGGCTGTCCGAATCCATCAATAACGATGCGATTTCCAGCATCGCATCCGGATAACCGCACTCCGCCAGCGCCACAATGCAGCGCCCCCGCAATTCCCCCGCCGTGTCCGACGACCCTCCCCACGAAGGCTCCTTCTGAACGTGATGGACGCCTCGCAAAAAGACTTCCGTCTCCCGTTCATCCAACGCCGTCAGCGCCGCCACAATCGCCGTCTTGGCGAGGCACCCTTTGTCCGTGCGCCCCGGATCCTTCATGAATCGATCAAACGCCGCAAGAAGTTGCTTTGCCTGCGAAACCCGCCGCGTTGACGCCACAATCTCCGCCCCCGCCGCGGCAACAATATTGTGCTTGCTCCCCAGCAGCTCACTCACTTCCACATCGGAAATCTCATGATCGCTACGCTGCTTGAGTTCCCGAAGATGGGCCAGTGCGGCTTCGAGCGACAATGGTTTGGCCATGGGCAATTCGCCAAGTTGAAGCAAAGCAATCACTGTCGATTCAGAACCAGGCACCTAAACCGGCGCCAATACCTGTGCCGTTCTGCATGGCAAGTAAAGCTGAATCGACTGGTCGCGTGAGTACATCGGCACGTCCTGCCGCGGGTAAACCGTATGCTCGGGCACCAGCCCCAACCCGTCAAACTGCGGACCATCCGTATTGAGAATGACGCGGTAATCTTTCGGATCGGGAATCGGAATACGCAAACCGACATACGATTCTGTAGGATGAAAATTGAACACGAACACCAGCGGTCCCCGCCGAAAAATAAGCTGCTTGGTGTCCTCGTGGCAGGCCAGTTGCTCGATAAACGGGTCGGGCAGAATGCGGAAATTTTCGTCGAGCATTTGCATCGCCCGATCAAAATTATTGAGGCCCACATACTTGAGCAGGTCATCGTCGACCAGCGACCATTGCCGACGCGCATGCTGGTACGACCAGTTGTTGCCGATCCGCGGAAAGTCGATCCATTCCGGATGCCCGAACTCGTTGCCCATGAAATTGAGATAGCCTTCTCCGCCGAGTGCGAAGGTAATGAGGCGAATCATTTTGTGCAGCGCAATCCCGCGATCCACGATGAGGTTCTTCTGGAGCTTGCTCATGGAAAAATACATTTCCTTGTCCATGAGCCAGAAGGCGAGCGTCTTATCCCCCACCAGCGCCTGGTCATGAGATTCCGCATAGCCGATGTGCTTTTCGTGGGCGCGGCGGTTGAGCAGCGTCTGGTAGATTTCGCTGAGTTTCCATTGATCGTCAGTCTTTTCCTTCAGTGTCTTGATCCAGTAATCGGGGATGCCCATCGCCAGTCGATAGTCAAAACCCAGCCCGCCTTCGGCAACCGGGCGTGCTGTGCCGACCATGCCCGACATGTCTTCGGCAATGGTGATGGCCGAAGGCTTGAGCGTGTGCGCCAGTTCATTCGCCAGTTGCAGATAGGCCAGGGCGTCGCCATCCGTATTCAGCGAAAAGTAATCGTCGTAGCTGCCGAAAGTCTTCCCCAGCCCGTGATCCAGGTAAAGCATCGACGTTACGCCGTCAAAGCGAAAGCCGTCAAAATTGTATTCTTCAATCCAGTAACGAACGTTGCTTAATAGGAAGCGCTGCACTTCATACTTCGAGTAGTCGAAGCACTTGGAATCCCACGCAACATGATCGCCGCGCGGCGGGGCATGGAAATACTGGTGGGCGGTTCCATCAAAATTATTGATCCCCTCGGCCACGTTCTTGACGGCGTGGGAATGTACCAGGTCCATGATCACCTGCAGCCCCAGCGAGTGCGCCGTGTCGATCAGTTCCTTCAAATCTTCCGGCGTGCCGAATCGCGATGACACCGCGAAAAAATTCGCGACGTGATATCCGAAAGATCCGTAATAAGGATGCTCCTGGATCGCCATCAGTTGGATCGCGTTGTAATGCAGCGACGCAATGCGCGGCAGAATGTTCTGCGTGAACTCCTTGAACGTGCCCACCTTGGATTCTTCCTGCGCCATGCCCACGTGCGCCTCGTAGATTCGCAGGCCGCCCGAACGTGCGCCATCCGCATACGAAGGCAGTGGAAATCGAAAAACATGCCGCGCGGGTGGATTCCAGTAGATGCCCACGAAGTTGGGAGAATCGGGCGGTTCCTGAACAATCCGGCGAATATATGCCGGAAGGTGATCGGCCGTGACGCCATCAGCGCCGGTGATGAGCGTCTTGATGCGCGAACCGTGAATGAGTGTCTGTTCAAATTGTGCGTCCGGCAGGAAGACAGACCATGTGCCGAAGGTATCGCGGTTCATTTCACCGGGACCGGGATCGCGCGACCAGCCGTTGAAATCGCCGATGAGTTTGAGACGGCGGGCACCGGGTGCCCATTCGCGATACCACACGCCCGTTTCCCCATTGTTCTCGCCGCGGTTGAAACCGAAGTAGCGGTGTCCTTGCGAAATATCGCCGAGCAAGCCGCCGTGGGCGTCGAAGGTGGAACGGATGTGTTGGTAGTGTAGGTAGCGATTGCGCAGTTGCTGGGCATAGGGTTCGAGCCAGGGATCGAGCGCAATCAGCGCGGTGCCGTCATTTCGCGTAGGTGATTGGGAATCAGTGGTCATGAATCGCTCCACATGCAACGTCGCGGTCAATTGTCCTCGCATTGCGCGGAGAGGACAAGGTGGAATTGTCAGATTGGACGATTAAAGACCGCCACTCCACTCATTGGCGACAGGAGATGCGGAGGTTAATGAAGGGCCATCTCGATCGGTGGAGACGGGCGGCATACGAACCGGGTAGGCGTGAACCATGGTGGGCCGAGATTTACGAAAGAATCGTTTGTAAGCACGCCAGAGGATCCATACGAATGCTCCCATGACAAAGATGACCAGGAGGGGCACGAGCACGGCGATCAGGGAAATGATGGTGCTGATGAAATCTTCGATCATGCTGACCACCGGTGCGCCGATGCCGAACGTGGCCAGATTGATGACGGGGCGAGCGGTGGCCTTGACCGCGTGAACGCCGCCGGAGGTCACCAGGCCCAGCGTGACCCAAACGGCCTGATGAGCCTGATCGATCACGCCGGCTTGCGAGGCGAAGAGGATGGCGCCGGCGGTGGGACGGATAAAGGTCTGGACGATGTCGTTGATGTGGTCGGCGCCGGGGATTTTGTCGACGATGATTTCGACGATGCAGAGGATGATCATCAGGATGAGAAACCAAGGGCTGCTCATCGTGTTCTGATAGGGTTCGGCGAGGTGAAGCGTGCCGGTGCGGGTGAGGATGCTGACGACGAGGAGGGGAATATAGGCGTTGAGTCCGGCGGCGCTGGAGAGTCCGAAGGCGGAGGAGAGATTGACGAGGGCATCGATCATTTCAGCGGTGAATTATCGAGGGAACCGGGGGAATTATCAATTCCAAAGTGCGAATTCCGCGTCGCAGAGGGTTCAGGGGTCGGCAAAGATCGTGTACGAACCACCGTTTTCCTGTTTGGACTGCGCGGCGGTAGGAATCGAACCGTTGGTAGCGCGGGGGAAATCCGTGTACTTGATTCCCTCGGCGTGGCCATCGGCGAAGGCTACGTTGGCCAAGGTGCCGCCGTTGTGGCGGTAGCCAATACGGCTGTCTTGAACCAGGGTGGCATTTCCCGTGCCATCGAGGGAGCCGTTGAGTCGGCCGGCGCCCTGCTTGCCGGCGTACACACCATCGGCAATTGCAATCATTGCTTGCGGGCGGATGAAGTTGGTCCAGCGGGTGGGGGCGATGACCGCTTGGGCAGTGCCTTTGTAGCCGACCGATGCGGTGTAGTAGGGATTCGGGAGCGTGGCCTTGTTATCCTGACCAATCGGGTTGTCGGAGTTGATCCAATAGGAGACGCGGATGTTTTTGGTGAAGCCGCGAGCGGGGAGGAGAGTCGGGGTGCTGACGGCGTTACTGACGCGGATGCTGGGCCAGTCGAAGTAGCCGCGGGGTTTATCGGGATTGGTGCCGGTTTGGCCGCCGGCCATGCCTTCGATTTTCAGGGTGTTGGGGCAGTAGAAGATGTTGTTGAAGGATTCTCCCTGGCCGGAGACGGCGCCGTCGCGGTCGAGGATGGGACCCCAGCCGTCGAGGGGATCGGTGGGTCCGCCGGTGAAGTTGTCGGCGGCGGCGGGAGCGCCCATGTTGTAGGAGGGGACGACGTAGCCATCGTTGTCGGTGTGATAGATGACGAGTCCGGTGCCGATGCCTTTGAGGTTGGCGAGGCACTTGGTGGTTTTGGCGCGCTCGCGTGCAAGGCCGAGGGTGGGGAGGAGGATGGCGACGAGGAGGGCGATGATGCCGACGACGACGAGGAGTTCGATGAGGGTGAAGGCGCGGGAGGAGTTGGGGAGGGGTGGAGTGTTCATAAGCGTTTCCTTGCTTATTCCTAATTTTCTAGGCTTTGATATATAAGCATAGTTGCCGCTCGGTGTAAAGGTCTTTCTGGAAATTTATACGGCCCCCCTACCGGTTTCATTGGCCGAGGTCTTTTTCGCTGACGAAGCGGTATTTGCCGCCGTTGTCGTGGGCGATTTTTGCCAGGTTTTTAGCCGCTTCCGGGGAGATGTTGACGTAGGCGATGGTGCTGATTTTGACGGAGTGATCTTGGTTGAGTTTGGCCACGACGTCGACGAGTGCGGGATCAAAATTGCCATCGGTCAAGAAATAGATGACTGTGGGTTTCATGGCGAAGGCTTTTTCGAAGCCCCTTTGGAAGGGGATGAGCATATCGTCATTGCGGCCTTGGGCACGGAGGGCATCAATCCGGGCGGACATATCCAACTTTGTTTTTTTGTAAGCATTGAGCAGCTTCTCATCTCCCAGCGTTTGGGCACTCTCGGAGAACATGACGATATTGAACTTCTGAATGGGCGCAAATTTTTCGATACGATTCTTCAGTTCAGTACGCAGGAAATCAAAGGTGTCCATCATGGAGCCGGAGTGGTCGAGGAGAAAGACGACGGACTCGTGGTTTAATTTGCCGAAGATGGGCCCGCTGCCAATCTGATGCGAACCATAGATGGCGAGGCTTCCCGGGTCGCCGAGGCCGGGGCCGTGGCCGAGGCCCGTAGATCCGCCGATGCCGGTGGTGATGAAAGCGCTGTTGCGTGATGCCAGATCTCCGGCACCGGCGGAACTGTTGAGGAGGCTGGCGGCGGTGCCGCGGGTATCGACACCTGTCGTGGTGTTGGGGATGAGCGACTGGCGGGCTTCGACGTATTTTTCCTGAAAATTGAGCGAGGGACGATCAGCCGGGCCGGCGAGTTGACTGTTGGTGTCCCAGAGATCGCCGAAGGAGGCCGGTGGTGTGGTGGGCGTGGTGGTGGGAGTGGCCACGGCATAGAGGAGGAAGGCGGCGACGAGGCCGACACCGGCGTGCATAAGGAAGGAGGTCAGCCAGGGCATCGCGACATCGGCGGTGTGGTGGAGGGGTGCCGAGTCGGCATCGATAGAGAGTTGCGCAGCTGGGCCTACGGGAGTCATGTGCGGGGTCATGGCAGATCCTCCAAAGTCGTTCAGTGCGAAATGTTTGGTCCACGAGTGGGAATACTTAAAACAAGAGACATGCCACGGGGTGAGCGTGGCTTGGTGGAGGCCAGAATGGGGAAAACAGGGGGGAAATGGGGGGATTTGGTGGGATGGAGGGATTGTTGGGGTAGTGGACAGGGGAGGATTTTTGCCAGATGTGGCAAACGGGGGTGACGGGTACGCCAGCGATGGCAGGGCGGTATGGGATTTTCAAGGAGCGGGGGATGATGGCGCTAGGTTTCGAGTTTCACGGGGCCAAAGGGAATAGGGGCGGCGGGGGGTGATTGGGAGGAGGTGTTGGAGGAGGGAAGGGGCGGCGATTTGGGCTTGGGGGGAAAGCTCTTGAGGAATTCTTCGATGTAGGTGGCGAAGCGCGGGTATTCGGCGTTGGGGATGCTGGTGAAGTCAACGCGATGCAGGCGACGGAGTTCGAGGACGACGTTGAGGTCGCGGCACATCGCATCCTGCTGTTCTTCGAGTTCGGTGGTCAATTCGAAAGGAGGCTTGGGAGGAAGCTGGGTGACGGGGTCCGCGGGTTGGGGGGCGGTGTTGGTGGGGATGCCAGCGATGTGGAGGAGGGTGGTGGCGGCGCGGCGTGCGACTTCGGGTTTTTCGGAAGTGTTGGAGAGGTGAATGAGTTGGGCAACGGCATGGGGCGCGTATTGCGCGGCGAGGAGACGGATTTGGACAGAGACGAGTTGGACCTTGAGACGAAGCATGTCGGCGGTGTCATGGTGCTGGAGGACATAGGCGACATCGTCAGTGGTACATTTGAGATCCTTGAGAAGGGTGTCGAGGTTGATGACGTGGGTTTCGAGATATTGGAGAAGTTGCTGGGAGGTGATGGGGGGTGGGCCGTCGGGCTGGAGGAGACGGAAGGGATTGGCTGGCATGGGAGTTCCTTTCGATAAGTTGCCTGGTTGATTGGTTGATTGGTTAAATAGTTGATTGGGACGGGGCGAGGTTTTTTCCATATTTGAGCCCTTCGTACCTGGGGCAAAAGACCATGTTTGTGCGCACAGGCGTGCGGGGGGTGGAGTTGTAAGTTGGGCGCTGGAGGAGGGTTGCGCGCGGGATTTGGGGGTGGATGAAGGGGACAGATGGCGCGCAGTGGGGGTTCGGTGGGGGGCGGTGGAGGGGGAGAGGTCCATTTTGCCGATAGGGAATGATGGGCGTATGCGGGCAAGAACGTGTAGTCGTGGGCGGGGATGTCCGTCGTGGGGTAGGAAGAATACCTAAAGCGAAGTGGTAGTTCCGCTACTGTGAGTCATGCCGACTATTCATACACTCGGTAGAGGCAATTTGGCCGTTCATAGGGCGTAAGCCTTGAGACGGTGCTTGGACATGTCAACGGGACCGATTTACGATGCAACAAAGCATCATTTAAGGAAAGAAGCATGGCTATTACTGTTGCAGTACCGAAAGAGAGTGTCGCGGGGGAGATGCGGGTGGCGTTGACACCGGCGGCGGCGGCGACGCTGATCAAGAGCAAATTGAACGTGGTGGTGGAGACGGGGGCAGGGGTGGCGGCGGGGTTCAGCGATGCATCGTATGTAGAGAAGGGGGCGAAGGTTATGGCGCGGAACGAGGTATTCGCCGCGGCGGATATTTTGTTGGAAGTGCGGTGCAGCCTGGCGGGGGATGCGGATTTCGGGATGATCAAACCCGGTGCCCTGATGATCGGGTTTTGCGATCCACTGGGGAATGCGGCGGGGATGGCGGAGTTGGCCCAGAAGGGGGTGACGGTGCTGTCGATGGAATTGATTCCGCGGATCACGCGGGCCCAGGCGATGGATGCGTTGTCGAGCCAGGCGAACATCGCGGGGTACAAGGCGGTGGTGATGGCCGCGGAAACGCTGCCGAAGATTTTTCCGATGTTGATGACGGCGGCGGGGACGCTGCAGGCGGCGCGGGTCTTTGTGATAGGTGTGGGGGTGGCGGGTTTGCAGGCGATTGCGACGGCCAAGCGATTGGGGGCGGTGGTGAGCGCGTTTGACGTGCGCGCCGCGGTGAAGGAGCAGGTGCAATCGGTGGGGGCGAAATTTATTGAGTTGCCGATGGAGGCGGATGGGGCGGACAAGGGAGGGTATGCCAAGGCGTTGACCCCCGAGCAGCAGAAAAAGCAGGCGGAGTTGATGGCCAAGGTGGTGGCGGAAAGCGATGTGGTGATCACGACGGCGGCGGTGCCCGGGAAGAAGGCACCGACGCTGATACCGGCGAGCGCCGTGGAGAAGATGCAACCGGGGAGCGTCATTGTGGATCTGGCGGCAGAGCGTGGGGGGAACTGTGAGTTAACGGAGGTGGGCAAGACGGTGGTGAAGCATGGCGTCACGATCATTGGGCATACGAATGTGCCGGCCACGGTGCCGATGCATTCGAGCAGCATGTATGCGAACAACCTGGCGAAGTTGCTGGCGATCATGGTGAACAAGGAAGGGGTTTTGACGATTGACCAGGCGGACGAGGTGATCTCGGGGAGCCTGGTGTGTCAGGGCGGAGAGTTGGTGCATGGGAAGGTGCGGGAGCTGCTGGGATTGCCAGCGGTGGTGACTGGGGCGTCGGTCGGGAAAGTTGAAACAGGACTTGTCGGAGTGACACGATGAATCTGGAATTTGCGAACAATTTATACGTTTTCGTGCTGGCCGCATTCTTGGGGCTGGAAGTCATCAAGCGGGTCAGTCCGATGCTGCATACACCGCTGATGTCGCTGACGAACGCGATATCGGCGATCAGCGTGGTGGCGGCGATTCAAATTGCGGGGGAAGGCAAGAGCACGCTGGCGACGATATTGGGCACGGTGGCGGTGGCGACAGCGTTCACGAACATCATCGGCGGCTTCATGATCACGGATCGGATGCTGAAGATGTTCAAGAAACGAGAAGTGCCCGGTAAGCATTAAGCATCTTTGTCGACGGTGATTATTTTTCCTTTCCTTAATACGGTGTCTCATGAATTTGCTATACACACTCGCTGAAGACTCCGTCGCCGGGGTGACCGCGAGTGGAGATGTCACCATTCAAAAGATGTTTGAAATCGTCGCGTACATAATCGCGGCGGCGCTGTTTATTTTGGCGCTCAAGTGGTTGTCGGCACCGACGACGGCGCGACGGGGGAATTTTGCGGGGCAGATCGGGATGGGGCTAGCGATCATCGGGGCGCTGTTGGGGCACGATATCATCAGCTATCAATGGATTATCGTGGGGTTTGTACTGGGCGCGGCGATCGGGGCGCCGATGGCGATCTGGATGCCAATGACGGCGGTGCCGCAGCGGACGGCATTGTCGCACGCGTTTGGGGCGTTGGCGGCGGCGCTGGTGGGCACGGCCCACTATTACCTGTTCTTTTACAACAACAAGAGCATCGTGGAGATACCGTCGCATACCGAGATGGGGATTCTGGCGGTGGAGGTGTTGCTGGGGTCGTTGACGTTCACGGGATCGCTGATGGCGTTTGGCAAGTTGCAGGAGATTCTGCCGACGCGTCCGATGGTTTTCAAAGGGCAGAATATTTTCAATTTCGTGATTCTGGGGGCGGCGATCATGACGGGGGTGTTGCTGACGATTTATCCGGAGAAGACCTTTCTTTTCCCGGTGCTGCTAGGGCTGTCGACGTTGTTTGGGGTGCTGTTGATCATGCCGATCGGCGGGGCGGACATGCCGACGGTGATTGCATTGTTGAATGCGTACGCGGGGTTGTCGGCGAGTTTGATGGGCTTTGTGCTGAATAACAAGCTGCTGATTATCGCCGGTGCGTTGGATGGTGCATCGGGGTTGATTTTGTCGATCGTGATGTGCAAAGCGATGAACCGGAGTTTTGCGAACGTGCTGTTTGGGGCGTTTGGTCAGGTGCAGGCGAGTTCGGGGGCGGGGGAAAAGAAGACCGCGCGGGCGGGAACGCCGGAAGAAGCCGCACAGATAATGGAAGGCGCGCAGTCGGTGATCATCATCCCGGGATATGGGATGGCGGTGGCGCAGGCGCAGCACAAGGTGCGGGAGTTGTTCGACCAGCTAACGAAGCGCGGGATCGACGTGAAATTTGCGATTCATCCGGTGGCTGGACGGATGCCCGGGCATATGAACGTGTTGCTGGCGGAGGCGGAGATACCGTATGACCGCCTGGTGGAAATGGATGAGATCAACGGGGAGTTTCCGCAATGCGACGTGGCGCTGGTGATCGGGGCGAACGACGTGGTGAATCCGGCGGCGCGACATGATAAGAATTCGCCGATCTTCGAGATGCCGATACTGGATGCGGACAAAGCGAAGATGGTGATGGCGATCAAGCGTTCGATGAATCCGGGGTTTGCGGGGATTGAGAACGAGTTGTACTTTGCGGATAATTGCATGATGCTGTTTGGCGATGCGAAGGCGGTAGTGGGGAGTCTGGCGAAGGGACTCGCGGAAACAGCAGACGCCTAAAGAAGGGACTTCTTATGTTGGACGCGACCCGCCCGACGGTTGAACCGGTAAATAACAAGCCTGTGAACGATGCGCTGGGCGTGTTGATGAGGCCGATGTACGTGGATCGGTTGCCGCCGTGCAACCAGGCGTGTCCTGCGGGGGAGAACATTCAGGAGTGGCTGAATTTTGCGCAGTCGGGGCGTTTCGAGGAGGCGTGGCGGGCGCTGGTGAAGAACAATCCGATGCCGGCGATTCATGGGCGGGTCTGTTATCACCCGTGCGAGAGCAACTGCAATCGGAAAGAGTTGGATTCGCCGGTGAGCATTCACGCGGTGGAGCGTTACCTGGGGGATTTGGCGATCAGCGAGGGATGGAAGATTAAGCCCGGGAAGCCGACGGGGAAGCGGGTGTTGATTGTGGGGTCTGGGCCGTGCGGTCTTTCGGCGGCGTATCAATTGGCGCGGGTGGGGCATCATGTGACGGTGTGGGAGGCGGGGGCGAAGCTGGGCGGGATGATGCGTTATGGGATACCGGAGTATCGTCTGCCGCGGGAAGTGCTGGACGCGGAGATTGGGCGGATCACGGAGATGGGGGTGGAGTTTCAGACCGGGGCGAAGGTGGAAGATTTAGAGCCTATTTTGCGGGGGAAGTCCTTTGATGCGGTGCTGCTGGCGATTGGGGCGCAGCTGGGCAAGCGTGTGGATATTCCCGCAGCGGATGCGGCGCGGATCGTGGATGCGCTGCAGTTTCTGGCGGATCCGATGGTGAGTGCGCCGATGTGTCTGGGGCGTCGGGTGGCGGTGTATGGGGGCGGAAACACGGCGATGGACGCAGCGCGGACGGCGTTGCGTCTGGGTGCGGCGGAGTCGCTGATTATCTATCGGCGGGATGCGGCGCGGATGCCGGCGCATCGGAGCGAACTGGACGATGCAGTGCTGGAGGGGGTGGTGGTGAACTGGCTGCGCACGGTGAAAATGGTCGGGCAAAATGAGATTGAAGTGGAAGTGATGGCGTTGGATGCCAAGGGGATGCCGCAGCCGACGGGGAAGACGGAGTTGTTGAAGGCGGACACGCTGGTGCTGGCGCTAGGCCAGGAGACGCAGAGTGATTTCCTGAAGAATATCCCGGGGGTCGTGGTGACGCGGGATGGGGCGATTCAGGTGGATGAGCAATTGATGACGGGACATGCGGGGATTTTTGCCGGCGGCGACATGATACCGTTCAACAAGACCGTGACGACCGCGGTGGGGCATGGGAAGAAGGCGGCGTTGAATATTGATGCGTATTTGAAGCAGGCGATTGTCACGCCGAAGCAGAAGCATTCGGCGGCGGAGTTCAAGTTGCTGCGGATGGATTGGTATTCGAAGTGGCCGCAGACTTCGCAGCCGATGGTGGAGGCGGGAAAGCGTATACAGTCCTTTGAGGAGACGCTGGGCGGGCTGGATCAGGTGGCGGCGTTGTACGAAGCGCGGCGGTGTTTTTCGTGCGGGAACTGCTTTGAATGCGACACGTGTTTCAGCGTATGCCCGGACCAGACCATCGTGAAGCTGGGAGCGGGGAAACGGTACACGATCAATATGAACAATTGCTCGCGCTGCGGTTTGTGCGTGCAGGAATGTCCGTGCGGGGCGATGGTGATGACGGCGGACACGGCCCAGGTTCCACGGTGATAGAAGGATACTGAGCATGTCGACGCCGGGTAGCTACAGTAATGACCGCGCCGCATGGCTGAAGGGGCCGGGGCACCGTTGTTCGGAGGCGCCGGCGAGAGGGAAGCGGGTGTGGCGGCTGGTTTTGCTGGGTCCGCCGGGCGTGGGGAAGGGAACCCAGGCGCAACTTTTATGCGACGAATTGGGGTCGTGTCATCTTTCGACGGGGGATGTATTTCGGGCCGCACGGTCCATGGAAATGGACAAGGCGAGTCCGGCGATGGTTACGGCGATTGAGTGCATGGTGGGTGGGAAGCTGGTGCCGGATTTGACGGTGGTGAATCTGGTCAAGGAACGTGCGAAGTGTTTGCGATGCGTGGGGGGATTTTTGCTGGATGGTTTTCCGCGCACTGCGGCGCAGGCAGGTTCGCTCGAAGAAATACTTCAGTCCCAAGGCGTGACGCTGAACGCGGCACTTTACTTTGAATTGCCTCTCGAACAATTGCGGACCCGCCTCTCCGGCCGCCGTACGTGCGGGCGTTGCAAAGCGGTTTATCATGTGGCCAATCGTGCATCCGCGGTGGCCGGAGTCTGCGACACCTGCGGGGGTGACCTCGTCCAGCGCGAGGATGATCGCGAGGAAGCAATCGAGAAGCGAATGGTCGCCTACAATCTTACGATGGAACCGCTTCTGACCTTCTACGCCGAGCGAAAACTTCTGATGCGTATCAGCGCCGCAGGCTCGCCGGATCAGGTTTTTACCCGAGTCAAGGTCGCGTTGGGTTTGCCCATTCACGAATAAGTCCATTCTGAGGGCTGCAAACCTAGGGGTTAGACCTATTCACACTCGGTTCGAGCATCACGCCAAATCAAGTGCCATCCTGATACCGATGGCGCTTGCAATAGTCGAAACTACATCCAAACAAGTGTCGGTCTTCGGTTCAATTTGAAAATTGCGCCCGGGGGCCTAGCTAAAGGAGCCATTCATGACTGCAGTCGATGTTCTTGGTGAATTGAGTATCTGGGAAGAGCGCCACACCGGCCCCGTGCCCCCTGCGGCAGTGAGCAAGTGGGTATCGGAAATGGTGGAGCTGTGCGAACCCAGCGATATCTACTGGTGTGACGGGACGGAAAAAGAAAAAACGAAGTTTCTGGCCGACGCGGTGAAGCAGGGCATTCTGATTCCCTTGAATAAGGAAAAACTGCCCAACTGCTATCTCCACCGCAGCAATACCAACGATGTCGCCCGCACCGAACAATGCACCTTCATCTGCACCCCCGACGCCGACACTGTCGGCCCCACCAACAACTGGATGGAACCCAAGGCCGCCTACAAAAAAATCGGCGACTTGTTCTGCGGCAGCATGAAGGGCCGCACCATGTACGTCGTGCCCTTCGTGATGGGCCCCATCGGCAGCCCGCTCGCCAAGGTCGGCGTGCAACTCACCGATTCACTCTACGTCGCCATCAACATGGGCATCATGACCCGCATGGGCGACATCGCCTGGTCTCAGCTCGGCACCAATGACTTCACCCGCTGCCTCCACAGCGTGGGCGACTGCAACCCCGATCGCCGCTACATCTGCCACTTCCCGCTGGACAACACCATCTGGTCGTTTGGCTCTGGTTACGGCGGCAACGCGCTGCTGGGCAAGAAGTGCCTCGCGCTGCGTATCGCCAGCTACCTCGGCAAGCTCGAAGGCTGGATGGCCGAGCACATGCTGCTCTCCGGCGTGACCGCACCCGGCGGCGAGAAGACGTATGTTGCCGCGGCATTCCCGTCGGCCTGCGGCAAGACCAACTTTGCCATGATGATCCCGCCGGTTCAGTATCAGAAGGCCGGCTGGAAGATTTCGACGATCGGCGACGACATCGCGTGGATGTGGGTCGATGCCAAGTCCGGCAAGCTGCGGGCCATCAATCCGGAGAACGGCTATTTCGGCGTCGTCCCCGGCACCAACTACGAGACCAACCCCAACGCCATGGAAACGATGAAGAACGACACGATTTACACGAACGTCGGGCTTCTCCCCGATGGCGATGTATGGTGGGAGGGCAAAACCCCAACCCCCCCGCCCGCCCTGATTGACTGGACGGGCAAGGAGTGGACCCCGGACTGCGGCCGCAAGGCAGCGCATCCGAACAGCCGGTTCACGGCACCGATGGCGAACAATCCCGTGCTGGACGAAGCAGCGAACGACCCCAACGGCGTCGAAATCTCGGCGATCATCTTCGGTGGACGCCGCAGCAAAACGATTCCGCTGGTGTATCAGGCATTCAACTGGGTTCACGGCGTGTATGTCGGCGCGACGATTGGCTCGGAAACGACCGCGGCGGCCACGGGCGACGTGGGCGTGGTGCGGCGCGATCCGATGGCGATGCTGCCGTTCCTGGGCTACAACATCCGCGATTACCTCGGGCACTGGTTCAACATGCGTCGCAAGATGACCGATTGCCCCCGCATCTTCTGCGTCAACTGGTTCCGCAAAGGCGCCAACGGCAAATTCCTCTGGCCCGGCTTCAGCGAAAACATGCGCGTCCTGGAGTGGATCATCAATCGCGCCCACGGCCGCGCCTACGCCGTCGAAACTCCCTTGGGCTGGATGCCGCAGTGGAAGGACATCAATTCGGAAGGATTGAATCTCGCCGCCGAAGACTATGCCGCCCTGCAGACCGTGCCGCACGAAGAGTTCAAGTCGGAGATTCTCGGCCAGGAAGAATTGTTCCTGAAGCTGGCGGGAGATCTGCCGAAGGAGATCATCTTTACCCGTGAGCTCCTCATCAGTCGCCTGTAAAACCTCCCGCGGCGGTGATGTTGTTTGAAGAATCAAGAGGATCTTTCGTTTGTGTTCGCACCACGAAAGATCCTTTTTTGATTACAATGGATTTGGTTATGATCAAACCAACGAAAACAACGAAAAAATCTGCAAACAGACCAGGCGAAAACGCGGTGGAGACACCGGACCATGCGCCGTCATCGAATGCCGCATTCAATCTCTTCGCCGAAGGGGTGCGGGATTACGCCCTGTTCATGCTGGACAGCGAGGGGTACGTGGTGAGCTGGACCACCGGCGCCGAAAAGATTGAAGGGTACCGGACGGAAGAAATTATCGGCAAGCACCACGCGATATTTTTTACCCCGGAGGATGTGGCCGCAGGAGTGCCGGACGAAGCGTTGAAGGGCGCCGAGCTAGAGGGTCGCCACCTGATGGAAGGATGGCGCGTCCGGCGGGATGGCACGCGTTACTGGGGCGAAGTATTGACGTCGGCCTTGCGCGAGCCGGATGGGAAACTGCGGGGGTTTGCCAAAGTGGTACGGGACGCCACGCACCGGATGAATCTGCATGCGTCGTTGGAGCGTGCGGCGCAGGTCAGCGAAGCCCAGGTACGGACGATCCTGGAAGTGGCGGTCGATGCGATCATCACGATCGACCGGCGTGGAACGATCGGGATATTCAATCGGGCGGCGCAGGAGATGTTTGGGTATAAGCCGGCGGAGGTGGTGGGCAAGAACGTGACCGTGTTGATGCCGCAGCCTTACAAGAGTGAACACGACGGGTATCTGCATAACTACATGCGGACGGGGAAAAAGAAGATCATCGGGATTGGGCGGGAAGTGGCGGCGATGAAAAAGGACGGGACGATTTTTCCGATAGATCTGGCGGTGTCGGAAGTGCAGGTGGGGAACGAAGTGACATTTACCGGAATTATCCGCGACATCACGGAGCGGAAACTGCTGGAAAAAGAAATTCTGGAAATCAGCGAACGGGAGCAGCGGCGGATCGGGCAGGATCTGCACGACGGCCTGTGCCAGCAACTGACGGGCATAGCCTTTCTGATGCAGGCGATGCAGCAGAAGCTGGCGACGAGCGATGCCGCGGAGGCCGCGCAGGCGGCGCAGATTTCTTCCTTGCTGAAAGAGGCCGTTACGCAGGCGCGCAATCTGTCACACGGGTTGTACCCGGTGGACCCCCAGCCCGACGGTTTGATGGTGGCGTTGCGGGAGCTGGCGACGAACGTACGCACGATGTTCAATATTGACTGTGTTTTCCGCTGCCCGTCGTCGGTGATGATCGCGGACAATTCGGCGGCGACGCACCTTTACCGGATAGCGCAAGAGAGCGTGCAAAATGCGATTCGTCATGGCAAAGCGAGCGGCTTGACCATCGAGTTGCTCACGACGCGGAATGGAATCCAGTTGTCGGTGTCGGACAACGGAATCGGATTTCCCAATGCGGATCAGCTAAAAACCGGGATGGGCCTGCGAACGATGAACCATCGCGCCCATGTCGTGGGCGCGACGTTTTCCATGACGCGGCTGCCCAAGGGCGGGAGCCGGATGACGTGTAACATGCCAACCACCGCAAACAAGGATCTAAGCACATGACCATGCCAACAAACTCCGCAGCGGCCACACCCCTGTCATCTGCCAAGCGCCGGATCTTCATTGTCGATGATCATCCGATTGTGCGGCAGGGACTCATGCAACTGATCAACCCCGAGGCCGACATGACGATTGTGGGCCAGGGGGAGGATGCGTACCAGGCGTTGAAGCTGATACGGCAGTTGAAGCCGGACCTTACGCTGCTGGACATTTCGCTCAAGGACACGGGGGGGATCGAACTGCTCAAGGAGATGCGGGCGCAGGATCCGGAACTGCGGGTGCTGATACTGTCGATGCACGATGAAAGTTTATATGCGGAGCGGGCGCTCCGTGCCGGGGCACGGGGTTATGTGATGAAGCAGGAAGCGCCGCAGGTCTTGTTGCAGGCGATACGCAAAGTATTGAAGGGGGAAGTGTATGTGAGCGAAAAGATGAGCGCGGTGCTGCTGCAGCGCATGGTGGGGAATCGGAAGCCCGGGGGCGCGTTGCCGATGGATCGCCTGACGGATCGGGAGATGGAGATATTTCGAATGATCGGCGCGGGGATGACGGTAAAGGAAATCGCCGAGAAGCTGTTTTTGTCCGCCAAGACGATTGAAGCGCATCGGGAGCACATCAAGGAAAAATTGAGTTTGAAGACCAGCGCCGAGCTGTTGCGGTTTGCGATTCGCAACGCACCCGACGAGCAGTAAACGCCTTTTTTGATGTGAAAAAAGGCTATTTTGGAAACGGGACGGGGCAGGGGTAGGTGGGACTACTGACGGGATGGGAGGGAGCGCGTTCATTCTTAGGACTTTCCCCCATCGTATAGGACCGCAGTTTTCCTAACAGAGTTCTCGCACGCCTCCTGATACCGCCAAATCGCTGAATTCCCGAAAATGCAAGGATCGAACGAGCGGACTTTCCCGCGTTGGGAGGATCATCTATGACAACGACTGGTGCACCATTGCCTGAAAACTTGCGCACACCGCGTGCGAACATCTTGTGCAGTGCGCCGTTGCTGGCCGTCGGACTGGTGGGGCCGCCGGGAGCGGGCAAGACTTCGCTGGTCGAAGCGACCGCGCGGCAGCTTCGAGGGAAGGCACGCCTGGGGGTTATCACGGTGAATCCGGCCGCCGAACGCGATGCCGACCGCGTGTCGCGTTATTGCGACCAGGTGGAGGCGCTGTGTGCGGCACGGGCGGATCTGGACTCCATACTTTCGATTCTTCCGCGGTTCAAACTTGACGAGTTGGATCTCCTGTTTCTGGATGTGATTGCCCCGCTGGATGGCCTTCCGTTTTTTGGGCAGGATGTGACCGTCGCGGTGCTCTCGGTTTCGTCGGGGGATGACAAGGCACCGCTGTATAAGGACCTGCTGGCCAAGGCCGACGCGTTGATCCTCAATAAGGCGGATTTGCAGCGGCACGTGATGTTTGACCGCGGAGTTTTCTGGGCCGACGTCCGGCGGATCAATCCGGAACTCGATCTGATGGAAGTGTCAACGTACGAGAACAAGGGCCTCGAACGCTGGCTCGCCTGGCTGGATCGACGGCGTCAGGACAAAAATCCCCGGTATCACCCCACCTCCGACGTGCCTCCGGAATTGTTAAACGGCTAAACAAAAACCAGTCTTTGGGAAACTTCACTTTTAGAAAGATCGTTTTATGAATATCTTGTCGAAGTTGAAACGCTACTCTCAAAAGTCGGTGGTCCTGATAGGACTACTGATAGTGTTTGCGACGCTGGCCATCTGGCGTCCTTCCTTCGGGCAGTTGCCGACGGATAAAGCCACACCCGCTTCGGAAGTGGTTGCGGCCAAGGCCGAAAACGCCTTTCAGTATTTCTCCTTTATGTCGCAAGACGCCGGCACCAAGTTCACCACCGGTGAACGCGTCGGCCTCTTTGTCGCACTGGGCGTCTCGGTCATGGCCCTGCTCTACGCCTGGATGCTGGTGCGTCAGGTGCGCGATGCCGATCAAGGCACGCAGAAAATGCAGGATGTGGCCTTGGCGATTCGCGACGGTGCGAATGCCTACTTGGCGCGCCAGATGCGCGTCGTAGCGCCCCTCATCCTCCTCCTGGTGTTTGTCCTCTTCCTCACTAAGTATATCAGCGGTGGCGACCATGCCACGGACTTTGCCTTCGGCCGCGCCGCCGCGTTCCTCGTGGGAGCCGTCTTCTCCGCGCTGGTGGGTTTCGTCGGCATGCGGATGGCCACGACGGGCAACCTGCGTGTTGCCGCGGCGGCCCGCGTGGGCTTTGGCCGGGCCTTGATGCTCGGATATCGCTCGGGCACGATCACCGGCATGATGACCGACGGCCTGGGGCTGCTCGGCGGCACGCTGATCTTCATGATCTACGGCGAACATGCGTACGAAGCCCTGCTGGGCTTCGGCTTTGGCGGCACCCTCCTCGCGCTCTTCATGCGGGTGGGCGGCGGCATCTTCACGAAGGCGGCCGATGTGGGCGCCGATTTGGTCGGCAAGATTGAAAAAGATATTCCGGAAGATGACCCCCGCAATGCGGCGACGATCGCGGACAACGTGGGCGATAACGTGGGCGATTGTGCCGGCATGGCGGCGGACATTTTTGAATCGTACGAAGTCACAATGGTCGCGGCGATGATTCTGGGCTGGGCATCGTTCGGCCACAAGGGCGTGTTGTTCCCCATTCTGGTGCGGGCCATCGGCGTCGTGGGCTCCATCATCAGCACCTACACCGTCCGGGCGAAGGCCAAGGGCAGCGTGGCGGAAGCCATGAAACAGATCAACAAGGGCTTCCTGATCGGTTCGGGAATCTCGGTTTTGGGCTTCATCATCCTGGGCTGGTACTACCTGCGGTTTACCGCGGAGAACACCACCGCGGAAGTTCTGGCAAATATCAACGCGCTTCCGTTCTGGGCGAATCTGGGCGTTCCTGGGCTGGATATGCGTCCGGCCTGGACTTGCCTGGTCGGCATTGTGCTGTGCGTGGTGCTCAATAAGGTCACCGAGTATTTCACCGGCACTGAATACAGCACGGTCAAAGCCATTAAGCAAAGTACCGACACGGGTCACGGCACGACGATCATCGAAGGATTTGCGGTCGGCTACGAGTCGGCATTCTTCACGGGGCTGGTGCTCTGTGTGGCCATCTTCGCCTCGGTGGCGATCTACACCACGACCATGTCCACGGTGAATCCGATCTTCATCGCTTACGGCGTCGCCATGTGCGGCATCGGCATGTTGACGCTGACCGGCAATACGGTATCGATGGATGTGTTTGGCCCGATTGCCGACAACGCCAATGGCATTGCGGAAATGGGTTATGTGCAGGATGACTTTGACAGCAAGGAAGAAATGCTGGCCGCACGCCAGACGCTTTCGGATCTCGACGCGGTGGGCAATACCACCAAGGCGGTCACGAAGGGCGTGGCGATCGGTTCGGCCGTCATTGCGGCGGTCTCCCTCTTCGCATCGTTCATCACGGTTATCGGTTCGGGCGGCGGCGGCGAAGACCAGGCCCTCCCCATCGACATGTTCAACGCCGTGGCCGGCACCCTCAGCGTCAGCTCGCCTAATTTGTTGATCGGCATGTTGATCGGCGGCGGCGTGCCGTTCCTGTTCAGCGCGATGCTGATTCGGGCGGTGGGCCGGGCGGCTTATATGAATGTGCAGGAATGTCGGTTGCAGTTCCATGACAAGCAGATATGGTCGGGCGAGAAGCGTCCGGACTATGGCCGCGTTGTGGATATCTGCACCAAGGCGGCACAGAAAGAGCTGGTAGGACCGGCGATTCTGGGCGTGTTCACACCGATCCTCGTGGGCTTCCTGCTCGGGCCGATCGGCCTGGCGGGGTTCCTGGCCGGGGCGATCGTGGCCGGCCAGCTTCTGGCGAGTTTCATGTGCAACTCCGGTGGCGCATGGGATAACGCCAAGAAAATGATTGAAGACGAACCGCGTAACCATGCGGCCAACACCGGCAAAGGTTCAGAACGGCACAAGGCGTCGGTGACGGGCGATACCGTGGGCGATCCGCTCAAGGACACCGCCGGACCGGCGATCAACCCGCTGCTGAAGGTCATGAACATGGTCGCAGTGCTGGCGATTCCGCTGATGCTGGGCTACGACAAGCTGATCGTGGACACCGTGAACGAGGGTGCCAAGAAATATGGCTTCACGCTGACCAAGCAACTGGAATACGTCGGCATGGATACGACGCGGCTGATTGTGATTCTAGTAATCACACCGTTGATCGGCTGGGCGATTTGGCAATCACGTCGCTCGACGGCTCCGCTGATTACGACGATGCCGGAAGAGATTGTGCAGGATTCGACCAAAGTCCGGCATTAACGAGCTGGTTATTAGAAACTTGGGCTGGCGCAATGTATTTTTCGCCCTTGCGTCAGCCCTTTCTGTTTTTGCATGGCGTGGTGGGGATGGAGGGGTGGGATGGAGGGAAAAAGTGGCGTTTTTAGAGTGGAAATGACAGAGTGCCAAAACGCGAGAAAGAGAGATGAAGCTTGGCAATCTCCGCCCAATCCCGATAGGAAATGTAGGTGATGGGGTGGATGTCCGTTGTGCAGGTACGCAACGCCCTGTGAAGAGAGGGATGGGCTATGAAAAATGGGGGGTAAATGGGGGGTAAATGGGGGGTAAA
>JBBRWV010000005.1:0-54565 GCA_038248985.1 Phycisphaerae bacterium
AAGGCGAAGGCGGCGACGTCGGGGGAATAGTCGGAGAGGGGAGCGACCATACCGGAGAGGAAGACGTAGGGGAGGTAGGAGAGGGAATCGATGGCGGAGGCGCGTTCCATCCAGAAGTTGGCCATGGCGAAGCAGTACTGGAGGGCGAAACGGAGGGCAAATGCGGCGTAGATGGCGACGATGCCAAAGATGACGCTGGCGGGGGTGGGCCACCAGAAGGCGGTGGGATAGAGGAGGAAGAAGAGGATGACGCAGCCGACGAAGAAGGGGAAGCGTGCGGCTTGTTCGGCGAAGTGACCGGAGACGTAATGCCAGAGGGCGTTCATGGGGCGCAGGAGAAAATTGGAGAGGCGGCCCTCGACGATGTGCCATTCAAACTCGTAGATCATCCAGACGACAGAGAATTGTCGAACGATGAAGATGGCGACAAAGTAGCGTCCATAATCGGCGGGGGTGAGGGAGAACTTGGTGGGATCACCGCCCTGGGCGGCGGTCGTCCAGACACCCATCATGACGAAGGGGAAGATGTGGGCGATCACCCAGAGGTAGATTTCCGAGCGGTAGGCCAGCATGAGAGCGTGATGGGCGGAAATGAGGACGCTCATTTTTCGGATCATGTTTCCGATCATGGGGGACCTCCGGCAGGGATGTCGGAGGGCTTGTTGACGGAACCGGCGGTGAAGAGTCGGCCGATGATGCTTTCAATAGGGGGATCGGAGATGGAAAGATCGGCGATGGGCAACTCTGTCATCATTTTCTGGATGATGGCCATGAGGTCTTCGCGTTTGACGATGACGCGGGCGGAGCGTCCCTGAGCTTCTTCGACCTCACCGTAGGGCTTTAGGTGCTCACTGGAAATGTCTTCGGTAAAATCGAGTTTGACTTCGCGGGTGGGGGAGAATTTGTCAACGATGCCGGAGAGATCGCCATCGTAAAACAATTTTCCCTGATGGATCAAAAGAACGCGTTTGCAGAGGGCGGTGATGTCGGCCATGTAGTGGGAGGTCAGGAGGATGGTGGCGTTGTATTTGCGGTTGTATTCACGGAGGAAGGTGCGGACGGCGGTTTGGGCGTTGACGTCGAGGCCGAGGGTGGGTTCATCGAGGAAGAGGACGGTTGGTCGGTGGAGGAGGGAGGCGAGGAGTTCGCATTTCATGCGTTCGCCGAGGGAGAGTTTGCGGACGGGTTGGGACAGTTCTTTGGTGAGGGTGAGCATTTCGGAGAGTTCACGGATGCGGCGTTGGAGTTCGTCGTGGGGGATATCGTAGACGGCACCGTTGATGCGGAAGCTTTCGTTGGCGGGGAGATCCCACATGAGTTGCTGCTTGTTGCCCATGACGAGGGTGATCATGCGGAGGAAGGAATTGTGGCGGCGGAAGGGGATGTAGTCGCCGACAGTGATTTTTCCGGCGGAGGGGTGGATGAGGCCGGTGAGCATTTTGAGAGTGGTGGTTTTTCCGGCACCGTTGGGGCCGAGGAAGCCGACGATTTCTCCGGGTTCGATGCGAAAGGAGAGGGGTTTTACGGCGTCGACGGTGCGGTAGGTGCGGTGCCAGAAATGTTTGATGGCGTTGAGGAAACCGGGTTCGCTGTGGGCGACCTGGAAGGATTTGGCGAGATCTGTGACGGAGATGGCGGACATAGGGACCTTTCAAAACGGTCTGGCATGATAATGCTTGAAACGGGGGTGTCGAGGGGTGAATTATCTGAAGGCGGGGTGGAGGCATCCGGGGGGGGGCGGGGGACGTAATGATTGATGTTACTTCTTCGAGGAGGAGGCGCGGTGGGTATTTTTTTGCCGATGCGGGGGCGTTGGGGAAAGGGAGGGAGGTCTGGGCGGGGCGCGGGGGAGGGTGGCATTGCAAACATGATTGAGGGGAAGGATCATACGCAGCGTAACGTGATGACGGTCGCGGCGAGTGAGACTGGGGGGCTTGCGGCGACGAGGACGCGCGGGAGAGTCATGGCCGGCAAGCGATCACCTGAATCGAAAGAGTTGCTCCTGGTGTTGGAGCGGATGGGACGGGGGGATCATGCGGCGCTGGCGAAGGCGTACGATTTGATTGGGGGGGCGGTGTTTTCACTGGCGGTGCGGATGATGCGGGACCGGCAAGCGGCGGAGGATGTGACGCAGGATATTTTTGTGCAGGTATGGCGGCAATCGGCGGGGTTTGATACATCGCGTGGGAGCGGGGAGGCGTGGATCATGATGATTGCGCGGAGCCGAATTTTGGATCGGTTGCGCAGTCGGAGTGCGGGGATCCGGATGAAGAGCGTGGGGGATGCGTTGCCGGATGCGCCGGCGGCGGAGGACTGGCCGGAGGACATGGCAATTGCGCGGGAGGAGGCGGTGGCGGTGCGGGAGGCGTTGCGGGAGTTGGGAGAGGATCAGCGGGTGGCGGTGGAACTGGCCTTTTTTGAGGGGCTGACGCATACACAGGTGGCGGAGCGACTGGGGGTGCCGCTGGGGACGATCAAGACGCGGATACGGCTGGGACTCTTGCGAATCCGTGATCGGCTGGCGAGCGTAACAGATATGGATGGAGGCGCGGAGCCACTTGAGGAGAATCGCTAATGGATGCGGCAAAGAAAATGATGCGGGAAGAAGAACTCGATGCAGCGATTGAGGCGAGCTTGAATGAGTCGGCGGAGACGGAAGTGCGCGGCCTGAGGGAAGCGATGGCGCGGCTGGCGGCGGCGAGCCCGTACATGGAACCGCCGGCGGATTTGCGGGTGAAGATTTTGCAGGCGTCGGCACCGCAGATTTTTCGGATGGAGGATTATAAGAAGGCGACGCGGGACAACGTGCGATTTTATCGCTGGGGGATGGTGGCGGCGGGGTTGTTTCTGGCGGCGGCGGCGTGGTTCAATATGAATATGCAGTCGAACATGAAGGTTGTTCGAAGCGAAGCGATGAATGCGTTGAAGGAGCAGCAAGGGCAACTTCAGGCGATGCAGGCGGCGGTGGCGCAGAAGGATGATGCATTGAAGGCGTTGGTGGATCCGAATGTGCGGCAAGTGAATTTGATGGATCGTGATCAGAAGGTGATCGGCAAGTTGCTGGTGCTGGATGCGGAGAACAAGAACGTCATGGTGGTGTTGCCGCAGGAGATGATTCCGCCGGGACGGTCGGTCACACTGACGCTGTCGAACGGGGGCAAGCAGCACCAGGTGGAGGCGATTGCGGTGGGGGGAAAGACGCCGGGGGGTTATGCGCGTCAGCAGTTGCCTGAGCCGGTGAACAAGAATGGAGGGCTGCAGATTCGGACGGGTGACGGGAAGGTGCTGACGGCGGGGCCGTTCTGAGGAGGCGGAGGGGGGCTGGGGCAAGACAGTTGTCGGTTGCCGGGGCATTGCTGTTTTTTTGTTTTGTTTTTCAGAATCTCATCTATGATGCGGCGGTGACTGCGATAGATGGGAGTCGTTATGAGCAATCCTGAACCCAACGTTTATTCAGATTTGGCTTATGAGTCGGTTGAGCCGCGAAAGAAGCTGAACTGGCTGGGGATCACATCGTTGGGGATGGGGCTTTTAGTGGGATTGCTGGAGTTGGTGTTGATCGTACTGGCGGGTGTGCGAACAAATGCCGCCGGGGGCACGATGAGCGAGACAGAAGCGATGATGATTGGTTTTGGAATACTGGGCGGGCTGATTATGGCGCTGGTGGGAGGCGCGGTGGGGTTTGGCTCGTTGTTTATCAGGGGGCGGGAGAAAATAAGCGGTTGGATTGGGGTGACGATTAACGCGGTGATTGTGCTGGGGGTTCTGGCGCTGTTGGTTATTGGATTACTGGCGTAAGGGCAGGGTCAAGGGGTGGCGTGCGATTTTGCGGCCGCAATTTGGGCGAGCCGGCGTTGGAAGGCGTCGGTGAGGGTTTGTTTGACGAGGGGCATGGGCGGGGTTTTGTCCGCGAGGAGATTGCGCATCGAGGTGACTGGGCGGGAGAGTCCGCAGGGGTTGATGAGTTGAAAATAGGATAGATCGGTGGTGACGTTGAGTGCGAGGCCGTGGAAGGTGACCCAGCGGCGGAGCTTGACGCCCATGGCGCAGATTTTTTCAGCGCCGGGGCGGATGCAGCAGAGGGGAGGTTGGGCGGGCGGCGGGGCGGAATTTTGTGGGATTGGGGGTTCGATCCAGACGCCGGTGGCGCCGGGGGCGCGGGTGCCGGTGATGCCGAAGGCAGCGAGGGTGTCGATGACGACGTCTTCGAGGAGGCGCATGTAGTTGTGGAGGTTGAGGTTGTAAGTGTTGAGAGGAATGATGGGGTAGGCGACGAGTTGGCCGGGGCCGTGGAAGGTGATGTCGCCGCCGCGATCGGTTTCGGTGAGTTCGACGCCGCGGAGCTGCAGGAGGGCGGGGGAGGCGAGGAGGTGTTTACTGGAGCCGGGGTGGCGGCCAATGGTTATGACGGGAGGGTGTTCGACGAGGATGAGTGCGCCGGCGGGGTAGGGGCCAGCGTCGCCGATGGAGACTTGGGAGTGGACATCGAGTTGTTTATCCCAGGCCGCCTGGTAGGAGAGGGTGGCAAGGTCGATAATTTGTAGCATGATAGAAGGGTATAGGGATCGGGGTTCAGGGTCCAGCGGTGGAGAGCGTAGAGTGTTGCACCGAAGGAGAATTGTCACCCCTTAGGGCCGGCGCAGGTTGGGATGGCGCAGAATGATATGGCTGCCAGTCTGATGGTCGACCTGGTATCCGAGTTTGCCGAAGGCTGTGACGGCATCCCTGCCGGAGCAAACTGGTAGGCGATTCACTATCAAACCTCGACGATTTCTTCAGTGATCGGAAGCGGAATTGGGTCCCCATGTTTTTGGAGGCTTTCGACGTAACCAGCGATGGCGTCTTTGACATTGGTGACGGCTTCGGCGCGCGTTCTGCCTTGGGAGATACAGCCGGGGAGGGTCGGGCATTCCGCGACGAACGCTCCGTCTTCATCTTGTTCAATTACGACGCGGTATCTCATAGGCTCTCCATACAAGTGCTGCCGTCATCATCGAATGATAGGCGAGTAAAATCAAGCATAATAGGGCGATTGGGGGACGCGGACTGTGGGCCTGATGAACGCGGGACGATAAAGACAAACGTGTGAAGGGTGGCGGTGGACGGGGCTATTTTGATGGACGTTTTTTGGGGGATGCTGGTGGTGATTTATGGGGAGGTCGGCCGAGGGCGATTTTGAGGACGTCTTCGACGCGGGAGGCGAATTCGAATTTGAGGAGTTTGCGGATTTCGGGGCGGATTTCGGTGAGGTCTTTGCGGTTGCGTTCGGGGAGGATGACGGTTTTGATGCCGGCGCGCTGGGCGGCGATGGTTTTTTCCTTGATTCCGCCGATGGGGAGGACGAGTCCGCGGAGGGTGATTTCGCCGGTCATGGCGACGTCGGGGCGGGCGGCGCGGTTGGTGAAGAGGGAGGCGAGTGCGGTGTACATGGCGACGCCGGCGGAGGGGCCGTCTTTGGGGACGGCACCGGCGGGGACGTGGACGTGGATGTCGGTTTTGGCAAAGAGGTCTTCGGGGATGCCGAGAGAGAGGGCGTTGTGTTTGAGAAGGGAGAGAGCGGCCTGGGCGGATTCTTTCATGACGTCGCCGATTTGGCCGGTGAGCAGGAGGTTGCCTTTGCCGGGCATTTGGGTGGCTTCGATGAAGAGGATTTCTCCGCCGACGGGGGTGTAGGCGAGGCCGGTGACGACGCCGGGGGTGGCGGTGCGTTGGGCGAGTTCGGATTCGAACTTGGTGGGGCCGAGATAGGAGGCGAGGTCGTCGGGGGAGACGGTGATGGGTTTGGCGATTACTGATTTGGGGTTGCGACTTTTTGCGGTGGGGATGGTTTTGGGAGACGGCGCGGGAGCGGTGGGTTCGGCCTCGACGATTTTGGCGGCGACGCCACGGATGACGGAGGCGATGGTGCGATCGAGGCTGCGGACGCCGGCTTCGCGGGTGTAGTGATCGATGATGGCTTCAAGGGTTTTATTGGGGAGTGTGACCTGGGAGGCGGTAACGCCGTGCTCGCGTAGTTGGCGCGGCACGAGGAATTTGCGGGCGATTTTGAGTTTGTCGTGTTGGGTGTAGCCGGGGATTTCGATAATTTCCATGCGGTCTTTGAGGGCGGGGGGAACGGGCTCCATGTAGTTGGCGGTGCAGATGAAAATAATTTTGCTGAGGTCGAAGGCGACGCCGAGGTAGTGATCGGTGAAGGAGTTGTTTTGTTCGGGGTCGAGGACTTCGAGGAGGGCGGCGGAGGGATCGCCACGGAAATCGGCACCGAGCTTGTCGATTTCATCGAGCATGATGAGCGGGTTGTTGGTGCCGGTTTTGCGGAGCTCCTGGATGATGCGGCCGGGCATGGAGCCGATGTAGGTGCGGCGGTGACCGCGGATGTCGGCTTCGTCGCGCACGCCGCCGAGGGAGACGCGGACGAAATTTCTTCCGAGGGATTCGGCGATGGATTTACCGAGGGAGGTTTTGCCGACGCCGGGGGGGCCGACGAAGCAGAGGATGGGGCCGCGGCCATTAGGATTGAGTTTGCGTACGGCGAGGTATTCGATGATGCGCTGCTTGATTTTTTCGAGGTCGTAGTGGTCGCGTTCGAGGATTTTGCGGGCGGAGGGGATGTCGTATTTGTCGGTGGTGGATTTGGACCAGGGGAGTTCGGCGACGGTTTCGAGGAAGGTGCGGATGACGGAGTATTCGGGCGAGGCTTGGGGGATGACGGTGAGGCGGTTGAGCTCGCGGTCGGTTTCTTTCTGGACGGCGGGCGGGAGCTGGGCTTCTTCGAGGCGTTTGCGGAGTTCGGCGACGTCGGCTTCGGGGCCGCTGTCGTTGCCGAGTTCCTTTTGGATGGCTTTCATTTGTTCCTGCAGGAAGTAAGTGCGTTGGGTTTTGTCGATGGTGGTGCGGACTTGGTTCTGGATGCGTTCCTGCAGTTCGAGGAGTTCGATGCGCGCGGCGATGCGTTCGCGGACGCGTTCGAGGCGGAGGGTGACGTCAATTTCTTCAAGGAGGGATTGTTTTTCGGCGTATTCGCCGCTGAGGTTGGCGGCGAGGAAATCGGCGAGGACGCCGGGCTGGTCGATGTTGGTGATGATCTGTCCGGCTTCGTCGGGGATGTTGGGGGAGAGTTGGATCATGCGTTCGGCGGTTTCGCGGACGGACTTCACGAGGAGGTCGAAAGGCGGGGTGGAGTCAGGCGTTTTGTCCTGGAGGATTTCGACCTTGGCGCGGATGAAGGGTTCGGTTTCGAGGATTTCGACGATGCGGAAACGGACGAGGCCGTGGGTGAGGATGTTGAGGTGGCCTTCGGGGGCTTTGACCATTTTGAGGACGAGGGAAGCGGTGCCGATCTCGAAGAGGTCCTGGGGGTTGGGATCTTCAACGGCGTCATTGCGTTGGGTGATGACGCCGATGATTTTTTCGCGAGTGAGGGCGTCGTCGAGCATTTTGCGACTTTTGGGGCGTCCGACGGTGAGGGGGAGGACGGCACCGGGGAAGGCGACGGAGCCGCGGACGGGGAGAAGTGCGAGGGTGTCGGGGACTTGGATGGCTTGGATGAGGGGAGATTGGACGGGGGTTATTTTTACCCCCCCACTGCTGCTGGGGTTGGGGGTGGCGGCGCTGCGATTAGTTTTGGGGCGCGGGCTTTTTGGGGCGGGGGCGGGGGGATCGATGGGCGCAGAGGAAGGGGATTCGGGGGGAGTCAGCGGAGGTGTGTCGGACTCGGCGGGGGTCTTGGCAGCGGGTTGGGGCTGGGGAGATTTATCGTCGGGTTTATTGGTGTCGCTCACTTTGGTATTTCCTGCTTTATTGTAGATTTGAAATTATCACGCGTGAAAGGGGATTATTCGCGGGCGTCGGGCAATAGTTTGGGGAGAGTGACCCAGAGGAGGCCGTCGTGATAGTTGGCGGCGATGCCTTCGTGGCGGACAGTGGCGGGGATTTCGATGCTGCGACAGAAGGTGCCGTGGTCGATTTCCATGAGGTGTACGGCGACGGCGGGTGAACCGTCGGGGGGGATGGGGGATTGGCGGCGGCCGCGGATGATGACGAATTCTTTTTCGAGGGAGACTTCGATGTCATGGGCATCCATGCCGGAGAGGTCGGCGCAGAGGACGAAGGCGGTGAGGGTTTCGTAGAGGTTGACGGGAGGGCGGAAGGCGTCTGTGGGAGAGAAGCCGTGGTATTGGCGGCGCATTTCGCGATCGACGACGTGGTTCATCTGGCGGACGAGGCTGGAGAATTCGTCGGCGAGTTCAATAGGGATAGCGACCATGGGCAACTCCTGAATTTGCAGACGGAGGATTGTATACAAGTTTTGGCGGATCGTCTTGTGGCGGAACTTTCTCAAAAAGGCAAATCAATTTTGGATTGCGGATTGGGGAGGCACGAGCCGCCTCTGAGATAGGCGGTTTGTACCCTTTAGATAATAATATGGCCTATGCTTAGCAATAAGAAGGTAATGAATTGGTTAGCTAAATGAGGATTCATGCAGAAGTTAGCAGAGATTTGTATAAGGCGGCCGGTATTTGCCAGCATGATCATTTTAGCACTGGTGGTGGTGGGATCGGCGGCATTTTTTAGGTTGGGAGTGGATCGATTTCCAGCGGTGGATGTGCCGCGAGTGACGATACGGACATCTTTGCCGGGTGCGCCGCCAGAGCTGGTGGAGACGGAGGTGACGGAGCGGATCGAGGAGGCGGTGAACACGGTGGAGGGGATTACGGAATTGCGATCGATCACGGGTCAGGGGACGTCGGCGGTCATTGTGTCGTTTGATCTGAAGCGGGATATCGATGCAGCGGCGCAGGATGTACGGGACCGGGTGGCGACGGTGCAACGGGATTTGACGCGGGCGGGGGCGGATCCACCGACGATCAGCAAGTTCAGCAATGATGATGCGCCGGTGATGACGATTGCGATATCGGGGCCGCGGTCGTTGCGGGAATTGACGGAGGTGGCGGACAAGCAGATCAAGGAGGTGCTGGAGCGATCGAGCGGAGTGGGTGAGGTGCGGGTTGTGGGGGGTGCGCAACGGGCTATGAATGTGTGGGTGGATGCGGATCGATTGGCGGCGTATGAGTTGCCGATCACGGCGGTGCGGGATGCGCTGGTGCGGCAGAATGCGGATATTCCTGGGGGGAACCTGACGAATGCGCAACGGGAGGCGGCGGTGCGGATACCGGGGCGTCTGCAATCGGCGGCGGAGTTTGACGAAATTGTGATCGCCAAGCTGAATGGCGAAGTGGTGCGATTGAAGGACATCGGGCGGGCGAGTGACGACACGAAGGAGCAGCGGTCGGCGTCGTGGTTGAACGGGGTACCGACGGTGGTGGTGGAGGTGAGGCGGCAGAGCGGGGCGAACACGGTGGCAGTGATCAACGATGTGAAGGCGGCGCTGGGAAAGGCGAAGTGGGGGCTGGCAAGCGATATACGGGTGGAGGTGATACGGGATCAGTCGAATTATATCGAGGCGGCGCTGAACGAGATCAATTTGCACCTGGTGCTGGGGTCGGGGCTGGCGTGCCTGGTGGTGCTGGCGTTCATGCGTAACTGGCGCAGCACGTTTATTGCGGGGATCGCGATACCGACGTCGGTGATTGCGACATTTGGGATGATGTACGCGTTGGGATTCACGCTGAACAGCGTGACGATGCTGGCGCTGGTGCTGATGGTCGGGGTGGTGATCGATGATGCGATCGTGGTGCTGGAGAATATTTTTCATTTCATCGAAGAGAAGAAGATGAACCCGTTCGATGCGGCGCGGGAGGCGACGCGGGAGATCGGGCTGGCGGTGCTGGCGACGACGCTGAGCCTGGTGGTGATCTTTGTGCCGGTGTCGTTTATGAGCAGCGTCTCGGGGCGGTTTTTGTTTCAGTTCGGGATCACGGCGGCGGTGGCGGTGCTGGTGTCGCTGCTGGTGAGTTTCACGTTGACGCCGATGATGAGCTCGCGGTTGATCAAGGTGAAGGCGGGCGGAGCGAACGAGGCGGCGAAATCTCGGCGAGGATTTTACGGATTGATTGATGGTGCCTACACCTGGATGTTGAAGTTGTCGATGCGCTTTCGGCTGGTGGTGGCATTGTTTGCGGTGGGGGTGATGCTGCTGTCGATACCGTTGTACCGGGCGGTGAAGCAGGAGTATGTGCCGAGTGATGTGGACGAGGCGGAGTTTCAGGTGAACATCACGGCGCCGGAAGGTGCGAGTTTTGAATCGATGCGCGACGCAATGAAGCAGGTGGACGAGGAGGTGCGCAAAGTGCCGGGGGTGACGCTGACATTGACGAGTGCGGGAGGCGGGTGGATCGGGCAGGTGAACTCCGGGGGGCTCTATGTGCGTATTGAGCCACATAAAAAACGGGTATTTTCACTAGGCAGGTTGTTTTCTGAGACGCTGCGTGGGACTCCGCAGAAGGCATTTGCGGGGAACTATTCACAGCGCGATGTCATGATGAACGTGCGGAAGGCTCTCGCGAAATTTAAGCAGTTGCGTGCAGGGGTGCAGAATTATCCGTCATTCAACGTGGGCGGGTCGTCAGCGGATGTTGATTTTGTTTTGCGCGGGCCGGAGCTGGAGAACTTGCTGCAGTATGCGGAGGAGTTGCGTGATAAGACGCAGCCGGGGGAGAACGGGGAAGCGGCGGAGATTCCCGGGATATTGGATGCGAATACGTCGCTGCGCCTCGACAAGCCGGAATTGCAGATCGTGATCAACCGGAAACGGGCGGATGATTTGGGAGTAAGCCCGCAGGATCTGGGGGCTGCGATACGGCTGCTGGTGGGCGGGGATGAACGGGTGAGCCGATTCAGGGATGAGGTGATAGGCGAAGTTTATGACGTGCAGTTGCGACTGGAAGTGAAAGACCGATTGAAGGACGACCAATTGCAGTCGTTGTTTTTACCCCGGCAGGATACGGGCGGCCAACTAGTGGAACTCTCCAACATTGCGGACATCAAGACGGTGAATTCGGCATCACGGATTGACCGACTGGACAGGCAAAGGACGGTGGCAATACGGGCGTCGGTGGCACCGGGCTTTGCGCAAGCGGATCGCATCGCGGCGTTGCGCCAAACGGTAGCGAAGATGAATTTGCCGGCGACGTATACGAACACGATCAGCGGGCGTGCGAAGGAACTGGAGACGACGTTTGTCGAGTTCCTGTGGGCTTTTCTGCTATCGGTGATTTTCATGTACATCATCCTGGCATCGCAATATGAGTCGCTGGTGCATCCGTTGACCATTTTGTTGAGCCTTCCGCTGAGCGTTCCGTTTGCGTTATTTTCACTATGGGCGAGCGGCGGGACGCTGAATCTTTATTCGGCGCTGGGGATACTGGTGCTGTTCGGCGTGGTGAAGAAGAATGCCATTTTGCAGATCGACCACATGAATCAGCTACGGCAAAAAGGTTTGTCACGTTTTGATGCGATTATCCAGGGGAATCGGGATCGGTTGCGGCCGATCCTGATGACGACACTGGCGCTGGTGGCGGGGATGCTGCCACTGTGGCTGGGATCGGGGCCGGGATCGGAGGAGCGTCGCGCGGTGGCGGTGGTGGTGATTGGGGGGCAGACGTTGTCGCTATTGTTGACGCTGCTGGTGACACCGGTGGTGTATTCGCTGCTGGAGGATGTGGCGTCGGTTGTGCGGGGGCAGAAGCGGCCGGCGAATACGGCGGTGAAGAAGACGGTGACGGCGGTGGTGGAACACGCTGGCAGCGCGTGATTATCTGTCAGAAGATTGCGATGCAGGTTGGGACGTGGTGTGGTGTGGGTTGTGGTGGCGAGGCGTTCCTGCCGAGTGAGGGCGGGAACGATCTTGATGGGACCGCGGATGACGATGCGCTGGTAATGATCCCAAGTGTGCCGGTTTACTTCATTTTTTCTACCCTCCCTGCATCGATCAGTTGCTGGTCAATCTCCACCGGTTCTGGAACATCCAGCCATTGGGAATAGGTAGAATCGATGCGTGAGTGCATTACGATGCTTCGGTCACAGGCGGTGAGTGACACGAAGCCAAGCGTCAGAGCAATCATCGGCAGTGTTCGCATGATTATTCCTTTACGGTGGTTTCATATTTGACACCATCGGGCATGGGAACGGGAACGGCGATGGTGGTGCCGTGGTCGCCGGCGGTCTTAGTGAGGGAATCGACAGCGACGAAGGCGGTGAAGGGGGACATAAGGCCGTATTCGAGGGCGGGGGCTTTTACATCTTTGGTGATATCGGTATCGGTGCGAATGGCGGTGTCGGTGAGATCGGCGATTTTCATGCGAGCCCAGATGGTGCGAATGCCGGGGTTTTGATCGGTGTTGTCGTCGCCCATGGTGAGGCTGAACGAGCGTTGTTCCTTACCGGCCTGGCCGCAGATTTGCGCGGTGCCGGAAGAGGTGCCCTGGAAGCGGCCGGTGATGATGACGGGCTTTCCAACGAAGAGGTCGGGGACTTTTTTGGGGTAGACGTCGGTGACTTTGAGGCCGTCGAACTGAAGGGCAATGTTGGTGAGGGCGGGGTGACTGATGCGTTCGAAATAGGCGTTCATGATGGGCTCGGCCTGGTCGTTGAGCGAGAGGTAGGCGGCGGTGCCGTTGCCGATTTGGGCCATGGAGTTGAGGAGGTAGCGATTGGGGGAGGAGCCGACGCCGAAGGAGAAGACGCGGGAGGCGGAGAGTTTGGCATAGAGGGAGCGGAGGATTTCGGTTTCGTTGCCGATGAAGCCGTCGGTGAGGAAGGCGACAACGCGGGTGCGATTTTCATCGTGGTGGAAGTCGAGGGCCTTGTTGATGCCGAGGAGCATTTCCGTGCCGCCGCCTTCGTTTAGATCATGGACGTAGGTTTCGGCCTTGCGGCGATTTTCTGCGGAGGCAGAGAGAGGGGAGGCGGCCATTTGCGAGGCACTGCCGGCGAACTGCACGATTTGGAAAGTGTCGGTGGCATCCATTTTTCCGAGGGCGACAGCGACGGCATTTTTGCATTGTGCGAGGGGCTCGCCACTCATGGAGCCGGAGGTGTCGACGACGAAAACCATTTCGACGGAGCGGCGCGGGAGGCTTTTGAGTTCTTCAGGGGGGACGAGCATGAGGGTGAAGAAGCCGCCGTTGCCTTTGGCGTCTTTTTGGACAAACATGGCGGATTTGACGGTTTTTCCGGCGACTTTGTAGCGGAGGACGAAGTCTTTATTGGGGATGGAGTCGGCTTGGTCCAATTTAATGGAGGTGCGGCCGGCGGCTTGTTCCTGCTGCTGGATTTTGTGATTGACGGAATTGAGTTTTTCGATGGTGACACCGGCGTGGAGATCGACGGCGAGGGAAATATCGTGGCCGCTGCGGTCGGTGGGTTTGAGGTATGGGACTTCGGAGGATTGGCCGGAGGTGCCGTGGCGGCCGCGGGAGATGGCGCCGATGCCATCGGTGGTGCCTTCGGGGTTGTAACGGGGGCCGACGACCATGGGGAAGGCCCATTCATACCAGCCATCCTGATAGGAGAGGGTGTGAAAGTAGCGGATTTGGATGTCGATTTTTTTACCGGGTTCGATGTTGGCGACGCGCTGGGTGAAGATGTTGGGGCGTTCTTGCGTCATGAGGGAGGCGACGTAGCCTTGCGTTTTGGCGGCATTGTATATCTTGGTGGCTTCTTCGCGCTCGCGGATGATGCCGCGGATTTTGCGGTCGCCGACGGTCATTACGAATTCGTTGATGCCGGCGTTGTCGGGAAGGGGGAAGACGTAGACGGCTTCGATTTTTTCGGGGAAGTTGTTTTCGAATTGTTGCGTGACGAGGACGGAGGAGATGTAGCCGGAGATGGTGGCTTTGACGTCGGTATGTTTGAGGGGGACGGGGATGAATTTTTGGTCTTTTTCGATGGCGAGTGTGCCGGAGGTTGGGGTTTGGTCATCGGGAATGGCTGTGGTGCGGGATTGATCGGCGGTGGGTTTTTGAATGATCCAGAGTTCATCCTGGCCTGCCGAGGCTGTTGATTTGGAGGGGAATGCAGCACCCGATGCTCGACCCATCATGAACTTCTGCTTTCCCGTGGCCCGTGACTCGTTCGACCCGTCCTGGTATCTACGATCAAATCCCACGTTCTGCTCATCGTATAAGCTTGATAGATGATTGAATTTGGACTCACTGGACCGTGGCCCATTGCACGCAACAAAAAGAATCGCCGTCGTGATCATCATGAACAGCGCCACCAGCGAACATATCCACTTGCTTTTCATCACGGTCTCTTCAAGGAACAATCAGTTTACGCCAGCGGTGGCAGGAATTTTTTCGCCGCTGGGGCCGCAGGACTCCATCAGTTTGACCACGTAGTGTGGCTTGTCGATTCCGGTGATTTGCATGTGCACGCGGGCGACGCGGGTTTTGCCTTTGGGAAGGCCAACGCCGGTGTTGAAGGCGGCCACGATGATGCGTTTTCCGTGTAACGCGGCGGGATCATAGTATGGGGGTTCGGCGAAGGCACGATGGTCTCCGCCTTCGAGGCCGACGATTTCGGCGGTGCCATTTTCGAGGGCGAGTTCGAATTGATAGGCGGCGAGTTTTTGCGTGGCGGAGTCGACCCAGACGTCGACGGATTCAAAGCGGATTTCGGCATTGTCAATGAGAGGAGCTTCGATGCCGGATTTTGCTTGGTGCCAGACGATCAGCGTGACCAGACTGAGCAAGAGAGCGGCCAAAACAACTTCAAACAAACGCGGGCGTTTCATCGTGCAGCCCCCCCACTGTTATCGAGCCGGACGGAGGCGAGGGTAAGTTGATCGATGCGTTGCTGGGTGATGGTGGCATCACCGGCGGCTTGCTTGCGGGCGAGGGTGAAAGCGTCGGCTATGGAAATGCGGCCATCGTGGTTGATATCGTCGGGATCGTAGGACTGGGCGGAAAACCAGAGGGTGCCGAAGATCGTGAGACAGGCAGCGGCGCTCAGGCTGGCGGCAGCGAGGATCATTTTGCGGAGGCGACGGCGGCGGGAGATGGAGCTAGAGGCATCGTGAAGAATGACGGCGTCCAGTTCAACGGGGATGCTGGAGGGGGTTTGAGCGGATTGCCGGAGTTGGTTGATCAGATCGGCTGGAAGTTGGTCGAAATCATTTGCCATACAGGCCCTTTAGTGCGTAGGGACGGGGTTGGGTTCAAATATTTTCATAATATTTCTGGATGCGGGGATTTTGGCGCAATTCGGCGAGCGCGTGGTGCAGACGGCTTTTGACGGTGCCGAGGGGGATCTTCAGGAGGGTGGCGATTTCTTCGAGCGAAAGGTCATCCACAAAACGCAGGTTCACTACTTCTTGATGTTCATCCGACAGGTTACGCAGGAGGATTTGCAGATCGTGTGTGGGGTGGGCGGCCTCGGGGAAGGGGCGGTCGGGGAGGGTGTCGGGGCTCAGGGTGGGCTCGCGACGTTTGCGTTTGCGGACGACGATGGCGGTATTTTTGACGACGGGGTAGAGGAAGGTCGTCATGCTGGCGGTGAGGGTCAGGCCGGGGAACTTTCGCGCGAGGTAAGCGAAGGTTTCCTGCAGGACGTCGAGGGTGTCTTCCTGGTTTTGGGTGAAGCGCCAGGCGAGACGATGGACCCACTCCCGATGGCGGTGATAGAGTACGGCGAAGGCGTCATCGTCGCCGCGATTGATTGCGTCGATGATTTCCAAATCAGAACGTGAGTCGGTCGCTGTCACGGGGAGATTCTCCGCGAGGGATGGCGTTACTGCCAGTCGGAGGCAAAACTGGACGGCAGTTGCCTGGGTGGTCGATAACTGAAGAAGCACGCAAACTCACAGGAATTTCCGCATGGATTCATCCGCCAAGCCCACTTTCATCTGTGTGACCCCGGTCAAAGACGAAGCATGGATCCTGGAGCGATTTCTGCGATGCGCGAGCGTGTGGGCCGATCATATTGTTATCGCGGACCAGCAATCGCGCGATGCGACACGGGAAATCGCAAGGCAGTTTGAGCGGGTGCGGTTGATCGACAATCCCATTCCTCGGTACGATGAAGCTGGGCGTCAAAAGCTTTTGCTGGAGGCGGCGAGGAAGTTGCCGCTGGTGGCGGAGACGAACAAGCGGCTGATTATGGCATTGGATGCAGATGAGGCGTTGACGGGGAATTTTCTTAGGAGCCCCGAATGGATGACTGTGCAAAACGCCGGACCGGGTAGTGTGATCTGCTTCAATTGGGTGAATATTCGGCCGAATTTTCGGTCGGGGTGGATACCCGAGGTCGATTTGCCATTGGGGTATATGGATGACGGGGCGGAACATCAGGGGACGGTCCTGCACAACTGGCGGGTACCGACACCGGCGGGAGCGCCGCGAATTGTTTGTCATGACATCAAGATTTTGCATTATCAGTACTCAGATTGGCAGCGAATGAAGAGCAAGCATCGGTGGTACCAGTGTTTTGAGCGTATCACTAACCAACAGAAATCGGCGATTGACATATTTCGACAATATCACCATATGTACGCGGTGCCCGACAAACAAGTTGCCAACATTGATCCAAAATGGTTTCAGATCTATAGCGATATGGGAATCGATATGACCTCGGTCACGAAACAAACAAGCTACTATTGGGATGTGCAGATTGCTGACTGGCTGAACGAGCACGGTGCGGAGAAGTTTGCACAATTGGATATTTGGCAGGTGGATTACGAAGCCGTTTTTATGGCGGCGCATGATGTTGGGCCGGCACAGAGCCTTCAGGATCCGCGGACACCGGAGCAGCGTGAGACGATCGCGTGGCTGCGCAAAACACAGGCTGTTGCGGCGGTCGACACTGCGGTACAGGCACATGAAGTTAAATTGAAAGAGGCGGGATGGTGAGCGGTTCCACATCGTGTCCGCTGTGCGGCGGAACTATGCTGCTGACCGCGGTGGAAACGCCGACGTGGCGGGTGCGTGCTTGCGAGAGTTGCACCAATGCGTGGACGGAGCCGGCCCCGGGTAGCATCGACTATGCAGCGGCGAATTTTCACGAGAAGACGGCGTCACGGCGAGGTGAGGGGAAGACCTTTGGTAACTTGCCGCCGCAATGGCAGAAAAGTCGCGATATGCAAGTCGGGTTGCTGCAACGCTATCTACCGAGCGGTGCCAAAGTGCTGGAAATAGGCTGTGGCGAGGGCATATTGCTGGAACGGTTGGCCGGGTCGGGGTTTGCCGTAACGGGGATCGAGCCGAGTCAGACGGCCTCGGGAAATGCGCGGGCGGCGGGGTTGAATGTGGTTACGGGATACTTCCCACATGCGCATATCACAGGGAAGTTTGACTGCGTGATTTTGTCGCATGTGTTGGAACATCTAGAAAATCCGCGAGAGATTCTGGAGCGTGCGTGTGCAATTGCACCGCGGATTTTGCTGGTTCAGACGCACTGGCTGGGAGTCATGCCGCAGCGCTATCGGGACAAGTGGTACGCGTGGCTGCCGGAGCAGCATTTCTGGCATTTCACACCGCGCGGGCTGGAGACGCTTCTGACACCGATGAACTATCGCACCGAGGCCGTCGAGTATTCGTCGCTGGTGCATACCCGACCCGATGGGACGCTCAATCAGTTTTCCACCGTTGCGCTGTCAACGCCTAGTGGCGGAGATCAATTCCACCACCTGTTCCAGCGCGCGGAGAGATGACATGAAACGTGTGCTGGCGCTTTCATGCGATGCCAAGTTTTTTAGACATGCACAAGAACTGATTTCCAGCGTGCACAAGACCAGCAGGCGGTTAGTAGATGAGATTCTATTTTTTGACCTGGGGCTGACGGGGGAGCAGCGAGATACGCTGACTGGATCAAATTTTCATGTTATGGGCTACCCGACGTGGCTGACGGAGCGTCTTTATCCTGATTTTCTCAGCCCGCGGATGTTTGCATGGAAGACGTTTGTGTTGGTGGAAGCAGCCAAACATGGGGACTTGGTATTGTATGCAGATAGCGCGTGCGTTCTGCTGAACTCGCTGGCTCCGATTTACGAGATTATTGAGCACGATGAAGTCTTTATGATCCGAGATGTGCAACGCAACGATGAGCGCACCCATGAGGCGTGTTTTGGGATCATGAACGCCACGCTGGCGGAACGTGGTGCCAGCCAGATTGATGCGGGAGTACTGGGGTATAGTTCGGGGGGACGTTTTGCGGGGATCTTCGCCGAGGCTTTTGAGTTTGCAAAATATCGCAACTGCATTTTTGGTGATGCGACGACCCACCGCCATGACCAATCCATCTATTCGATCTTGGCGGCTCGTTATGCTGTGCCATCCCTGCATGCTTACGGTGATTTTGTGCACTGGAAGGGAATTGAGTCGCGCGAACAGATTGTGTGGCAGCATCGAGGGAAATGGCCATTTTTCAAGCGATTTGCCGAGCGAGCGGCGATCCTGAGCCCTGCGCGTATCGCAATATATGGCGCGGGCAAACATACGGAGCGCTTTCTGGCAACCTTCCGCAACTTGGCGGAGCCGCGGCACCGCGTGGTGGGGATCCTGGATGATTCGCCAAGAGCAGAAAGCTTCGCAGGGGTGCCGATCTTGCAAACGATGGCGTGGCAGCAACTACAAGCCGATGTCATCGTGCTTTCGAGCGATGCCCATGAAGAAGCGATGTATTTGAAATTTGGGGAGATTGCGCCACAAATGGCTATTTGGCGTATATATAGCTAGCGCGTTGGGGGATTCTTTGTGTTACCGAGGTTTGCGGACCCACCAGACGTAGCCATAGTCGAGCGTCGGTACCAAGCCGCGTTTGCCGAGGCATTCTTCGACCGCTTGTTTGACGCCGGGCCATTCTGGTTGGTCGAAATCATGGCCCGAAACTATCCCGCCCGGGCGCACGCGATCCCACCAGGCCTCAATGTCGTCGCGAACCCCCTCGTAGCCGTGATCGGCATCCACGAACACAAAATCCACTACGCGACTGAAGGAATGTGCAGCGTCGGTGGTCGTGGCGCGAAGCAGTTCCCAACGGCCCGTGCTTTCGAGATGGCCACGGGTTTTTGCGCAAAGGGCGTCGAACCATTCCTGGGTCACTTCGTCGTAGCCGTTGCCGGGCCGTAGTTTATGGAAGGCATCGACGCCGTAGAGAAAAAGATTGGGGCAGGCTTCGACAAGATGCTGGGCGTGATAACCATAGAGCACGCCGAGTTCCACGCCGACGCGAAGGCCGTACTTGCGGATCAAATTTTCCAGGACGACGAATTGGTCGTTAAAGCCCATGTTTTTTGAGAGAAGGAAGTCGACAACGCGCGTGTAGGTGAAGGGCGTTTGCGGCCAATCGAACAGCAGGTTGCGCATGCGTTGGGCGGGGGCATGGGAAGGATCGATCGCGAGCAACTGATCCAGAAAGGTCATTGCCTGATCGTGCTGGCCGGCGGCCTTGGCGACCTTGGCAGCACAGAAAAGGGAGGAGGTGTCGACAGCAAGCATGGTCATAACAGCACCAATTCAAGTCCAATTCAGGTCGTCTTCAGGCTTTGATGCGGCCAATAAAGTAGTGACAAATATCCCGGTGCTGCAAATGGGTGACATCGCGGAAGCTGTTGTGAAACAGCGATTCGTAGTGCTGCGCGAGGGTGGAGGTGAGGTAGCTGTCGATCATGCGAATGGGATGTCCGGCATCATAAGTCTTGGTGGCACGCAGCGCTTCGAGAGTCGTGGTTACATCAGCGAAAACAAAAACTCCCTCTGGCTTCAGCAGAGCGCGGATGTTGGCGAAAATCCGGGGAATGTCGAAACAATGCTCGAGCACGTTCACCATAACCACCATGTCATACTTAACAGCGGGAGTAAAGCATTCAATTGGCGAAGCTAAGGTGCGGACGGATTGGCTCACTAATTGATGTTTTGGATAGGTGCAGTGCGGATGGGTCAGATAGCTGTCAATCAGGGGGTCCAGCAAGTCGATCTGGCCGGTCACTTTCACCAGCGGCAGAATCAGGCGCAGGTTGGTGAACGGGCCGCAGCCCAGTTCGATCACATTGTCGAACTGTCGACGGGCGATGGTGCTGTAATTGCCAAATTGTTGTTTATGGAACTCGTTGCGGTCATCGAGGGCACCGAGGTTTTGTTCCATCCAGGTTTTGCGTTCATAGCGTTGGGCCTCCTGCCAGCGCGAGGAGTCAACCTGGAGGATGCCATCGGTGGTGAGGAAGCGGGAATCATTTTTCTCCGCCAGTTTTTGGGCGGCGGCGGGGCCGTGGTATTCGCGAATGGAATCATCTACAAAATAGTGATACTGATCCTGCTCCTGCCATTCGCGGAGTTTCCAGGACGGAGCCAGTTTGTGCTCAACGAGAAGGGCCTTGGCCCGCGCATGATGGGGATCGGCCAGAAGAATCTGTTCGAGCAAACGGCGGGCCTCCCCTGTTTGGGCTGCCGCAAGTCGCGTTTCGGCCTGCGCGAGGAGAGCGGCGATATCGGGAGGAGTGGAGACAGCCGGTGATTGCAACGTAGACATTTCGGATCCATCCGTAAGTACGCCTTCCGTGGAGTGTCGATAGGTTTATCGACCGCGATGCGTCTGGTACAACAGCGAAAAGTGACGTCAACTGCCGGCAAGTCCGGCCGCAATTCCCGCAAGAAATTGCTTCCAGCGGGTATCAAAGCTGAATTTTTCCACAACTGCCTGGCGCAGGGCCGCGGCAATTTCCTGGCGTAAAGGCTCATCTTTGAGAAAGCGATCGGCCATGGCCGCGAAGGAGGGGCGATCGGAGAAGGCGATGTCAGCGAAGTGCGGCAGAGAACTTGCCGCGGGCAGATCGGGAAAGGCGATCAGGCCGCGGAGGAATTCTTCGGGCCGAGAAATATTACCGTTGGCATCCCTATGAAGTTGTTCGCGAACGAGGCACCAGGCGTTGATGGTCACCTCGTCAGTTGATTGTTCAAGCATACGGAGGCTATCGAGTTTGCCATTGCGCGCGAGATGGGCCAGGTGAAGGCGGGCTGAGACCCCTTTAGGGGTACCGTCATAGGCGGTGCGATGGGTAAGGAAAAAGCCTCCGGCGGCGAGGCCGTCGAGCGCGCGGGAATGGAGAAAGCCGGTTTCGATAATCTGCAGATTGATGCGGGAGGCCTGATAGATGGCCGACAGTTCATCGCCCTGTTGGGCAGACCCCGCGGCGTAAGGAGAGAAACGCGGATGCGTCTCCCAGCCTTGACCGAAGAGGCGGAGTTTCAGAGAGTGTGAATCTACATACTCGGCAACCCAACTGAGAATTGCATGTCGAAAGGCGCGATCGGCCACGGTGAGGGCGTTCATGACAATTTCATCGCGTGCTTGCGCGGGGAAGGTGATGTGCCGATCATGTTCAAACTCGATCACCAAGGTATAGGCGCGGGAGCTGGTCCAGCCTTGGGGATCTGCCAGGATGATGTCGGTCAAGGTGATAAACGCATCGAGGGAATTGTGTTCCGCAAACCGCGCAGCAAGGGAGTGTCGAAGCGATTCGGGTGTTCCGCTGGCATTGGAAACGTACGAAAAATCGCAGCCAAATTTTGCCAGATCGGCGGATGAAAGAGGCCGGGGCGTGTAGCGATGCGTGGCCGAGGCGAGGTGGCAGAAGATGCAGTTTGGCCGCGGCCAGCCGAGATAAACGAACCCGTGAAAAGCGGCATGACCGGCGACATACGTTAGTGCGTCAAGGGATGCCCGGGCCTCCGGCGTGCGCATGCAAGGAAGGTTGTCCTGATCCCAGGAGAGGTAGGGAATGGCCTTCGGAATCCGAGGATTCTCGTGGCGCAGGCGGGAAATCTGCAGGATCAAATCCGGATGGTGCTGATCGATCAATCGTTGAAAGGGGTTTTCCAACGATTGATCGTCGGACTCGATTGCGAGGAGGAAGTCATGCCCGGCGGCGGTTATGGCGGTCTGCAATTCGCGCATCGAATGCTGGAGGACGCTGGAATAGCGAGTCGTGATGCCGAGGACTTTCAAGCGGGATTTGCCGGTGAGCGCCTGGGAGAAGCGCTCGCGCCAAGCGGCATGAGGGATACGGGCGTAGTAAACGTCAATGGCGGATTTGCGAGCCTTCATCTGGGCTTCGCGCTCCGCATGGATGCGTTCACAGTGGGCCTGGAGGTGGAGGGGCGCGCGGGGACGCAGAACGTCGGTGATGTAGCGTTGTGGCGGCGACCAATCGGGATTTTCCTGCAAGGCGGAATGAAAATCGGCGAGCACCTGATCGGGGGAGGCACCAAGGAATAGCCGAAAGCGCGGCGAACGCAGGAGCGGTTGAAAATCGTGCAGATGAAAGAGCATCGCCAGGGCCAGCGGATCGGGTTCGAGCAGGTAGAGGGCGCAGCTATAGGTGAGAAAGGAGAAGGCCGTGGTATCGGCGATGCGCTGCATGAGCCAGCCATAGCCTGCGCCATCAAAGGCGATGGGGGCGGGAACGGGGGTTTGCGATCGGTCGAAATTCCAGACGGACTCAATGGCGCGATGGTTGGACAGTCCCTGCAACCAGCCGTTGTGAATGAGTGGCTCGGCGACGGTACGAACATGCAAATTACCGTCCAGTGAGGCGTGCAATTCATAGTTGGGCAATTCGGCGGCGGCGGTCTTGATCAGGGATACGGCCGCAGGAAAACGGGACTCAAGGGCGGTCAGGTTGGCTTGGAATCTGCGGGCGCGGGACGTCCAGGGAATCTGTCCACTGGTGGACGGAGCATCGGTCAACGAACCGATAGCGGGCACCTGACTTGCGAGCACGGGGTGCGTGAGACGTTTGGCGGCGGCAGAAAGCCCCAACGTGGTCAGGGCGCGAAAATAGTGGAGCACGGCGGCTCCGTCCTCGGCGTTGGCTGCCAGTAGTGAAGATGAGGCATCCGTCACGGCGTAGGGATCGCGTTGGACATCCGCGATGGCGAGAAGTTTGCGCAGTGTGTCAGTCGATAGCATGGCGGAAGTATAAGGAGATTCAGGGTTTTTGCCTGTGATTTATCGACGAAGATTTCCAATCGGTCGATAAGAAGGCGATGATGCGTGATTCCTCCATACTTGTTTCGGCCATTGTAAGCACCTACAAAGGAGAGCGGTTCCTGCGGGGGTGTATGGACGACTTGATCGGCCAAACGCTCTTTGTGTCCGGCCAGTTGGAGGTCCTCATCGTTGATTCGGCCTCACCGGAAAAGGAAGCCGAGATTGCCGGCGAATTTGTGGGGCTTTATCCGGAGTACATCCGCTACATTCGCACCACGGAGCGGCAGACGCTTTACGGGGCATGGAATACGGGGATTCGCTTGGCACGCGGGAAGTACCTGACTAATGCGAATGTGGACGATCGCCATGAGCCACGCTGCCTGGAGATTGTGGCGGCGGCCCTGGATGAGCATCCCCAAGCGGTGCTGGCTTATTGCGACAGCCATGTGAACCGCTCGGAAAACGCGTCATTTGCGGATGCGACAATCGTTGACACGCTCCGCTGGCCGGCTTTTTCCCGCCAAACACTCTTCGAGAAATGCACGATCGGTCCCCATCCAATGTGGAGAGCGGATGTTCATGCGAAATATGGCATGTTTGATGAAACGATGCGCTCCGCAGGGGACTATGAGTTCTGGTTGCGTCTGGCGGCGGGAGGTGAAACGTTCATTCACGTTCCCCAACCGCTGTCGATGTACCTGGAGAATCCGGGATCGATATCGTTGAGCAATGCGGATTTGAGTTGGCGAGAATCGGAAGAAGCTCGTGACCGGCACTGGCGTGAGGAATGGGGAGTTCATCCTAAGTTCAGGGCGGCGTTGCCGACATTCAAGCGACTGGCGGAAAAAATCCCCGCGGATGCCCGGGTCGCGTTGTATGGCGCCGGCAAGCATACGCAGAAGTATCTTCCGCTTTTTCGTAAAATTCTAAACGCCCGCGATGCGAGGTTGGTGGCAATTTTCGATGATGCGTCGACACGCACGGACATGGACGGTATACCGGTTTTCCCCTTATCGAGGTGGTCTTTGGAAGCGATTACCGCGGTAATTCCCTCGTCGGACCAGCACGAGCCGGCATTACTGCAAAAGTTACATGGAGCCATGGGGCCCACGGTGACGATAATTCCGTTGTACGGCAAGGAGATTCGATGACGGCGGTCATGCTGAAAAAAGTAAAACGCACGGTGCATTCGCTCGTGTCGATACCGGATTCGCTGGTGATTCGCAATTACCGTGATATTCAGGGTTTTCTTTCCGCGCGCGAAGCCCTGGGGCTTTTCCAGACGGCGCGGAAGCTGCCGCCCTCGGCGACAATCGTGGAAATCGGAAGCTGGAAAGGCAAGAGTACCTACTGCCTGGCCAAGGGACTCAGCGCGGGCCGGCTCATTGCGATCGACCCGTTCAACTGCTTTGGCGATGCCGCAAGCGAGGTGCTTTACAAGAACACCCAGGGGGAGTTGCCGCTGGTCGAGCAGTTCCGGCAAAATATGTTTCGGCGAGGCGTGCTGGACAAGATCGAGATATGGAAGGGTCTATCGCCACAATTTGTGGATTGCCTGCCGGCGCTGGGTGAAATCGATCTGCTCTTTATTGATGGGGACCATTCCGTAGAAGGGGCCACGTATGATTTCGACAACTACGGCCCGCACGTCAAAACCGGCGGATACGTGCTATTTCATGATTTTGACAAAACGCGGGAAGACCTCGGGCCGACGTGGGTGATCAACAATCGCGTGCGGCCGTCGAAAAAATGGGCGTGGGTGGCGTGTTATGATTCGCTGTGGATCGGGCGGCGAACCGAGTGCTCTTAAGCCGGGCTATTTATCACTGGGCATTCAGCAAGCGTTGCAGCATGGCTTCGGACTGGCCGGTGAGAGTGGCATATTGCCAACCTGCCAACGCGCGAAAACCTATATTCTGCACTTTGCCGCCTTGCACCATTCCGCTCAACCAGGCTAGCGGTTCCTTGCGGCCTTCGCGGGCCAGGATGAGGGCGGCGTAATTGGCGGCGGATTCCGTTGCGGCGGATTTCGATACAGAGTCCCAGATCGGCGCCACCAACTCCGCAGGTTTTGGGGTAGTGGAACGCACAATGCCAGCGAGCACGGCTTCGACCACGGAACGATTTTCCGACTTGAGCAGGCCTTCGATGGTCTTGCGGGCGGTAGGAGCGGTGTCTTCGATCATCTTCTGGGCAGCGAGCGCGGCGCGCTCATAATCCCGGCCGCGATTGTCATCCACGATGGTGGCCATGCCGATGATGGCATAGCGAATCGCCATGCGCCGCTCGGCATCACAGCGATCCGAATAGGCCAGGGCCCAATCCATAACGATGGGATGTCCTTCGCGGACCAGTCGGACCACGTCTTGCGTCACATCGTTGCCGGCCGCCGATTTCTTGGCCGCAGCGGCAATTGATTTGCACAAGGGGGACCTGGAACGTTCCAGTGGGTCGAGATGTCCGGGCTTTAAGCGATCGGCATTTTCCAGGGCGATCAGGCCGAGTTTGATCTGCTGGCCGATTTCTTTCTGCTGGGCCGCCATTTCTGAAAAAAGTTTGGGACCCTCGGGAGCGTTGAGGGTTAACAGGGTGCTCAACGCCGTCTGGCGAAGTCCTTCATCGTTGGCCTCGTCCGTGGCAAGCGTCAACACCCAGGGAGCGGCAAGGGTGATGTTTTCTTTCTGTGTTTTCACCATCATCAGCGCCTGAACAGGGGCAGTGCGCAAGTCATGTTTGCTTGCCATGTCGTTGAGCGTCTTAAGGGCCTCGGCATTTTCGGCATCGCTTTTCTGGGAGAGCATGGTAATGGCCGCATAATGCCGCACCATTTCTTTGCTATTGACGAGCAGTTCCAGAAGCGGTTTTCGGTCTTTGAGGGCTTTGCGTTGGTTCAACTCTCCGGCAGCCATCACTTTGTGCGCGGGGTCCGGTGCAGCGGTGAGAATTTTCAGGAGTTGCTCATCGGAGATTAACTTGGAATCGATCAGGGAGGCAATTGCGGAGCCCACCATCGCGGGGTCGTTGGTGGTGAGCAGCATGTCGATATCCACATATTTGGCATCGTTGGCCAGGATGGTTTGCGAGATCATGCCATAGAGTTTGTTTTCCGGCAGCTTGCTTTCCCGAAGTTTGCCGAAAAGTTTCACCAACGCGGGATCGCGCGCCATGCGCAAGGCGGAAAAGATCTGCGAACCGTTCCGGGCCTGTGAAATTGCAGTGTCCTTGGTCTCGGCAAGTGCAACATTGAGCAATGACTCCGCGTTCTCCAGGGTGCCATCCTTGACTTGGGCGAAGGCGGTCACCTGGGCGGTCAAAATTGCAGAAAGAACAAGGCCGGCGGCAAAACGAATCTTCACAAATGGCTCCAAGGAGGAGTGCGACATTTCAGGCAAAACTGAACAGACCGTCAATTGTAACCCACCGTGCTTCGCCTGTCAGTGGCTGCTCACTATTGACCGGCGCCGACGGTTTTACGATAATCCTTTTCCTTGGTCGTGCCCCCTGCTCTCTTGAGGTGACTCGTGCGGACAGATTCAGCAGCCAGCCCCGAAGCCCTGCTTGACGCCACTGCGACAAAGTTCGCGGCGGGCACTGTCCGCGAATCGATTTGGATCGTCGTTATCCCCGTGAAAATGGAACGGTAAGGCACCCATTGGTTGAAACCTGATTGAACGCCCTGCCGAGAAACGCAGGGCGTTTTGTTTTGAGGACTCTATGCAACGCATCGAAATATACGATACGACACTACGCGACGGCACCCAGGGCGAGGGCGTCTCGCTCTCCGTACAAGATAAACTGTTGATCTCACGCAAACTGGATGACTTGGGCATCGACTACATCGAAGGCGGTTACCCGCTTTCGAACCCGAAAGACGCGGCCTTTTTTGAAGAAGCCAAGTCGCTGAAACTGAACCATGCGAAACTCGTCGCCTTTGGCATGACACGTCGCAAGGGAATCAAGGCGGCCGACGACATTGGCTTGAATGCCCTGCGTGACGCGGAAACGGAATTTGTCACGGTCGTAGGTAAGACCTGGGACCTCCACGTTACGGACGTGCTGAATGTTTCCCTCGAAGAAAATCTGGACATGATCGCGGATTCCATTGCCTATCTGACGGCGCTGGGACGCAAGGTTGTGTATGACGCTGAACATTTTTTTGATGGCACGGCGGCGAATCGCGACTACGGGCTCAAGACACTGGAAATCGCCGCGCAGGCCGGCGCCGTGCTGATATGCCTGTGTGACACCAACGGCGGCAGCATGCCGGAGCGCATTGCGGAGTTTGTCAGGGGGGCCCGCGGTTGCGTTAAAACGCCCATCGGCATTCACCCACATAATGATTGCGGCGTGGCTACGGCCAATGCGCTGGCTGCCGTCAAAGCCGGGGCGATTCAAGTGCAAGGCACGATGAACGGCATCGGCGAGCGTTGCGGCAATGTGGATCTGACCACGGTGATTGCCAACCTGCAATTGAAGATGGGCTATGCCTGTCTGCACGCGGATTCGCTGCAACACCTCACGGAAGCCGCCCGGTACGTTTACGAAATTGCCAATCTCAATCTCGTGAATGGGCAGCCGTATGTGGGGCCATCCGCCTTTGCCCACAAGGGCGGCATGCACGTCCATGCGGTCAACAAGTTAGCTTCCAGCTACGAACATGTGACGCCGGTCTGCGTCGGCAACAGTCGGCGAATTCTCGTCTCCGAACTTTCCGGCATCAGCAACATTTCCGCCAAAGCCGGACGCAAATTCAACATTGAGAAAGACCGGGAAGCGCAAAAACGCATTCTCGATCGCGTGACGCGGCTCGAATCCGAAGGGTTCGTTTTTGAAGCGGCGGAGGCCAGCTTTGAACTGCTGGTGCGCAAGGAAATCAATCGGCACAAACAGTTTTTCACGCTCGATCACTATCGCTGTGCCGTCACCCGGGACGGCGAAGAAGCCGCCATTACGCGGGCCAACGTTTCGCTGATCGTGAAGGGTCACGCGGTGAATGCCTCCGCCGAGGGCGATGGTCCCGTCAATGCCATCGATAACGCGCTGCGGCAGGCTTTGCTGCCGCACTATCCAGCGGTCAAGTCGCTGCGCCTGGTCGACTACAAGGTGCGGGTCGTCAACTCCGCGCAAGCGACCGCCGCGAAGGTGCGCGTCGTCATCGAATTCAAATCGCCCCATGGCGTCTTTGGAACCGTCGGCGTCAGCGAAAACGTCATAGACGCGTCCTGGCAAGCACTCACTGACGCCCTGGAATACCATCTCGTCCATGAAGAAGAAGCAGCGACGTAACCTGAAATTAGCGAAGAAAATTTACCCCTCGAAGGAACGAAGTAATCATGAAAATTGAACTGCCCTCCCAGTACGACCCGAAAGCGACCGAGGCACCCATCTATGCAAAGTGGCTGGAAACCAAGGCGTTTCATGCCGTCCCCGATGAACGGACGAACAAGTTTTCGATTGTCATCCCGCCGCCGAACGTGACGGGGGCCCTGCATCTGGGCCATGCGATCAACGGCACGATCCAGGATATTTTGACGCGTTACCACCGGATGCTGGGCGACAACACATTGTGGATGCCCGGCATCGATCATGCGGGTATCGCCACGCAGGCAGTGGTGGAAAAAACAGTTTTTGAAAAGGAAAAGAAATCGCGGCACGACCTGGGACGCGAAGAATTGGTACGCCGCATCTGGGAATGGAAAGAACAGTTTGGGGCGCGAATTTTGAATCAGCAGGCGCAACTCGGCGCCAGTTGCGATTGGGATCGAACGCGTTTCACTCTGGACGAAGGTTGCGCCAAAGCGGTGCGTGAAGCGTTCTTCCGCATGTTCAAAGACGGCTTGATTTTCCGCGGCAAGCGACTGGTCAACTGGGATACGCATCTGCAAACCGCCGTCGCCGACGATGAGATCTATCATGAAACCGTGAAAGGTCAGATGACCTCGATCAAGTACCCGGTGGATGGTTCTCCCGGCGAATATTTGATCGTGGCAACGAGCCGGCCGGAAACCATGCTCGGCGATACGGCCGTAGCCGTGCATCCCGATGACCCCCGTTACAAACATCTTCACGGCAAGTTCGTGATTCTGCCGCTCATCGGCCGCAAGATCCCCGTGATCTGCGACGGCCTCCTCGTCGATCCCGCCTTCGGCACCGGCGTCGTGAAAGTCACCCCCGCCCACGATCCCAACGACTACGCCACCGGCGTGCGGCACAATCTTGAACAAATCAACCTGCTCACCCCCGACGGCAAAGTAAACGAAAATGGTGCCGGCGAATTCCTCGGCAAAGCCTACAGCTACGTCGGCCTGAAATTCGCCACCGCCACCCGCAAGCAAGTCCTCGCCGATCTCGAAGCTCTCGACCTCATCGCCGAAAAAAAACCGCACGAGCACGAAGTCGGCCATAGCGACCGCAGCAAGACCCCCATCGAACCATACCTCTCCGACCAATGGTTCGTCCGCATGGGCGATGGCGAAGACGAAATCACCCTCGCCGACGGTACCAAATCCACCGGCCTCGCCCAAGCCGCCATGACCGCCGTCACCGACGGCCGCGTCAAAATCACCCCCGACCGCTACGCCAAAGGCTACCTCGACTGGCTTGCCAAAAAACGCGACTGGTGCATCTCCCGCCAACTCTGGTGGGGCCACAGAATTCCCGTCTGGAGCAAGACGATACCGTCGAACGTTTTGACCGCTGATATTACTAAATATCTTACTGGGGATTCTGCGACAGGCGGAATAAGTAAATATCTAAAGGAAGATCGACGTGTCGCGTTTCAATCACGCAAAGATGATCAAACTGGAGAGGTGTTTTTTTCTGTGTGTATCGGTCATGGTGAGGAAGATGCTGAGCAAGAGTTCGAGTCTAGTGGTTTCGTTCGCGACCCCGACGTCCTCGACACCTGGTTCTCCTCCGCACTCTGGCCAATCTCCACCATGGGCTGGCCCGCCGCTGGCACCACCTCCGCGCCCGAAGACCAGCTCCTCCCCTACTTCTACCCCACCTCCGTCCTCTCCACCGCCCGCGACATCCTCACCCTCTGGGTCGCCCGCATGGTCATGTTCGGCCTCTATTGCCAGGGCGATGTGCCCTTCAAAAACGTCTATGTGCATCCCGTCATCCAGGATGGCGAAGGCAAAATCATGTCCAAGTCCAAAGGCAACGGCGTCGATCCGGTCGACATCGTCAACTCCCACGGTGCCGATGCCATGCGCTTTACCCTCGCGTCGATGGCCACCGAAACGCAGGACATCCGCATGCCCGTGGTGAAGGATCCCAAGACCGGCACCAACACCTCGCCCAAGTTCGACATCGGGCGAAATTTCTGCAACAAGATTTGGAACGCGTCACGCTTCATTCTCAGCAATATTGATGAAACTGCCGCGCCCATAGATAACGCGCAGTCCCCGGTAAGCGTGCTCGAAGACCGCTGGATCCTCTCGCGCCTTCACGCCACGATTCACTCCGTGGAAACCGCAATCGACAGTTTCCACTTCGCCGAAGTCGCTCAATCCCTGTATCAGTTTTTCTGGACGGACCTGTGCGACTGGTATCTCGAAATCGCCAAGGCTCGCATTCGCTCCAGCGACGCCGTCGTCCAATCCATTCTGCTCGAATGCCTCACCACCAGCCTCAAACTCCTCCACCCAATGATGCCCTTCATCACCGAAGAAATCTGGAGCAAGCTGCCCCAGGGTTCCTCGATGCTGGTGAAAACCGCTTGGCCACAGTTCAATGCTGGGCGCAAAGACCCCGCCGCGGATAAGCAGATCGCCATCGTGCAGCAAATCACCTCCGCCATCCGCGAAATCCAGAATCGCTATCCCGCCGCCAAAGGCAAGGATGTGGTGATCAAGCCGCGCACGCAGGAACTGCAACAGATCATTGAGCAAAATCGTGCGACCATCGAGGTGCTGGCGTTGGGCACCGAAGCCCACATTTCTGAAAACTCTCTCACCGCCGCGAAACCGGCGGATGCCGCCACCAGCGTTCTCCCCGATGCGGAGCTCTACATCGGCGGCGTGATCGATAAAAACGCCGAGGGCATCAAGCTGAAAAAGCGTGCCGAAGAACTACACAAATTCATCGCCGGCAACAACGCGAAGCTGGGCAACGAGGCTTTTGTAGCCAAGGCACCGGAGAAGGTGGTCACGGGCCTTCGCGAACAGCTCGCCAAGCAGCAGAATGAACTCTTCGCGATCGAAAAGACTCTCGCGGAACTCAGCCTATAATCAACCGCCAGCAATATAGAAGGAAACGATGAGCGATACCCAAAAACACCATCCTCTCCCCCAAATCGGCGATGCTGCCCACGTTCAGAAAATCATGAACGAAAAAATCGGCCCGATTTCCGAACTCGTCAATCTCGGCGGGCCGGAAATCCCCATGGAAGTCGAGGGTGCCCGCACGGCTGACCAAAAGGCGCTGGTGCAGAAAATCATCCAGCAGTTGCTATCCATTTTTGATCCGGAAATCCCGCTGAATATCTATGATCTGGGGCTTATTTATAAGCTCATTCTCTACCCCACGCACGCCGTCAAAATCCAAATGACGCTCACCGCCCCCGGCTGTCCCGTCGCCGGCGACATCGTGGCGGAGGTCAAAAAACGTGTGGAATCGATACCGGAAATTCCCGCAGCGGAAATTGAGCTGGTGTGGGAGCCTACCTGGGATCGCTCGCGCCTTTCTGAAGCGGCGCGACTCACTTTGGGCATGATGTAGGGAAGGGCCTTCACCAGAATTAGAAAATGGCCGCACCATTCAGGCGGCGGTCATCGTTTTCATCCGGCAACGCCAAATTGCCGCCACCAGCCAATGGCGGAGGCGATCAGTATCACAGGTTTGTAGATATTCTTCCGAAAAATCCAGGCGAATTTCCCCCTGAAAATGGGTCAAATGCGCAATCACGGAAGAGCGATCCATTTCGCACACTTCGCCGATCACGGATTCATATAATTCGCGTGAACTCATTTCCGATCCTCATTTGCGCAACGACTGGAAATGCCTGCGGCCGTCTGCGCGCACGATCGCACTCTCTCTATGTCGTCGCGCGACGCGAGTCTGATTAGGAGAATTTTTCAGAATTCATCTTCGCCTGAAAAAATAGAAGGCCCGGCCCGCCCGTCACACCACTACAGCCATCTGCGTGTGTACATACTGCACCGCATTCTGAAACAAAATCAGCCCGTCGGCCGTGCCTCGCCCACGCGTGAACTGCGGATGATTCATGGCTTCGGTCACACGCTCCGGATGCGGCATCAACCCCAAAACCCGCCCGGTCACATCGCAAATCCCCGCAATGGCTTCCAGCGATCCATTCGGATTTGCCGGATACTCCGTGGCATCCACGTTGGCCTCATCGACATAGCGAAAAGCCACCAGGTCATTCGCCTTGAGCGCCTCAAGAACCACCGCGTCACGGGCGACAAAACGCCCTTCCCCATGCGCAATCGGCACATCCATCACCGTACCGGCCTTGATCCATTTGCAGATAGATGAAACGGCCTTGATCCGCACCCACCGGTCCTCAAACTTGCCGGAGGTGTTATATGTAAGCGTGGTTGGATGCCAATCCTCCGCAGCCAATTGCGCCATCGGCCCGGGCAGCAAACCACACTTCACGAGAATCTGGAAGCCGTTGCACACGCCAAAAATCATCTTGCCGTCATCCACGAACTGCCGCAGCGCCGGCTTGAGGTGATGAATGATCTGATTCGCCAATATTTTGCCGGAGGCGATGTCATCACCGTAAGAAAATCCGCCCGGAAACCCGAGTATCTGATATTCCGCGAACTGCGCAGGATTCTCCAACAGCACGTTAATGTGCAGTGTCGTCACGCTCGCCCCGGCCAAGGTAAACGCATGGTCCAATTCTTTATCACAATTCGTGCCCGCCGTGCGAACTAGCAGGACCTTCACATCACTCATGAAAACCTCCGGAAAACCGCGATTGTAACCGCCCTTTCGGAATTCGTCTCGTCGTGGCGCCGCTCATCTTGGCACCACTTCTGACTCCCCCACCGACCGCTCTCCGATCATCAACAGTTTAGCGTAGCTGATGCGCCAATCACTGCCGGCATCGTCCTGCCATTCCAATTCCCATGTCGTTTTCACCGGCCCGAAGGCAGTGGTGGTCAGCACCACAAATCGCGTCATCGCCACGCGGTTATTTTTCAGCAACTCCGAGCGCATCGAAGTAATCCGGTTCTCCTTGATACCGTAAGACTCCAGGCGCTGGCGAATTTCCTGCGCGGCAATCTGCTCCGTGCCGATGCCAATCGACGGCGAACGAAAATCGCGGTGCAGATACTTGATGACCGTTTCCATGTCTTGTTTGCCTGTTGCGGCGGCAACCTCCAGATGCGCCCAACGCAGCCTCTCCGCCGACGTATCCATCGTCAAGGCCATCAACATCCACACCCCGGCAAGTGTTAGTATTCCCAGCCCTGCAAGTTGGATACGGCGACTCCCGCCTCCGCGTGCCGTCCACAGCAGCGCCGCCGCAATCGCGCAAAGCGTAATCCACCATGCCCATTGGCTGCCAAAGAGCCATGACTGCATCCACATTGGCCAACTGGCTGGGGCTCGCCACAGCGCCAGCAATGTCATGCCGTGCGCTGTCGCGTTGGGCGGCAGTTGCGGTACACTGCTCAACATTAGATTCAGGTCCATTGAAGACTCCCAGGGACGGGAAATGGTCGGCACACTGCAACACTCTGCTCATTCTAGTACGCTGTCACATGGCGTGTATGTTCGCAACATTTGCGCGCTGTGGCGATTTGATGCCAGACTCGCCATGGCGCTCGATGCCGTTCATCCCGACGATATCCCCTCTACCGAGCCCGCAAAAGATAACGCGCCAACCATACGCGTGGCATCCTTCAAGGGGCCACTCTATCTGCATTCGCGTTATAAACCACTGCAGGAAGCTCAATCCTGGGCGGATTCCATCCCGCTCGAAAGCAAATACGTATTCATCGTCGCCGGCTTTGCCCTGGGGCATCACCTCCGCGCGCTCTGGGAGAAGCTTCCCGAAGACGCCATGGTGATTGTTTCGGAGCCGAACATCCCGCTGCTTCGTGCCGCATTTGCCGCGCTCGATTATTCCGACCTGCTCGACACGGGGCGTCTCTTGATCTTCTCTGATCTGGATCGTGGCGCTCTGGTCGAACGCCTCGAACCGCGCAGCGTCCTGCTGGTTTCGGGCACACAATTCGCCACCCATCCCCCCAGCGTGCAACTCCAGCCCGACTTCCATGGAGCCTTCCAAAAACTCTTCACTGAGTTCGCAGCCTTCACGCGCACGGGTTTCATGACCCTGATGCTCAACAATGTCGCCACCTGTTGCAACATCGCCAACAACATCGGGTGCTACGTCACCTCGCCTCCGATCGACACCATGCACAATGCCTTCGCTGGCATTCCGGCGGTTCTTGTCGCAGCCGGCCCCAGCCTGCAGAAAAACATGCACCTGCTGCACGAAATCAAAGGCGAAGCTCAGGGCGTCGGCCGGCGCGCGGTGATTATCGCCGTACAGACCATGCTCAAACCGCTTCTCGCTGCCGGCATCCAGCCCGATTTTGTCACCAGCCTTGACTATAACACCGTCTCCACCCGCTTCTTTGAAAATCTCGAAGAAGCCGGAGGAACTGGCCAAACACATCTCGTCGCCGAAGCCAAAGCCAATTGGAATGTCCTGGACGTTTTCCGCGGCGGAGGGGACGGTGGCGAAATGTCCATAGCTCAAAACGATTTTGCCGATCGCCTTCTCCGGGGCGCATTCCCAAAACGCATGGGCCTCAAGGCCGGAGCGACGGTCGCTCATCTCTCCTTCTATCTTGCCGAATTTCTGGGGTGCGAACCCCTGATTCTTATCGGGCAGGACCTGGGTTTTGTTGACGGTCTTTACTACAAACCGGGCGTGGCCATTCACGAAACGTGGGCCCCGGAGTTGAGCCGCTTCAACACGCTCGAAACAAAAGAGTGGGAACGCATTGCCCGCAGTCGCGCCATCTTGCGACAAATACCTGATATTCACGGCCACCCCATGTACACCGAAGAACAGTTCTTTGTTTACCTGCAACAGTTCGAACGCGATTTCGCGGCCTCGCGCTGCCGCGTCATCGACGCCACCGAAGGCGGGGCCCGCAAGCAACACGTCACCCTGATGAGCTTCCGCCAGGCAATCGACCAATTCTGTTCATCGCCCTCCGCAGCTCGCAGCAGCATTTCCTTCCCGTGGCGCAACTGGTCGTGCGATACAATAGCGAATCTGCAAAGGGCCAAGGAGGCGCTCACCGCCCAGCAACAATCCGCACAAAACATGGTCGACACCTGCAACGCCACCGTGCCCTTGCTGGAAGAAATGCAAAAACATCAAAGCGATGAAACACGCATGAACAAACTCTTCATTGAAGTGGATCGGCTCCGCGGGAAGGTGGGGGACGACCCGCAAACATTTGAAATGGTTTGCCACCTCAACACCACCAGTGAACTGCGGCGCTTCCAGGACGATCTGGCCGTGAAGACCGCAAAAAAAGATCCCCTCGAACGCCAGAAACGCCAGCTCATCCGCGATGTGGAATATGTAAAAGGCCTGCGCGTCGGGGCGAAGCGCCTTGTTGAAATTCTTGCCGAATCCCTGCGCCGGCTGGATCGACAAATCGAAGCGACGCGCACGCGTCAGCCCTGGCCGCGCGAGGTGGCAGGCTCATGAGCGAAACACCGGATACGTCCATCGGCCGCGTCGCAGCCGCCCTCGTTTGCGATTTCCATCGCAGCCCCATCGGCACGCGCAGCCGCCTGTTGGAAAAACTTCACGGTGAAACCGTTTTTCTCCGCACGCTGCAACGTCTCGCGGCCGTCGACGGCCTCGACGAGATCGTGCTGCTCGTACCTGCGGCCCAACTCGAAATAGCCCGCTCTCTTCAACTTCCCTCACTTCGCTTGCCGCTGCAAATTCTCGAAATGCGGCAACGCGACGCCGCCCTCGACCGCCGCGTCCGCACCTGCCGCGCGTGGGATCTCGTCTCCTGGCGCGGCGGTGCCGGCCAGCTCACCGTGTTTGATGAGGACTACCACCCCGCCGCAATTTACGCCGCACTTCAAGCTGCCCACGCCGCGCACATCCTGGTCGTTCCCGCGCACGCCCCATTTCTCGACGCTCACCTGACCACCCAACTCATCCACCATCACCTCCACAAGAATCATGAAATGCGTTTCACCTACACGCCCGCCGCCCCCGGCATCACCGGCATCATTTTGCAGGCCTCCATCGTCGCCGAAATGGCCGTACAAAACGTCCTCCCCGGCCAACTTCTCGGCTACGACGCCAACGCCCCCACCTTTGACACCCTCATCCGCGACGCCTGCATGCAGGTTGATCCCGCGCTTTCCAAAATCCAGAACCGCTTCCTCGTCGACACCGACCGCTCCTTCCAACTCGCCCAGCGCCTGTTTACTCAAACCCAGGACTCCCCCGCCGCCCTCGCCCGCGACGCCCGCGAACTCCTTCTGTGCTCCCTGCAATCCAGCAACGAAATTTCCAATCCACGCGAATTGGAAATCGAACTCACTCCCCAGCGGATCACCGCTCCCCCCGGCTCCCTCCGCGCCGACCGCACACCCTTAACCGTGACCGCCTGGCAGCAATGGCTCGAACAACAAACTTTTCCCGATGACCTCCTCATCACCCTCGCTGGCGATGGCGATCCACTTCTTTTCCCCCACCTGTTCGAAATCCTTCGCTTGCTGCGAGCGAAAAACCCCCTCAGCATTCACGTTCAAACCGATCTCGCCTCCGACATCACCCCCCTCCTCAACGCCCTCTCCGAAGACTTGCTCGATGTCATCTCCGTCCACTTCTACGGCCATGACGCGCCCACTTACGCCGCCGTTGCCCAGGCTGATCTGTACCCCATCGTCATGGCTAACATGCAAACACTCGCCGACGCTACCTGCACCAACCCCCGCGGCACAGGCCTTCCCCTCGTCATCCCCCGCCTCCTGAAAGTCCGCGACACCATCCCGCAACTTGAGCCTTTTTTCGACACATGGACGCGAGCCTGCGGCTGGGCGGTCATCGACTATCCCACTGATCGCGCGGGCACCCTCCCCTTCGCCGGCGTCGTTGACATGGCCCCTTCTAAACGTCACCCCTGCCGCCGCCTCTCCGATCGCTTCATCCTCCGTGCCGACGGCACCGCCATCGCCTGCGACCAGGACACTCAAGGTCTACTTCGTTTCGGTACAATGGCGACCCTCACCCTGCAGCAGCTCTGGACTTCCCCATCGGCCTGCAGCCTCCGCACCCAACATTCCGCTGGAAAGTGGAACAATATCGACCCCTGCAAGTCCTGTCGGGAGTGGCACCGCGCATGAATGACCCGCAAGAATTACCTGCTGAGAAGCCTCCCATCCTCGCCGTCATCATGGCTCGCAGCGGCAGCGTCGGCCTCCCGGGAAAATCCCTCCGCCCTCTCCTCGGTAAACCCGTCATCGCCTACACCTTTGATCATGTCCGCCAAAGCCAGCTCATCACCCGCACCGTCATCAGCTCCGACGATCCCGCGATTCTTGCCCTCGCCAAACTTCATCATCTCGAAACGATCCTCCGCCCTGCGGAACTCGCTACCAGCACCTCCGCCACCGACCCTGTCCTCCGCCATGCCGTCAAAACGCTCTACCCTCACCCCTCTCCACTGACTCCATTCGCCGTCGTCATGCTCTATGGCAATATTCCCATCCGTGCCCACGACATGATCGACGGGTCAATTCAACTTCTTCTCGATACCGACTGTGACTCCGTCCAAACCATCACCACCGTCGGTAAGTTTCACCCCTACTGGATGTTCGATCGCAACCACGAGGGCAAGATTTCCAAGCACGTTCCCAACAACGTCTTTCGCCGACAGGATCTTCCTCCCCTCTACTCCCCCACCGGGGCCGTCTACGTTATGAAAACCCAGACCCTCATGGACGCCGAAGGCTCACCTGATCCCCACGCGTTCCTCGGCACCGATCGTCGCGGCCTTGTGGTCGCCCCCGAAGATTCCGTCGATATCGATACCGCCAAGGACTTCTTCCTCGCTGAAGCCGTCCTCCGCGCAGCCAACGAGAAAGGATAGCCGCCGCCCACCTGCCCGAAGCCTCACCAATCATCTTTGCGCCCGTGTCCCCGCAGCTAAATAAACATGCAAATCGCCAATACTCCCATCACCCGCGACGGCCCCCCCTTCATCATCGCTGAGATCGGCGTCAACCATGACGGCTCCATCGACGTCGCCAAATCTCTGATCGATGCCGCAAACACCGCCGGCGCCGATGCCGTCAAATTCCAACTCTTCGACGCCCAGCAGCTCCTCTCCAACGAAGCCGGGCTGGTCGCCTATCAAAAAGCCTCTGCCGCCTCCGCCACAGAACTTCTCACCGCACTGCAACTGAGCATTCCTCAACTCGGCGAGCTCGTTGCCCACGCCAAATCCCTCGGCATCGCCTCCATCGTCACGCCCTTCTCACCCGCGCTCATCAAGCCCTGTGTTGACCTCTGCGTAGACGCCCTCAAAATCGCCAGCCCCGATCTCGTCAATCGCCCCCTCATCGAAGAAGCCATGAAAACCAAGCTCCCCACCATTCTCTCCACCGGCCAAGCCACGCTCGACGAAATAAAAACCACCCTCGGCTGGGTCGGCTCCGCCGCCGCCCGCATGGCCTTCCTGCACTGCGTCAGCAGCTATCCCACGCCTCCCGAAAACGCCACCCTCGCCGCCATCGCTGTCCTGCGCAATCGCTGGCCACAAATGGCCGTCGGCTATTCTGATCACACCCTCAACCTTCACACCGGCGCCCTCGCCGTCGCCGCCGGTGCCTGTGTACTTGAAAAACACTTCACACACGATCAAACCGCCAAGGGCCCCGACCACGCCGCCAGTCTGGAACCCAAAGAGTTCGCCGAATACATCGCCCTCGCCCGCGAAGCCTTCGTCCTTCGGGGCCCCTACGAAAAAAAGCCTAGCCGCCTCGAGTTGGAAACCCGCCTGCTAACCCGTCAAAGCCTCACCACCCTGCAAGACCTCCCCGCCGGCACCGTCCTCACCGCCGACATGATCATCGTCAAACGACCCGGCACTGGCATCCCTCCCGCTGATTTTTCCAAAACCGTCGGCCGCACACTCACCTCTGCCGTTCCCGCCAACACCACCCTTCGACCGGAGCATTTCAAATGAAACGCCAACTCAACATCGCTGTCATCACTGGTACACGTTCCGAATTCGGCATATGGCGCCCCGTCCTGCAAGCCATCGCCCAATCCCAAAAACTCAACCTTCAACTCGTCGTCACCGGTATGCACCTGCTCAAGTCCTTCGGCGATACCCAGAAAATGGTCGCCGGCTACAACTTCCCCATCGCCGCCAAAGTCCCCATGTACAAGCCCAATGAGCCCATCGCCCTCTCTCTCGCCCGCGGCACCGCTGAACTCTCCAAGGCCTACGCCAGGCTCCAGCCTGATCTCATCATGGTCCTCGGCGACCGCCTCGAAATTCTCGCGGCCTCCTCTGCCGCACTCGCCATGCAGATTCCCATCGCCCACGTCCATGGCGGTGAAACGGCACCCGGCCAGTGGGATGAACAGATCCGTCATGCCGTCACCAAAATGGCCCACCTCCACTTCTGCGCCACCGAAACTTCCGCCCGTCGCCTCCGCCAACTCGGCGAGCACCCCGAATCCATTCACACCGTCGGCGCCCCAGCCATCGATCTCGCCGCCTCCGCAGTCACCATGTTCAGCCACCTTCCCACCGCCGAGCGCTTCAGCCTTCCCGTCGTCACGCTTCACCCCACTTCACCCGATGAAACAATCGAATACCGCAACACCCGCATGCTGCTTGACGCCCTACGCCGTCATTTTCCCCGCACCGGCCCCAAGCGTTACCACGTCGTCGGCCCCAACAACGATCCTGGCCACCAGGGCATCCTCCGCGCCTACCATGAAGCCGAGACCGACATCGACCTCGAAATGTCCGTCCCCCAGGAAATCTTCTGGGCCGCACTGGACGGCAGTCATCTGCTCGTTGGCAACTCCTCTGCCGGCATCATCGAAGCCGCCACTTTCGGCTGCGCGGTCATCAATATTGGTGATCGCCAGGCCGGTCGCCAGCGTTCAGCCAACGTCATCGATACTCCCTGGAAAAAACGCGATCTCAATAACGCCATCCTGAAAGCCACCCGCGATCGCGCCTTCCTCCGCAAAGTCGCCGCCCGCAAAAATATCTACGGCGACGGCCATGCCTCGGCGCGCATCGTCCGCGTGCTGGAATCCCTCCACAGTCGGCCCCTCAGCACCATCAAGCGTTTTTGTGACCGATAACGCGCGCCCCCGCCCAACCCACCTCGTGAATATTCGTTTTACACCCCGCCCATTTAAGTACCTGCCCCCATGGCTCGATAACTCCTACAGCATCCGCTGTTTCGAGGAGGTCCAGATGTCCACACAAACCGCCCCAGTGATTCCGGTCAAAAAAGATCCGCAAGCCATCATTAACGATGCGGTCACGTCCATCAGCCACATCGCCACTCTCCCCGAAATCACCCTCAAAATCATCGAACTGGTGGAAAATCCGCGCTCCACCGCGCAGGACCTCCACAAAATAATCTCCAACGATCCTGCCCTTGTCGCTCGCATCCTCAAAGTCGTCAACTCCGCCTTCTACGGCCTCCCTGGCCAGATCGGCTCCATCAACCGCGCCATCGTCCTCCTCGGGCTGAATGCCGTCAAAAATATCGTCATCGCCGCCTCGCTCGCCAAGCTGTTCCGCGGCGGACGCGTCAGCCCCAACTTCGCCGCCAAAGACCTCTGGTCCCACTCCATCGCCGTCGGCGTCATGAGCAAAATGATCGTCGGAAAACTCAACAACACCCTCCCCGACGAAGCCTTCCTCGCCGGACTCATTCATGACATTGGCATTCTCGTCGAACTTCAGGCCCATCGCGAACCCCTCATCGAAATCGCCGAACGCGCCGCCAAGGAAAACCTCCGCTACACCGACATCGAAGCCCAAGTCCTCGGCGTCGATCACCAGGCCTTGGGTGCCGGCCTTACCGCCAAATGGAAATTCCCCCGATCCTTCCAGTATGTCACTGGCCACCATCACAACCCCCTTGGCCTCGCACTGGAATGCCGTTGGCTTACCAACATCGTCCACGTGGCAGATCACCTCTGTTGCCGCGAAGGACTCGGCTACTCACTCACCTGCAAGGGCGAAACGCTGGAGCCGCAGGTGCTCGCCGAGCTAAACCTTACTACCGAAACACTCGATGAACTGGTCAAGAGCCTGCCGGAAGCGCTGAAGGAAACCGAAGCGATGCTGTCGTAGACCCCGACACGCATGGAGAGAAAATGCGGATGAAATCATCTGCCGGCAAAAACAACCGAGACCCGGGGATTTCCCCGGGTCGCGGCATTTCCTGTTCACATTAAAAAAACATCAGATCGACGGCGCTGCCGGATCCACCGCCGGCGGCACCGGCGTATCGACTGGCGGCGGTTCCGTCGCGGGTGGCGGTGTCGGAGGCGTCTTGCCTTCCGGTGGCGATTCCGGCGCGGTCGATGGCTCCGTCGCTGGTGCAGTGGCCGGAACCGGGGCCAGCGGTGTCGGCGCGCTGCTCGTCAGCCCACCACCGGCAATCTTGGTCTGGTCATCGAGTATCGATAAATCCGGCGGCATGAGCGCCGGCGGAGCCACCCCATCTATCCGAGCGTTCTTTTCGTAACCCGTGGAGGTCTTGCCTTCATCACACGCGGCCAGCAGCCCCGTACTCGCGATGACCACCAACATCATTGCCGTTCGCTTCATCAGTTTACTCCTCGAGAGTTGTCGATCCACCACGGAAAAATACCCTGCAATACCGCGCAGCTTACCCCTGTTTGGCTGATGCGCCAAGATACGCCTCGATCACCGCCGGATTTCGTCGAATCTCCTCCGGCGTTCCCGTCGCGATCGTCTTGCCATAATCCAGCACGATGATCCGCTCGCAGATCCCCATGATTACCTTCATATCATGCTCAATAATCAATATCGTCAGCCCAAAACGTGACCTAATCGTCTGAATCAAATCCATCAATTCTCGCTTCTCAGTCGGGTTCATCCCCGCCGCCGGTTCGTCCAGCAGCAGCAACTTTGGCCGTGTGGCCAGCGCCCGCGCGATCTCCAGGCGCCGCTGATCGCCATAGCTCAAACTGTTCGCCTGTTCCCGCGCCTTGTCCGCCAAACCAAAAATATCCATGTACCCCAGCGCCCGCTTTCGGCTTTCCGCTTCTTCCTCAAAAAAGCCCGGCGTCCGCAAAACCGCCGCCAGTATCCCCTGCCGATGATGGGCGTGCTGCGCAATCATGACATTGTCCAGCACGCTCAAATTCGCAAACAGCCGAATGTTCTGAAACGTCCGCGCCACACCCCGTTTGCTGATCGCGTGCGGCCGCAACTTCACAATCGACCGCTCACACACCCGAATATCCCCTCTCGTCGGCCGATAGACCCCCGTCAACACATTGAACACCGTCGTCTTCCCCGCTCCATTCGGCCCGATCAGACCCACCAATTCCCCCGCCCTCAGCGACAGCCCAAACGAATCCACCGCGCACAACCCGCCAAAATTCATCGTCACGTTCTCCGCCACCAGCAGCGGCCCCGCCTGCGCCGCCTGCCCCGCCCGCAAGTCCTCCTTCTCCGCCACCAATGTCGATATTCCCGCCGTCACCACCTCCTGCGCCACCTTCTCCTCAGCCCTGCCCGCGCCCCACTTCCTCCGCGCCCACCGCCATACATCCGCTACCTCGAAACGCCCCATCAACCCCTGTGGGCGAAACAACATCGCCGCAATGATCAACACCGCATAAACCACCAGACGCCACTTATCTATCAGCGTTGCATCCAGGTTCCACGACCGCGGCAGCCCGCTCCGCAACGACTCCGGCACCAGCGTCACCGCAATCGCCGCCAGAATGCACCCCGTAATCGACCCCTGCCCGCCCAATATCACAATCAGCAAAATCTCCACCGACCGCAAAAAAGTAAAATCCTGCGGATTCAGTTGCTTGTGATGCGACAGCATACCTCCCGCCATCCCCGCCAGCGCTGCCCCTATCACAAACGCCGTCACTTTATACCGCGTTGTTGGCACCCCCACCGCCTCGGAAGCAATCACATCCTCCCGCACCGCCAGCAACGCCCGCCCGCTCGTCGAATACTTGATGTTCCGCACTACGTAAATCGTCACCGCCGTCCCCAGCAAAATCCAGAATGAACTCACCAGGTAGGGCGTATCAAACAAATGCTTCTGCACCACGTCGTGCAGCGGCGAAGCCTTCCCCGCTTCACTGTTCAACCACGGCGCTCGCCACGCATAAATTCCCGCACCCGATGTCGCATCCAGATAATCGCTGTTCCCAATCACAACGGCCACGATCTCGCCAAAACCCAACGTCGCAATCGCCAGGTAATCCCCGCGCAGCCGCAGCGTCGGCAATCCCACCACCAGCCCCAACACCGCCGCCACCGCAATCGCCAGTGCCGTCCCCGTCAGCATGATAGCAACAAATCCCGCAGTCACCGATAGCTCCAACGTCCCGTGCCAAAATGCCAACTGCGGCACAAACCACTCCGGCTTCCCCGCTACCACCACCGCCGCATACGCCCCCGCCGCCAGAAATCCCGCATGCCCGATCGAAAACTGCCCCGTCATCCCCAGCACCAGGTTCAGCCCCATCGCTAGAATAACGTTCAGCGCAATGTCATACATCAATGTGTGCGACGATGCCGACAGCCACGCCCCGCTCCCCCGCACATCCAGCCACGGCGACAGCAGCGCAATCACCACCACGATCCCCAAAAAGATGGCGCCATGCGCCGAGCTTGTCCGCGTTCCGGTATTCAATCGCGTCTACACCTTCTCCGGCGCTGCCTTGCCGAAAATTCCCTCCGGCTTGATCAGAAGCACCATCACCAGAATCACAAAAGCAATCGCACTCTCATACCGCGAATACCCCATCGACGACACAAATGTCTCCACCAAACCAAGCAAAAGCCAGCCCGCCGCCGCGCCTGGAATATTCCCAATCCCTCCGATCACCGCCGCCACAAACGCCTTCAATCCGAAGATCACCCCCATCGTCGGCGTCGCTGATGGGTTCTTGATGCAAAACAAACACCCCCCTACCGCCGCCATCGCACTGCCCAGAATAAACGTGAAACTCACGATGCGATCAATATTCACCCCCATCAGCCGCGCCGAATCGTAACTCTGGCTCACCGCCCGCATCGCCTTCCCGCTGCGCGTCCGCTGCACGATAAACCACAACACCACCAGCACCGCCCCCGTCGTCGCCAGCAGCAGCACATCTTTCCACACCACGTTCACCCCCAGCAACCGATGAATCACCTGCACCGGCTCACCCGCCCCGATAATCGCCGGATAATTCGTCGGCGTCGATCCAAACCACCGATACCCTGCAAACTGCCACTCAATATTCGCCAGATTCTGAATCAACAGCGAAACCCCAATCGCCGTAATCAACGCCGACAACCGCGAACTGTTCCGCAAAGGCCGATACGCAAACCGCTCAATCGCCCATCCCAATATACTGCACACCATCACCGCCACCATCACTCCCACGCACGCCTGCCAGAAGGTCTGCTCCGTCTTGTCCCCCGTCAACGCTCGCGCCGTATACGCCCCCGCAAACGCCCCCACCATGAACACCTCCCCATGTGCAAAATTAATCAGACGCAGCACCCCGTACACCATCGTGTACCCCAGCGCAATCAACGCATACAAGCTCCCCACCGCCAGTCCGTTGACCAACTGCTGTAGAAAATAGTCCATAGCGCCGAATCATCAAAAGCCCGGATTCCCAGTCCTTCGGAAATCCCCGAATGTCTCGCCCGCACGCAATTACGGCTGAACGCGCGTCACCATCTTGATCGCGCCGCCTTCAAACTTCAGCACCACGCCCGGCTTCTTCGCGTTCCACTCCGCATCAATCGTGATGCTCCCCGTCACCGCCGGAAAATCCTTCGTCTTCGCCAAAGCATCCCGAATCTTCGGCGGATCCGCCGACCCGGCATCCTCGATCGCCTTGAACAAAATATTCGCCGCGTCATACCCCAGCGCTGCCATCGCGTCCGGAGACTCCCCGTTGAATTCCTTCTTGTACTTCGCCACAAACTCTACCACTTTTGGGTCCTGGTCCCCCGCGAAATAGTGGTTCGTGTAATAGCACCCCTCCAGCGATTTTCCGCCCATTTTCAATGTCACCTCGCTGTCCCATCCATCCCCCCCGATAAACGGACACGTCATCCCCAACTCCCGCGCCTGGTTCACAATCGGTGCCACCTCCGTGTAGTACCCCGGAAGAAAAACAATATCAGGATTCAAGCTCTTCAGGTTCGTCAACTGTGTCTTGAAATTCGTTGCCCCCGCTGAATAATTCTCCCGCCCCACAATCGTCCCGCCCAGCTTCGGAAACTCCGCCTCCAGCACTTTCGCCAGCCCCGTTGAATAATCATTCCCCACATCCACCAGCAATGCCGCCTTATTGATCTTCAAATTCTCCGCTGTGAACTTCGCAATCAACACCCCCTGAAAATCATCCGTAAAACAGCTCCGAAAAACATAATCCCCAATCTGCGTCACCGTCGGATTCGTGCTCGCCGGCGATAGCAGCGGCACTCGGTTCCGCTGCGCCTCCGGCGCCGCCGCCTTGCTCCGACTGCTCGCCACCTCCCCCAGCACCGTGCACACCTTGTCCTGCTCCAGCAACTTCAACATCGCCAGCGGCGTCTTCTGCGGGCTTGATTCCGTGTCCGCCGTCACAATCTCCACAGTCTTCCCCAGCAGCGGCCCCTTCGCATTGCGTTCCTTCGCCGCCAGCCGAATCCCCTTATCGCTCGACTGCCCAAAAGTGCTGTTGAGTCCCGTCATCGAATTCAGACTGCCAACCTTGATCGTCGTCCCCGCCACGCCCGCCCCATTCCCACCATCGCCGCAACTCCCCATCCCCGCCGCTGCAATCATGAGCCCGCATCCCGCCACCGCCCGCAGCATCATCTTCATCACGCTCATTTCGCTCTCCAAAAAAATAGACGCGCTTTCACTCCAGCCGAGACGTCCGCGTCGCCGGCTGCGTTCCCGGCGCCGTCTCCGCGCCTTTTTTCTCTTCCGGTTTCAAATTCTGCGACCTGTAAAAAAAGTCCCGATGCGATTGCAACATCGTCTCCATCGTCGCCGCCTCGTCGTACCGCGCCGTAAAATTACCTCGCACCCGGCACCGCCCAATATTGTCCACAAAACTCGTGCTCGCCTCCGACAACCGCAAATCCCCATCCATCAACCGCGCATCGATCTTTCCCTTTCCCGGCTTCCCGCGAATCCGTATGAACCCCGCCCCTTCGTACATCCCCACCGCCGTCGATGTCATCACCACATACCGATACGTCGCATTCAACGATGTCGGATTCATGCTCGTCACCCCGCCCTTCGGCCGCCAGAACACCCGCGCCGTCAGCATCTGCTCCACCGTCTCATTCAGAGCCTTGTCATACGTACTCGCCCGACCCACAAAATACAGCGTCCCGTCCTGATCTACCCGGTACGTAATGCTGCTGAACTTCGGCTGAATCACCGCCTGCTTCCGCCCCACCGGTTCAATCGTCACCGGCCGCCGCACCATGCCGCATCCACCCGCACCGATCGCCAGCCACATCGCCATCACCATGAACAATATTTTCATCTGCTGCTTCCTGTGAATCATGGCGGGTAGTGTATCGGCACACGCACCCAGTCGCTACCCACCACCCCGCACTTCTCAATCCCCAGCGGACGCATGCTTCCGAATCTCCGGCTCCTCCCCCCGCCCAAACAGCTCCGCCAACTCCCGCAAATACTGAAACGTGTAAATCCCCGCATCGTGCCCGTCCGACCACCGGATCCGCATCGCATAATTCCCCACCAACTCCGCACCCGTCGCCTCAATCGGCCCGTCATGTGTCGTCTTCACAATCGGCATCAGCGTTCGACCCAGCAAATCCCGCTCCCCCTGGCACCCCGCGCACGGGCAATGCTTCCGCAAGTACCGCACCGGCAGCTCCGCCTTCACCCCATCCCCCCACGCAATGTCTAACGCCTCCGTCTTGCGCAAATGCAAATGTACCGGAGTCACCTCGTCACTACTCATACAGCGTACCTCGCATCTCAAACCTGCCGCGCCATCCTATCATTGAACCCACCCCAACACGAAGCTATCCTCTCCCCCATGACCATTGAATACGACAACCCCGAAAACTACCTCCCTCCTCTCAAGCCCCGCGATCCACCCCTCATTCCCATCGTCGAAGTCCTCGCCGTCAGCAATGTCACCCTCTACTCCTCCCACGTCCCCACCCAAAAATTTCGCGACTTCTACGAAAAGCTCCTCGGCCTCGCCTTCGTCGAAGCCACTACCGACCATCTCCACTTTCATTACTTTCAGCACCACGTCCTGATCGAACAACGTCACGCCCCCGCTGACGAGATCTCCGCCGAGACGCCCGTCCAGGGCAAACTCATCCTCACCGTCCGCCGTTATGATTCCGCCCTCGAGCAACTCCGCCAGCACCACATCCCCTGCGAACTCCTCCACACCGAATCCGGCCTCGCCCGCATGGCCCTCTTCCAAGACCCCGGTGGCAACTGGATCCACCTCATCGAAATCCGTCCCCTCTAGCCCCTTCGTCATTTATCATTCGTCATTGCTCCCAATCTCTGAAACCACGCTACAATCTCGGGCTATGATCTATCTCGACAACAACGCCACCACCCAACTCGACCCAGCCGTCCGCGACGCCATGCTCCCCTTCCTCACCGATCGCTACGGCAATCCCAGCAGCACCCACCGCTTCGGCCAAGAATCCCGCCAAGCCATCGAACAAGCGCGCTTTCAAGTCGCGGAGTTGCTCGGATGCGATGCCAAGGAAATCCTCTTCACCAGCGGAGGCACAGAATCGGACAACGCCGCACTCCACGGCCTCCTCGCCATGCGCGCCCCCCGCAAAACTCTCATTGTCAGTAGTGTCGAACACTCCGCCATCCGCGAACCCGTCCAAGCCCTCGCCAAACAGGGCCACCGCATCATCGAAATCCCCGTCGACCTTCACGGCCGCTTCGGCCTCGACGCCTTCAAACTCGCCCTCCAAAATACCGATGTCGCACTCGCCAGCATCATGTGGGCCAACAACGAAACCGGCACCCTCTTTGACATTCGCACACTCGGCGAACTCTGCCGAAAACACAACGTCCCCTTCCATGTTGACGCAGTCCAGGCCGCCGGCAAAATCCCCCTCGACCTCCGTGACCTCCCCCTCGACCTCCTCTCTATCTCCGCCCACAAATTCCACGGCCCCAAAGGCACCGGCGCCCTCTACATCCGCCGCGGCACTCGCTGGCAACCCTGGCAACGCGGCGGCCCCCAGGAACACGATCGCCGCGGCGGCACCGAAAATGTCCCCGCCCTCGTCGGCATGGGCCAAGCCGCCGAACTCGCCCATCTCGATCTCCAAAAAGACTCGGCCCAAATCCAATCACTCCGCGACCGCTTCGAAAACCAAATCCACTCCCTCATCCCCGACACCCACATCAACGGAGACCTTGAAAACCGCCTCCCCAACACCTCCAACATCGCCTTCGCCGGCCTCGAAGCTGAAGCCATCCTCCTCCTCCTCAGCGAGCAAACCCTCTGCGCCTCCGCCGGCGCCGCCTGCTCCAGCGGCAGCCTCGAACCCAGCCACGTCCTCCGCGCCATGCACCTCCCCGACCGCCTTGCCCACGGCGCCGTACGGTTCAGCCTCAGCCGCTTCACCACTCCCGCCGACATCGACGCCGCCCTCGCCATCATCCCCCCCATCATCGCCCGCTTGCGAACCACCCTCCCCGTGTAACGCCCTGACCCTTGACCCCTAAAGAGCGCCCGGATGAACTTTCCCGAAACCCAATCCCTCGCCCACCAGCTCCTCGCCGACTTCCAACTCTCCGATTGGCACTTCGGCTGGAACCGCCGCAAGCGCGCCCTCGGCCTCTGCCGCTACCGCGAGAAACGCATCGAACTCTCCCACCACTTCGTTACCCACAATGACGAACCGCAAATCCGCGAAACCCTCCTCCACGAAATCGCCCACGCCCTCGCCGGCCAGAAAGCCGGCCATGGCCCAATCTGGAAAGCCACCTGTCGCCGCATCGGCTGCCAACCCGTTGCCTGCGACAAAGGCGAAGCCATCATGCCCTCTGGCCGCTGGCGCGCCCAATGCAAAACCTGCGGCAAAGAATACCACCGCCACAAACGCCCTCCCAAACACGCCAAATACTGGTGCCGCAAATGCGGCCCCGAAAAAGGCACCGTCCAATTCTTCATCCTGCTCACCACCCCCTGACCCCTCACCCCTGACCTCTCAGCCCGTCGCCACATCACTCTGAGTATCCTGAAGCCCAATCGTCGGAAACTGCGTCCCGAAATAACGCAGCGACCACGCCGTCTCAAACAGCAGGGTCGGACGCTGATGCTGATCCACCATCAACACCACTCCCGTCGGCAAAATCGCCTCGCGCAACGCCTCCGCATCCTTCGGATTCGTCAGCCATCGCAAATGCCGCCATGACGCCATCTCCAACCGTGAGTCCGCCCCGTACTCATTCAGCAACCGAAAATGTATCACATCAAACTGCAACGCCCCCACCGCCGCCAACAGCGGCAGCCGCGACGTCGCATCAATCCGATACAACAATTGCACCACCCCCTCCTGTACCAACTGCTCCAATCCCTCCCGAAATTGCTTGGTCCGCTTTGAATTCGTGCTGTGCAGATATGCAAAACACTCCGGTGAAAATCGCGGTATCTCATCAAACGCCGCAATTGATCCCGTCGTAATCGTGTCGCCAATCCGTAAGTCCGGATGCCCCACCAACCCCAGCACATCCCCCGGATACGCCGTATCCACCGTTTCGCGCTCCCGCCCAAACAACTTGTGCGTGCTCGCCAAGCGAATCACCTTGCCCGTCCGCACAATACGCACCGTCATGTCCCGCTCAAACGCCCCCGACACAATCCGGATAAACGCAATCCGATCCCGATGCTTCGGATCCATATTCGCCTGGATCTTGAAAATAAACCCTGAAAAATCCGGATGCTCCGGCACCACCGGCACACCACCCGCCACCCGCGGCGTCGGTGCCGGCGAATGTTCCAGAAACGCATCCAGCAAAGCCTGAATGCCAAAATTGTTGATCGCGCTTCCAAAATAAACCGGGGTCTGCTTCCCCGCCGATACCGCCGTCTGATCGAACATCGCCCCCGCACCCTCGAGCATCGCCAACTCGTCCACCGTCTGCGCATACAGCGACGGCGACAAAGCATGACGCACCAACTCATCTCCAATCCCTGCCACAGTCTCCGGAGCCCGATAAGCACCCTGCGGCGTCCGCTCGAAAAGATGCACCTGCTGCAACTGCCGATCAAAAACTCCCTTGAAATCCGGCCCCGTCCCCAGCGGCCAGTTCATCGCCACCGCATGAATTCCCAACACCGATTCCAACTCGTCCAACAACCCCAACAAATCCCGCGATGGACGATCCAGTTTGTTCATGAACGTAAAGATCGGTATCCCGCGCCGGCGGCACACCTCAAACAACTTCCGCGTCTGCTCTTCAATACCCTTAGCCGCGTCGATCACCATCACCGCCGCATCCACCGCCGTCAGCACCCGGTACGTATCTTCCGAAAAATCCTTGTGCCCCGGCGTGTCCAGCAAATTGATCACGCGGTCCCGATACTCAAACTGCAGCACCGTCGACGTAACCGAAATCCCCCTCTGACGTTCCAACTCCATCCAATCCGAAGTTACGGCCCGCTGCTGCTTCCGCGAAGTCACCGAACCCGCCAAATGAATCGCTCCCCCATACAGCAGCAGCTTTTCCGTCAATGTCGTCTTGCCGGCATCCGGATGCGAAATAATCGCAAACGTCCTCCGTCGGGCGACCTGTCGGGCAATTTCAATCGGCGCAGCCATGAAAACTCTTTCAAACGGGTAAATCACTTGGGTCGAGAAGTTTACAGCGATTGACCACCCAGCGAAAGAACGCGCGCTCACGTTCGACCCCCTTGGCGCAATGATGCCTCGGATAACGTATCTGTTAAGAGACGTGGAAGTTATTACCAGCGAACGACGGCCACGCCGTGGCGGGGCAGATCGAGGGATTTTATTTTTTGGTTCTGCAGCAGTTCCAGTTTGGAAGCCGGAAGTTCGACGGTTTGGAGTTCTTCCGTGTGGTTGATTAAGAATACAATTTTCTTTGCTCCTCGCTGGCGGACGGAAACTTCGACGCCGGCCGGTGGAACGATGAGGGGCTTGATCCGGGCGGATTCGAGCAGCAACGAGATCAGGCGATCATAGAATTCAGGCTGGCTAACAAGTGTGCCCAGGTAATAGGCGGAGCCTTTTCCAAACGCATTGCGGGTAAGTGCGGAATAATCCTTCAAGTGCCAGGCGTCATAGGTCGCAAGGGTTTCGGCAGTGGTGGGACGTATCCAGTCGGTGTAATGAACAGCGGAAAAATCGCCGGTGAATTCCTTGCCGATGAGCGGAAATTTCATATCTGTGGCGAGGCAGTCGTATTCGGGAATTTCCAGGCCGAGAGCCGGTGCGAGCAAACCGGGGAGGACGCGGTCATAACACAAGGAAGTTGCGTCTTTGACGCCGGTGCGGCAATCAGTGAAAAGCACTCCGCCATTTTTGACAAAAGCGCTAAGTTTATGTGCGATGTCATCGGGAAGGATGTGCAAATTGGGCGCGAGGACTAATTTATACTTGGACAGATCTGCGCTGGTGGGGACCACGTCCACATTGGTGCCGGCGCGGAAGAGGGCGTTGTAGTATCGGGCGACAGTGGTGGGATAGTCGTTGCCCGGAAACAGTTTTTGTATATCGGTGGCCCACATGGAGTCGTAGTCGTAAACGATGGCGACTGAGGGTCGGACTGTTGTGCCTTCGAGATGTTGGGCGAGTTGATGATATTCTTGGGCGACCTGAGCGGCTTCCTTGTAGCGGCGGTTGAGTTTGCCATCGTGCTGCAGGAGGCCGTGCCAATACTGTTCGCGTCCGGCGGTGCAGGTTCGCCAGCGGAACCAGATTTGCCCATCGGCACCGTGGGCCAGCTGCTGATAGGCGACGGAACGGATTTCACCGGGGTAGGGATTGCGCCCGGCTTCGCTCCATCCGCCGGATCCGGCGGTTTGCTCCATGATCCAGAAATTTTTTGATTTGAGTCCGCGCATGAGGTCGGCGGCCAGGGATGCGGAGTAGCGGATGTCGGGGCGACCCCACACGGGATAATTATCCCAGGAGACGAAATCGAGTTCGCGGGCGAGGTCGAAGTAGTTGATTTGTTTATAGAGGCCCATGAGGTTGTGAGTGATGAAATGCCGAGGGCACAACTCGCGAAGAATAACGACTTGTGCATGCTGGAAGCGTACGTTCATATCAGAAGCGAATCGCTGCCAGTCAAGACACGCGGACGGATTATGTGTAGAAAAATCGACGGGGATGGGGATTTCATCCCAACGCAAATAGCGATGACCCCAAAAGTGCGTACCCCACGCGCGATTCAGTTCCTCCAGGCCGGCATATTTTTCGCGGAGGTAATCTTGAAATGCGTGCCGGCACGAATGGCAGTAACAGTAGGGACCACCAAACTCGTTATCGGTTTGCCAGCCGATGAGGGTGGGTGTTTTGGCAAAGTGGGCAGCCATTGCGCGGGTGATGCGTTCGGAGAAGAGGCAATAGGTGGCGGAGGTGAAGCAGTTGTTTTTGCGCACACCCCACACCTCACGGCGGCCATCGCGATTGGTGGCGAGACATTCGGGATACTTGCGGGCCATCCACGCGGGCATGACCGCGGTGGGCGTACCGAGGATTACCGAGATCCCCTGTTTTCCCAACAACTGAATGGCGTCGTCGAGCCAGCCAAACTCATACTGACCTTCAACGGGCTCCATGTTGACCCAGGAAAACTCCGCGAGCCGGACTACGTTGAAGCCAGCTTTGTGCATGGCCTGAGCGTCGGTTTTCCAACGTTCGCGTGGCCAATGTTCGGGGTAATAATCCACGCCGATGTACATAAATCTTCATCCTGAAAGTAAGGGATCAGCGACCTCATGAAAAACACGGGGTTTATTATTTGCCGCCTTTGGACGGACGACCTTCTTTCACTTCTTTTGGTTCCTTGCCTTCTTTGGCGTCTTTGGCATCCTTGGCGTCTTTGGCTTCTTTCTCTTTGCGTTCGGCGGGGTCGGCGGGGGATTCGATGGCGAGTTTTTTGGCCAGGACCTTTTCGCGGATTTCCTTGGCGACGTCAGGATTGTCTTTAAGGAATTGGCGGGCTTGTTCGCGACCCTGGCCCATACGGACGGGGCCGTAGTTGAACCAGGCGCCGGATTTTTCGATGACGTTTTCATTTACACCGAGGTCGAGCATGTCGCCTTCGTAGGAGATGCCGGAGTCGAAAAGGATGTCGAATTCGGCTTCGCGGAACGGGGGGGCGATTTTATTTTTGACGACTTTGGCGCGGACGCGGTTGCCGATGGCGACGTCGGCTTCTTTGATGGCGTTGATGCGGCGGATATCGATGCGGATGGAGGAGTAGAATTTGAGGGCGTTGCCGCCGGTGGTGGTTTCGGGGTTACCGAACATGACGCCGATTTTCATGCGGATCTGGTTGATGAAGATGACGAGGGAGCGGGACTTGCTGACGGCGGCGGTGAGTTTGCGCATGGCCTGGGACATGAGCCGGGCCTGGGTGCCCATGGTGGCGTCGCCCATTTCGCCTTCGATTTCGGACTTGGGGATGAGGGCGGCGACGGAGTCGATGACGATGACGTCGACGGCGTTGGAGCGGACGAGCATTTCGACGATTTCGAGGGCTTGTTCGCCGGTGTCGGGCTGCGAGACGAGGAGGTCTTTGAGGGAGACGCCGAGGCGTTTGGCCCAGGTGGGGTCGAGGGCGTGTTCGGCATCGACGAAGGCGGCGACGCCACCGAGTTTTTGGGCTTGTGCGATGATGTGGAGGCAGAGGGTGGTTTTGCCGGAGGATTCGGGCCCGAAGACTTCGCAGATGCGACCTTTGGGCATGCCGCGGCCGCCGAGGGCGATGTCGAGGGAGAGGGCACCGGTGGGGATACCGTCGATGGCGAGGGGGTTGACGCCGTCGAGGGACATGATGGCGCCTTTGCCATACTGTTTTTCGATTTGAGCGAGGGCGCGGTCGAGGGCGGATTCGCGTGGGGTGGGTGCTTCTTTGGACATTGTGGATTCCTTCTGTAAGGGTGAACAGCCACAGGTAACGGACAAGAATTGTGGCTGAAAGTAGGGACTAAGTATACCGAACGAATACTGAACGTCAACGGAAATTTGAGGAGGATTTTTGGGGGGAAGGAGGGTGGGAGGAGGGCGGCGACGGTTTTCTAGCCCAACTTCCGCAGTTTGCGAGCAAAAAGGCCTTTGGCGATGGTGCCAAGGCCCTTTTTTCCTAAAAGTCTTCACTACAAATCCACCACCTCCAGGCTCCGCGGCAGCGTCAGCCCCAGCTTGTGTAACAGGATCGC